>DASYBJ010000641.1:0-14328 GCA_036500845.1 Acidobacteriaceae bacterium
ATTGGTGGACCTGGTCGGGATCGAACCGACGACCTCTTCCATGCCATGGAAGCGCGCTCCCAGCTGCGCCACAGGCCCACAAGGACTCCCTGTATTTTCATTGACCCGGCTGCATCCGTCAAACACGATGCGTTTTGTGGCAACCTAGGTCTATGGTGGTTTGCTTTGGAGGAAGAAGTATGTCCAAGTCCATTTGGCGGATGCGCAAAGTGGTTGCGCTGTTCGCCGTGTTTGCGAGTTCCGCAGCGCTCGCGCAGACGGCTCCGGCGGCCGCCGCTCCGGCACCCTCTGGAAACACCACCGGACCCGCTATCGCAGGCTTGCGTCCGGCCCTGGGACAAGTGGGGGACGCAGTTGGGAACCTCAGAATCATGCGGTGGAAGGCGCCAACCGATCTGCGCGAGTCAACCCAGGGCGATGTTATATCGATTCAACGGGATCTGAGTGCCACGCTCCCACCGCTTCTGGATCAGGCTCAAGCGAACAGTTCACCGACGGCGCCTTTGGCGCCTGCCTTTGCCATCTTCCGTAATATTGACGCTCTCTACGATGTGCTGCTGAGGGTTAGCGAGATGGCCAGTCTTTCAGGGTCTTCCGGAGATGCAAATCAGCTCGAAGCGGCGCGGGCCACACTGGAGTCCGCTCGCGCGCAACTCGCCAACGCACTCCTGGAATCGGTGGTTGCTCAAGACACCCAGTTGATTCAGCTTCGAGCACAGCTAGCCGCCGCGGCCGCCAAACCGGCGCCTGCTCCCGCAGCCGCACCTTCCAAGCTTGTGGTCGACGATGGCCCGGAACCTCCAAAGCGCCGGAAGAAAAGGCCAACGACACCTTCAACAGCTCCTGCGACTCCTCCAACTGCTCCTGCGACCCCTCATGCCCCCCAGTAATCGAGTGATCGTCGGAATTCGGGAACCTCTAGCCTCGCTCGGTGTCTAACAAAGTAGGGGGATTTACCGCACACTGTCATGCGGGAATCCAGAGCAGGATCAGGTACTTGAGCGGAGCTCGTTCCCTGGTTCCAATTCGTTACTTGCGTTTCCGAATGCCGGTTCACCCGCCCGGACGGTTTGAGCACGACAGTGTGCGGAAGGACCGGTGCGGGCGATGCGTATTCCTGTTATCGTATGGGGAGTTTTTGAATGCACGCAGGGATTGCTTTGGGAAACGTCGCTAGCATAATTGGACTTCAACCGGAAGAGGCTTCCATTGTCTCTGAACTCAAAGCGGGTTCGGAAGAGGCCTTCTCATGGCTCATCGCGAAATATCATCAGCCGATCTACAGCCTCATCGCTCGCACCGTAACGGATGGAGCGGATGCGGCTGATCTGACGCAGGACGTATTTATCAAGGTTTATCGCGGTATTGGCAGTTTTAATGGCGAGGCCAGCCTGCGCACGTGGATCTACCGGATTGCGCTCCGTGAGGCTTCGAACCAACGCCGCTGGTGGTGGCGCCATAAGAGGCAGGAAGTCACAATTGAAGCTGACGCGGGCGAATCGGGCGACGGCCGACCACTATGCTTGAAAGACACGCTCGTCGACGTGCACGAATCACCTTTCGATATCGCTGCCCACGAAGAGATCCGAGTTCGCGTGGAAGAGGGGTTGCGCCAGGTTCCAGAGCCCTTTCGAACGGTTGTCGTGCTGCGTGATATCGAAGGATTCTCATATGAAGAGGTTTCGGAAATCCTTGGTGTGAACCTCGGCACGGTGAAATCACGACTTATGCGCGGCCGTGCACAGCTCAAAGGCCGCCTCGCTGGATTTGCAGCAGCCGCAGCCAAGCGCCCCAGTCGTTCCCTTCAGCCCGATGCGCCGCTCTCAGTGGGCGCAAAGGAGGCCAAATGAATGAGTGCGATCATATTCGCGACGGATTCTCTGGTTATCTGGATGGTGCCGTGAGTGGTGCGGCGATGCAGGAGATTTCTTGGCATTTGGAGAAATGCCCTGCGTGCGCCAATGAATTCGCCGAGTGGCGAAATGCGCAAGTTCTTCTCAGTTCGCTTGGTCCAGCCAAAGCTCCCAAGGACCTCAGCCTGCGCCTTCGTGTTGCACTCTCGCACGAAGCGGCAGGCGGCACGCGTGAAAATCTGGCTCGCTGGCGTATCCGTTGGGAGAACACAGTGCGGCCATTGGTTCTTCAGTTTTCCGCGGGGTTGGCCAGTACCCTGCTGCTCATAGGGTCGGTTTCCCTTCTGGTCGGAATGTTCGCCTCGCCCGAACCACTTTCAGCCCGTGACCAACCTCTGGGAGTGGCCTCTGCGCCTCGTTTTCTCTACTCGTCGGTTGAGCCGGCGGGAGCGATTGGCGACCGCGATAACCCGGTGATTGTCGAGGCATTCATCAATCGTGAAGGACGCGTATACGACTACAAAGTTGTCTCCGGAACCACTGACATGAGGACATCTACACAATTGCAGAACGCCTTGCTGTTCAGTGTCTTCGACCCGGCCAGAACCTCCGGGGAGCCGGTTCGTGGAATGGTCGTCCTCTCCTTCTCCGGCGTATCGGTACACGGCTGAGTTGCACCCCCGCGCACGGCACTTTGACTCCAGTAAGGTCATCGCGTGCATCTCCTCGCACCGGGAGATGCACGATTCCTCCCAAAAATTGCCTGTCACCGGCTCAAACCGAGCCTCCGATTCGTTTGACCCTGCAACTGGGGCGTGCATAGACTAATCAGAAGCTATGCATTTCTCCTGGAACACCAGCTGGAACCGCCGAGCTGGGAGCGCTGGAGAGGGTTCGCTCTCACAGCTCCCTTTCAGTCAGGAAAAGCGGCAGATACCTTCTCCTGAAAAGGGGCAGTAACAGGAGAAATGCGATAACGATGCAGCGTCAACTCCGGCACTCAACGAGTCCGCAATGGGTGCGATCAATATTCACCCGGAGAGTGCTCTGTTTCGGTCTTGCGCTCTGTTTTTTCGGCGCGATTCCGGTTCTCGGTCAGCGATCGTCCGACTCACAACCTTCAGTTGCCCCGCCGGCCCAAGCTCCGTCCCCCAAAGCACCTGCTCTCGTAGAGGCTGCCGGTCCGGAGATCAGCCTGCAGACGAGTGAGGCTCTGTTCGACATCGCAGTGGCGCTCAATGCATGCGGCTATGACCAGGGACTCGCTGAGTCTGATCCAGTGCGTACGGAAGTCAGACGAGAAGTCAACCAGGCGCTCCTCGGCTCCGCGGAAGCGCGCGACTCCCGCGATCTACTTTGTACTTTTATCGACCGGCATCGGCTTTCTGACTCGGGACTCGATTTGGCGCAATACATCTCGCTTGCGCTCTACGTCACGGCGCCGCCTGAGCTCAAGCAGAGCGCGGAGAACGAAGATATGCCTCCGGATTCGATGCAGGTCTCCGAGATGCTCCCTATGCTGCGGAATTTCGACAGACTCGTGAATCTGCACGCCGTCTGGCTGCACGCCCGCCCGCAATACGACCTGGAGCTCAATCGTCTCCACGATTCGCTCACGAAGATGATCGTCGACACAAATGCCTATCTAAAGACTCCCGTGAACACTTCCGGGAACTCACGATTTCTGGTAGTCGTCGAGCCGATGCTCGATCCGCGGCAGACGAATGCACGCGTCTACGGAACGGACTACGTCGTAGTGGTGTCTCCGGTAAACGGAAAGATTCAGATCACCCAGGTTCGCCACACCTACTTGCATTACCAGATCGAGCCTTTCCTTTACGCGCGTGCAACTGCAATGAACCGTCTGCTTCCCTTCCTCAAAACCGTGCGTGAAGCGCCCCTTGACTACACATACCGGAGCGACGTAGTCGCGCTGGTAGTTGAATGCATGATCCGGGCTATCGAAGCACGCACAATGGATACCGGCGTGGCGATCTACAAGGTTCCCGAGGATGTGCGCCGCAGCGACCTTGACGACGCGACGCGTCAACACAACGCTTCGATTGAGCGTGCTGAAGCGGTTCGCCGCAACTCCGTTCAGCAATCGATGCGCCAGGGATACGTTCTGACCAGCTACTTCTATAACGCGTTCGCCGGTTTCGAGAAGCAGCCACAAAGCTTCAGCGAGAGTATCGGCGAAATGGTTTATGGCATGGATGTGCCTGCCGAATTGAGCCGAGTGAAAAATATCCAGTTCGTGGATCAAGCCTCTGCCGACGTGGTTCGCAGAGTGCCGCGCCAATTGAAGGGGCTGGATCTCGCGGAGGCCGACTTGATGAAGGGGGATGCCGATTCTGCCGGGAAAGTCGCCCAACAGGCGCTGCAAGACAGAGCAGGCGATGTTGCGCGCGCAAACTTTATCCTGGCGCGGGTTGCCATCCTTCACCGCGACGTGGCTGGTGCCCAACGCTATTTTGAGGAGACCGTACGGCTTTCGAAAGACCCGCGCATGCTCGCGTGGTCGCACATTTACCTGGGCCGTATTTATGACGTCCAGGAGGAGCGAGACCAGGCCGTGACTGAATACCGTGCGGCGCTCGAGGTCCGCGATGGCCAACCGGACACGAAGCTCGCTGCAGAAAAAGGCTTGAAACAAGCCTATGCCGTTCCCCAGCAAGCTCATACAGAACCTGCGGACGACAGTAGTGCTGATCCGCAGGAGCACCCAGCCCATAATCCGCAGCAACCTCCGGAGGCGCCCAAGTAGTCGCAACACGAAGGGATCGCAACCGAGGATTGCATCGCTCGAGTTGAGTTACGATGCGATAAGACACAGGCAACAGCAGGATGGTACATTCGAACCTCAATCCGCTCCAGGAAGCGCTTGGGCACAGTTTTCGCCACGAGCAACTTCTGGTACGGGCTCTCACACATAGCTCCCTGGCCCACGAACGGGCTTTGGAGGCACAGCAGGCAGAGACCGCCGCTGCTCTTCCAACTCACGACCGCGACAACGAGCAATTGGAGTTCCTGGGAGACGCCGTACTCGGCTTGGTGGTTGCGGAAACCCTTTTTCGGCGCTTTCCGGATCTAGACGAAGGCGAGTGGACAAGGCTTCGCGCCAGTCTGGTGAGCCGGCGTCATATGGCACGGGTGGCCTCCTCTCTCCAACTCGGCACGTATTTGCGTTTGGGTCGCGGGGAGGAGCGCAGCGGGGGCCGGAAAAAATCCGCGCTGCTGGCAAACTCCGTCGAGGCAATCATTGCGGCCTTGTACCTCGACGGCGGCCTGGGCCCGGTCGAGCACTTCGTCAATGAACATGTGGTCGGTCCGTACTTGAACGAGTTGCGCAAGGCGTTGGATTCAGGGGTATCTCTGGGAGATCACAAATCCGCGCTGCAGGAGCTGTTGCAGGCTCAAAAGGCAGGGCCCCCGGACTATGTGCTCAAAGCGGAAAGCGGCCCTGACCATCGCAAACGTTTCCTGGTAGAGGTAAGAGTTCCTCTCGGAGCCGGCAGTCTCACGGCCTTGGCACGCGGAATAGGCACTACCAAGAAGAAGGCGGAGCAAGAAGCAGCCAGACGCGCCTTTGAGAAACTGCGAAAGCGAGAATACATGCACGCGGCCGCAGCGATCGCAGAAGGGGAGGGCTCTTGAACCCAGAATCCACAGGGACTCACCTAAAGGGATTCGCCGCAGATCTCGTAGAGGCCCGGTTGGACCATCCCGCCCCCGCAACTCAGCATGTGGACCGTCATGCCCATCTAATTTTTCCGAACTTCCTTGATACCATCCGTTCGCTGCTCTCGATCACCGTTATCGCGCTTTTCATCCTTACCTTCATCGCGCAGCCATTCCGTATCCCATCGGAATCGATGGAACGGACTCTACTGGTGGGAGATTTCCTGCTGGTGAACAAGTCTGCTTATGGTCCGCCGGGGTTTTGGGCTGGATTGCTTCCATACCAACCTGTCAGCCGAGGAGACATCATCGTCTTCCATTTTCCGTTGGATCCCTCCGACCACGTAGTCAAACGCGTCGTCGGCCTGCCCGGCGATCGGATCCGACTGGAAAATGGAATTGTTCGCATCAATGGGCAAAAACAAAACGAACCCTTCGCAATTTTCGAGGGCAGCTATCAAGACAGTTTTCGGGACCAGTTCCCTTCTGCCCTATACACGGACCTGGGGGTCGATACTCGCTGGTGGATGCAGATGCGGAGTACGGTGAAGAACGGAGAATTGATTGTGCCTCAAGACAGCTATTTCGTCCTCGGAGACAACCGCAACTATAGTCGGGACAGCCGTTATTGGGGCTTCGTACGTAAAGAGAACATCGTGGGACGGCCGCTTATCATCTACTTCTCCCTCCACGAACCCTCTACCACCGATGCCGCGATGCTTCCGGATGATAGACTCGGACACGAGAAGAGCCCCCTCGACACGGTCGTCGCTTTCGCCCGCTGGGGTCGCATGTTTCGTGTGGTGCGGTAGTTCTGGCCAAAGCAGCGGTCTGCTCACGCGAATGTTACTTCGCGTCGGCGACCAATAGAAAACGCGAGACTCAGTTGAATTCATGATGCAAGCTACAGTCACTCAGGTTCAAAGCCAACGGGCAAAGGAAGAAACGCCTCTCGAAGCCCTCGCTTCGATTTGCACGGTGCTCGTCATCGGGCTTTTTGCCCTTACTTTCATCTTCCAAAACTTCGAAATACCCTCCTCCTCAATGGAGAAGACACTGCTGATCGGCGATCACGTGCTGGTCGGGCGAGTGGCTCTGGCGCCACGCACATCGTGGGCCCCCTTTGTTCATTACCGCGACGTTCGTCGAGGCGATATCATCGTCTTCTTCAAGCCGGGCGAGCCCGATCTTTATCTGGTAAAACGAGTGATCGGGATTCCTGGAGATCGCATCCATCTGCATGAGGGTGTTGTCTACCTCAACGGGCAACCCCAAAATGAACCGCAAGCCGCAAAGCCCAATTACGGAGATTACTTTCCGTATCGCGATGATTTTCCGGCCGTGCCACCCTCGCAGAGTGGCGACGTGACGCCAACATGGTCGGTCGATCTACCGAACCACATTCAAAACGGAGATTTGGTCGTGCCCCCGGGCGACTACTTCGCGATGGGGGATAACCGGCCTGTTTCACTCGACAGCCGTTACTGGGGCTTTGTACCCCGCGCGAACATTGTCGGTAGCCCGCTGTTTATCTACTGGTCCTTCATTGAGCCGGAAAACCAGTATGAGAAGCAAAGCCTGGGAGACCGGCTGCAGTTCTATTTACACGTGGTCACTCACTTTTTCGACCAGACCCGCTGGCGGCGCACGTTTCGCCTGGTTCATTAGGATGTTCGCAGGAAAGCCGCTTCCGCCGAGGCATTGGATTTTTCTGGGTGCAGTCGTCGCCTTGGCCTTGGCGGTTGTGCTTCCGCCCCTGATTAACCTCAACCGGTATCAGCGCAGGGTTGCTTCGAGTATCGGCCACAGCGTTGGGCGTCGGGTGCATCTTTCGTCAGTGACACTCCGGCTGCTGCCGTTGCCCGGCTTCCAGCTCTCCGATTTTTGGGTGGAAGAAGATCCTCAGTTTGGAGCCGAGCCGATTCTTCGCTCCTCAAGTGTGACCGCGTACCTGCGATTGTCTTCTCTCTGGCGCGGCAAACTCGAGATTGCCCGCATCTATTTCGACGACGCAAGCCTTAACCTCGTCCGGGCCGAGGACGGTTCATGGAACTTCGGCTCAATCCTTCTGCAGGCAGCACATACCGCAAATGCGCCTACTGGCCAACGCTACATTAGCAATGCACCTCGGTTCCCTTACATCGAGGCCACGAATGCCAGGATCAATTTCAAGCGCGGGAATGAGAAGAAGCCTCTCTCGTTTCTGAACTCAGACCTCTCGGTTTGGCTGGAGAATCCTGACGAGTGGGGTGTGCACTTCCGCGCACAACCGGCCCGCACCGACCTCGACCTGCAGCTCTCAGACACAGGCCTATTGCGCATCGATGGCAGTTTGCGCCGGGCCCCCACGCTCGCTGAGATGCCGGTTAAGTTGCACGCGGAATGGAGTTCGGCTCCGCTCGGTCAATTGAGCCGTCTCTCTATCGGAAAAGATGTTGGCTGGCGCGGCGATCTTGACGTTCAGGCGAATATCACCGGCTCGGTCGGTTTGGCGAAAGTGAAAACGCGGATCAAGATCGCCGGGCTGCATCGCGCTGAGTTCGTGCCGGCACAACAACTGGATCTCAACACAGAGTGCAACGCTTCCTACCACAAGGACGTGAGAGCAGTTGAGGGTATCCGCTGCTCTTCTTCTGTTGGCGGTGGCGAGCTTCTTCTGCGTGGCCACATTCGACAAATGCAGCCGGGCGCGGAGACAAAATTGGATCTGGAGATACATCGCCTTCCAGCCGCTGCGGTCCTGGCCGGCCTTCAGGAGTTGCGCGATGGTTGGGGGAACGGGGTTCGGGCAGTGGGAGAACTCAACGGTCATTTCACCTACATTTCCTCGAGTGAATCCCCGGCCTCGCTTTTGGGCGAAGCGAGAACCCGAAGCTTGACAGTGATACCGCCGGATCCGCTCAAGCCGCTGGTACTCACCCCGGTGCGCTTGTCCTTCGAGGGGCATCCCTTGCCGCCCGCGATGGCTCGCTCTGCTCCTAGAACATCGGCTCCCGTCGCTCAGCAAGCGCTGGTTCTTCAGCCGATGAGGCTTTCCCTGGGGGAATCGACCCCGGTGTCGATTGACGGGCGATTCACACTGTCCGGCTTTAACTTGCACCTGAGCGGCTCCGGAGCAATTGCGCGGCTACGTGGATTGAGCAAGGCCCTCGCGGGTGCCTCTCCTTCGCAGTCAACCTGGGGAGGGCTCGCTGAAGCCAAGCTGGCAACTGCGGGAACAGCGACCATGGATCTTGATGTTCACGGCCCATGGTTATTGCCTGTCGCTGACTCCGAGCACCCGGTCCTCCCTTCCGTCACGGAAGGCACGGTCTTGCTGAAAGATGTAGAAGTGAGCGCGCCCTACCTGTCTCAGCCCCTTAAAATTACTTCCGCTCTGGGTACGATTCATCCCACCGATGTTGCCTGGACAGATGTGTCATTTGGCTACGGTGAGCTCCAGGGAGAGGGAGCGCTTGAATACCCTACGCTCTGCACTCCTGACAATGCATGCTCAGGCCACTTCACTTTCGCACAACCGTCGCTGGATGTCGGCGAACTGCAATCTAGTTTGCAAAGCTCCGACCAAAGTGGCGAGATTTTGCAGGAGATCCTCAGCCACATCGACCATCACACCATTGTTTGGCCGCAACTCTCGGGGACCTTTCAGATCGGCGCTCTGTCCTTGGGTAAGCTAGTGATGCATGATGCGACCGGGGATGTCGAGATCGCTGGAAGATCCATGCAAATACGCTCTCTCGACGGTGAAATGTTAAATGGGGCGGTCCACCTGGCGGGTACGCTTGACGCTACCGGAGATGCCCCGAACTACGAGTTCAACGCCCAGATCAGGAATGCGTCGTTGACAGCGCTTGCAGCGCTTTCCGCGGAGCACTGGGGAAGTGGTTCTGCAGACTTTTCGGCACATTGGAAGATGTCTGGCACCGGCACCCAGGAATTGATCAGCTCTTCGAACGGCACCTTGCACTGGAACTGGAGAAAGGGCAGTTTGGCGACACCCGTGTCGCCGTCGAGTACGGCGCTTGCACGAATGCGTTTCGATGACTGGAGCGGAGACGCGACGATTCAGGACTCAAGCATTCATATCGAGCAAAGTGTCCTAACCCGCGACGCTGAAACCACGCCTCTTTCCGGAACAATATCCTTTAACCGTCAGATTGATCTCAGAAGCGACTCCGAATCGGATAGCTTTTCAGTGACGGGAACTTTGGAACATCCGCGCGTCATGCTTGCAACCATGAGTTCCAGAACCGTGCCCGAAACGGTTGTCAGCCGTTAGTCGCGCGTTGCATAATCCCACCCTCGACCACTTGTAAGTACGGAGCCGGCCTCTTGAAATCTGAGCCTCTTCGCCGCTCTTTTTTGTCCTTTGCACTTCTTCTTTCATGCCTGCCAGCCGTGGCCCAACCTGGGCCTGTTTCTCAATGGGACGCTGAGTGGATCGCTTGCCCCAACGCGCCAGCCCGCGATGAAGGAATCTTCCACTTTCGTAAGCAACTCACGCTGGCGGAACGGCCCGCGAACTTCATGGTGAAAGTAAGCGCCGATAATCAATTTGTCCTGTATGTGAATGGGCAGCGCGTAGGGACTGGGCCAGCGCGGGGGGACTTAGGACACTGGAGATTTGAAACCATCGATCTCGCGCCGTTTCTGCACGCTGGAGAGAATTGGGTTGGCGCTACGGTCTGGAACTTCGGCGCACGATCCGCACTTGCACAGGTAAGTGACCGCACAGGCTTCTATCTCAACACTTCCGATCCACACAACTCCGAGCTTCAAACGAATTCCACGTGGGAGGTCGAGCGCGAGATGGGAATAGAGAGTCTCCCGCGACCTGCTGGCTCATGGCACGGATACTACGCGGCCGAGCCGGCGACTCGCATGGACAGCCGCAGCTACGATTGGGAGTGGCAGACCTCGGCTTCGCGTGGCGATTGGCAAAAAGCAGTTTCGCTAGGAAAAGGCGGCCTTCGTGACGCGGCCGATCTCCACGTCAACTGGCGACTCGTGCCTGATACTCTGCCGCCGATGCAAATGGAACAGGAACCTGTAGGGCGCGTCGTCCGCTCATCCGGAGTAAGCGGAGCTGCAGAGTTTCCAAGTCGCGCCGTGCTTGTGCCGCCGCGCAGCAAAGCTTCCCTCCTCATTGACCGGGCGCATCTCACAACCGCTTATCCTGAACTGGCAGTAAGCGGCGGCAAGGATGCCACAGTGCGCCTGACCTATACCGAGGCGCTCCGGGATAAGAATGACGTAAAGGGAAATCGAAACGAGATCGAAGGCAAAACAGCAAGCGGCGTGTACGACGAATTCGTAGCTGACGGCAATGACCACCGCGTTTTTGAGCCATTGGTATGGCGCACTTGGCGCTATCTCCAGATCGATGTCGAGACTGCGGACCAGCCACTGCATCTCGAAAATCTACGAAGCTGGTTTACCGCCTACCCCTTCGTAGAGAGAGGCTCGTTCCGCGCTGACGATGTTTCCCTGGATGATATCTGGACAACAGGGTGGCGAACGGCGCGGCTCGATGCGCATTCGACATACATGGATACGCCTTATTGGGAGCAGCTTCAGTATGTGGGAGACACGCGTATCCAGGCGCTCATCTCTTACGCCGTCGCAGGAGACGATCGCCTGGCGAAGCAGGCGATCGAGGCAATCAACAACACGCGCCTTCCCGACGGAATCACCCTGAGCCGCGGTCCCGCGTCCCTCTTCCAAGCAATCCCCCCTTTTTCCCTCTTCTGGGTCGACATGGTGCACGATTTCTGGATGTACCGGGACGATCCTGAATTTGTTCGCGAGCAACTCCCTGGGACCCGAGCTGTACTCCAATGGTTTCTCGATCGCGTACGGGCGGATGGCTTGATTGGGAAGCTGCCATGGTGGCCGTATGTCGACTGGACGCCGGAATTCGAAAATGGAGTGCCACCCGAGGATGACAATGGTGGTTCAGCCATCATCACCCTTCAGTTCGTCGCTGCCTTGCGCGACGCGGCCGATCTCGAAACAGCAATGGGCGATTCAAACACCTCCGAAATGTACCGCAACGCGGCCGACCGTTCCGCCAATGCGGTGCGCGCACTTTGCTGGAATCCAGGCCTGGGCCTGGTTGCCGACACGAAGGAGCAGAAGCATTACAGCCAGGAAACGAACGCATTCGCCGTATGGCTCGATGTGATTCCGGCGAACGAGCAGCGCGCCGCACTGAACGAGGTTCTCTCCGCAACGGACTCCGGATTCAAGACTGGGATGAAGCTACCCGCTATCTCGCCGGCTTCCTATTATTTTCGCTTCTATCTCTCGCGGGCGATCGATCACGCGGGTATGGGTGACATGTACATGGAGATGCTTCAGCCCTGGCGGAAAATGCTAACCCTCGGGCTAACGACTTGGGCGGAAAAACCGGAGCCGACGAGATCGGACTCGCACGCCTGGAGTGCTTCGCCCAACTACGACCTCCCTACCATCGTTGCTGGCATCGGGCCCGGATCGCCCGGTTTTCACACCGTCCGGATCGAACCTCATCTGGGCCCCCTCACCCATGTGACTGCCCGCATGCCACACCCTCGCGGGATGATTGAGGTCGAGTTCGCCCGTAGCGCGCAAGGAGTGGCTGCCAGCGTTCGTCTGCCTACAGGTGTAGATGGAGAGCTTCGATGGCAAGGTCGTGTCTTTCCGCTGCACGGAGGCGAGCAGAGACTGAATCTGCCAGCAGCTCCGTCTGCTTCGCGCACTCTTGTCCCAGCTTTGAAGTAGGAAGGAGTCCCGATCCTTGTATCAGCCGGAAACGTATGCGGTCGCTCTCTCGCTGATGATCGCCAGCATGTTCTGCTGGGGTTCCTGGGCCAATGCAGTTAAGCTCTGCCCAGGTTACAGATTCCAGCTTTTTTACTGGGACTATGTTGTGGGGGTCGTTGCAGGCGCTCTGCTGTGGGGAGTAACCCTCGGCAGTTTGGGACACACGGGAAGGCCGTTCTTCGAGGATCTTCTTCATACGGCACCACACCGTGCTCTTTTGGCCTTTAACGGCGGCATTATTTTCAACTTGGCTAACCTGCTCTTAGTTGCGGCGATCGATATCGCTGGACTTGCCGTGGCGTTTCCGATCGGTATCGGGCTCGCACTCGTAATCGGTGCAGCCGGCAATTACGCGATCTCGCCAAACGGAAACCCTATCATGCTCTTCGGAGGCATCGCTCTAGTCGCCACCGCGATTGTGCTCGATGCGATGGCATACCGCTTGCGCGAAACGGAGCGCCAGGTAACAAGCCGGCGCGGCATTCTTCTCAGCCTGGTTTCCGGTGTGCTTATGGGAACTTTTTATCCCTTCGTCTCCAAGGCAATGACCAGCAGTGGCCCGTCTGAAGCGGGCGTACCGGGACCGTATGCTACAGCTCTTTTCTTCGCAATCGGCGTAGCCGCCTGTGCAGTCCCATTGAACTACCTGTTGATGCGCCGGCCACTCGATGGCCGTGAGCCTGTTTCTATGACCGGCTACTTCAAGGCGCCTCGCTCATGGCATCTCTGGGGAGTTGCCGGCGGAATCGTCTGGTGTACAGGCGCGGTTTTCAATTTCGTCGCTTCGCGCGCGCATATCGTCGGTCCTGCCGTTTCTTACTCGATTGGGCAGGGTGCAACGATGATCTCGGCAAGTTGGGGTGTCTTTGTATGGAAGGAATTCACTGGCGCGCCCGCCCGGTCGAAACGCTTTCTCGCCTGGATGTTTGTCTTCTTCCTATGCGGGTTGACGGCAGTCGCTCTGGCTCCTATCTTCCAATAATCTCTCGATGATTAGCGGGAGAAATTCATGTCACTCTCAAAGAGGATTATGCCGTCTGGCCAAAAGCCGATCGTGGTGGTCGGGAGCATCAATATCGACCTGGTCGTGACGACGGAGCGAATTCCGGTGGCGGGCGAGACAGTCCTCGGAGGAAACTTCCGCGTTCATCCTGGTGGCAAGGGCGCTAACCAGGCGGTGGCAGTTGGGCGTCTTGGCTATCCAGTAAGAATGATCGGCCGGCTCGGCGAAGATGCTTTTGGAGCACAGCTTCGGTCGCATCTCCAAGAAGAGAGTGTCGACATCGCCGGCGTGACGATGACTGAAGAGGCTTCAGGAGTCGCGATGATCGTCGTTTCGGGGACAGGCGAAAACAGCATCGTTGTCGCACCAGGCGCCAATGCCCTGCTCACTCCTCAGGATCTCGAAACGCAGATCGAGATCCTCCGCTCGGCAGGCATGGTACTCGCGCAACTCGAGATCCCAGAGGACACAATCGAAGCCCTCGGAAAGATTTGCAACCGTGAGACGATCTCGCTGATGCTCGATCCCGCTCCAGCCAGATCGCTAACGCCGAAGCTCCTTTCGCAGGTAGATTGGTTCACTCCGAACGAGACAGAGGCCGCCTTTTTCCTCGAGGCGCTGAGCGGAGACCTGCGCGAGAGCGATCCGGCGGCAAAGGCAAGGCTCCTGATCGGCGAAGGCGTCAAGGGTGTAGTGCTCAAGATGGGATCGCGCGGCGCGTATCTAGCTTCGGCCACTGGGCTCCAAGAGACAGTCGACGCATTCCCAGTGAAAGCAGTCGATACCACAGCGGCCGGAGACGCATTCAACGGCGCATTCGCAACGGGTCTGATGCTGCATAAGGGTCCCGTAGAGAGCGCACGCTTCGCCGCCGCGGCAGCAGCCATCTCGGTCACACGGCCGGGTGCCCAGCCATCGATGGCTAAGATGGCCGAGGTCGAAGAACTCCTGAAGAGAGGCCGACTCTAGGGATCGAAGGCTCTCGGC
>DASYBJ010000642.1:0-17805 GCA_036500845.1 Acidobacteriaceae bacterium
TAACCCTGTTGCCGCATGAAGTGCAGAAGTTCGCGCCCGTTGAAACCTGCGATCCGCAATGTGTGCAGAACATTCTTTGCCTCTACTCGGTCTTGTGATGCAAGTACATCGATTGAATGCCGATGCGGCCCGGGCCGGTCATTTTCGCCAGGCTCATGCTCGTACCGCCGAACAATCCCGTCCCAAGCTTCTGGAATTCGACTTGCATGGTGACCGACGCGTCTTTGTATAGGAAAGCTCCCGGTTCCACCATGATGCTTTCGCCGGCTGCGAGCCTGCGCTCAAAGACATTTCCATAACCATGCAGGATCAAGAGTCCAGGTGTATTGGTTGTCACAAAGCGATCCATGTACATGCCTTGACCGCCGAACAAAATGTTCGTCAGCCCCTTCACGCGAACGAAAGAGTAGGCGATGTTATGCGAGCACAGTAAAAACGCATGTTCCCGAACATCGAGCTCCATTCCTGGATGCAATGGGAGCACCACCAGTTCTCCAGCCGCATCGCGCGAAAATGCAATCCGGCCCGGTCCGGTGGAGATGCTGATGATGAAGGGCATGCCCGCGAGAGCACGCTTGAACCCCCCTCCTAGCGGCATCACAGTAAGTGGAACGTGTACGTCCTTCCAAAGCATCACGTGATGTTCAAAAAAGATCGAATCGCCTTGTCCAAGATTGATTTCGGCTGTAGGAACGATCTCGCCTTCTACTTGACACGTGCTTGCGTTGAAGTGGATCTCGGTCATGTCGCGTATCCGGGGTGCTTCGCGCCAGCCCGATTCGCTTACAACGTTGCGGATGTCGAGCGGTGCGCCACAGGCGCTGCACGACAATGCCGCCTTGTCGTTCATGCCTTGACACCACTGGCACTGGATCCGTTCGAACGGCTCACTCGCTTGCGCATGTGTGACTTGGTCGATCACGAGTCCTTCCTTCGTCTTACGCGAGTTCACTCCACATAACCAGGTGCGGATGAATTATAGCCTGCGATAATACACACGCTAGCCAGCCGCAAATAGTTACCAGCGGATAGTTACCGGCAATCCCCTTTTAGGTACGGACGGCAATAGTCCAGCGATTCACCTCGGCTAGGTCCGCGCTCGTTAGCGCAAAATCCGCGCCGAAAAACCAAAGACTTCAGCATCCCCGTCACCCCGAGCGTTGGCTGTTTTACTAAAACCGCCGTCATCCCGAGCGTTGGCTGTTTCACTAAAACCGCCGTCATCCCGAGCGAAGCCGAGGGAATTGCTTTTCTTCAACGTGCAATTGAACGTCAGGTTGCCAAGAATTTCGAAATTTGGATGTCCGGAATTATGTTGTGTAGAGAGCGTTTTCATTTGTCGGCATGGGGGCAGGAGACCATCGTAGGCAACATAACCATTTAGCCCATCGAAGCAAAACTCAATTCTCTTCTCCGAATGCGACCATCCGTCAGCGAAGCTTTCGGGCCTGCGAAACATCATTCACGCGGAGGGGTGCGCTTGGTATTTAATCAGAGAGTTACTGACGGATTGGCGTCATCCGGGAGCAATCCGCGACATGAGCCAATGGAGGATCCAGACCTGGACACATAACGCCTCAGACGAGCCCGCTTGTACGAGAGATTTGCTGCAAACACTCTCACGGGAGCGTAATCTACGAGAGTCTTTTCTAGCATCTTTCCGCTGCTCCGACTGGGCTACGGTTCCTTGCAAGAATCAGACAGCGTTTTTGCTGCGTAAGGAGCCGTTATGGCGCACAAGTATTCGTCCGTCCGCCCCAAGAACACGTCGCCATTCGCCCAAGAGAAGCGGAAATCCAATGCAGCCTTGAATCCGCATATTTACCGGGAATTGTGCTCACCATTTCCGTGGGCAAGTATTTTCTCGGCAACCAATCAAAAGCGTTCGTTAGGTTGTAAGGGCTGGCGTTGACTGTTGGTTCGTGACTCAAACCCAAAAATTCGAAACTACTCAAAAGAGGACACCATGACCCAAACCATTGCTGCACAACGAAGCAGCGAGCAAACGGCTGACAAAAGTGCGATTCGTCCGTTTCATGTGAATGTTCCGGAAGCGAAACTCAATGACTTACGCAGCCGTATCAACGCAACCAAGTGGCCTGAGCGGGAAACGGTCACGGATGCAACGCAAGGCGTGCAGCTCGCGACGGTTCAGGCGCTCGCGCGCTATTGGGGTACGGATTACGATTGGCGCAAGGTGGAGGCGAGACTAAGCGCCCTGCCGCAGTTCATCACCGAGATCGACGGGCTGGACATTCATTTCATCCACGTTCGATCGAAACATGAAAATGCGTTGCCGCTCATCGTCACGCACGGGTGGCCCGGCTCGATCATCGAGCAACTGAAGATTATCGATCCACTGACCAATCCCACGGCACACGGCGCAAGCGCTTCGGACGCTTTCGACCTGGTGATTCCTTCGATGCCGGGCTACGGGTTTTCAGGCAAGCCGACCGCCCCCGGCTGGGACGCTCCCCACATCGCACGCGCCTGGGTTGCGCTGATGAAGCGACTTGGATACAAGAAATTTGTGGCGCAAGGCGGCGATTGGGGTGCGCTCATCACCGATCTGATGGGCGTGCTGGCGCCTCCGGAATTGGCCGGCATTCACACCAACATGCCCGGCGCGGTTCCGGCGGAAGTTGACGGGGCAGCTTTTACCGGTGCGCCGCCGCCGGCCGGCATCTCACCTGAAGAGAAGCGCGCGTACGATCAGCTCAACTTTTTCTATACGCAGGGGCTAGCGTACGCCCAGGAGATGGGGCACCGTCCACAGACGCTGTACGGGATTGAAGATTCTCCAATCGGCCTGGCCGCCTGGATACTCGACCACGACGCAGCCAGTTACGCGCTCATGACGCGCGTATTTGACGGTCAGTCCGAGGGGCTTACGCGAGACGACGTTCTCGACAACATCACGCTCTACTGGTTGACGAACACGGGGATCTCTTCGGCTCGTCTATATTGGGAGAACAAGCTGGCCTTTTTTGCCCCGAAGCACGTCGCCATTCCGGTTGCCGTCAGCGTCTTTGCTGACGAGCTCTATCAGTGCCCTCGGAGTTGGGCAGAGCGGGCGTATCCCAAACTGATCCATTACAACCAGCTCCCCAAAGGCTGCCACTTTGCGGCCTGGGAACAGCCGCGACTCTTTACAGAAGAGGTTCGCGCGGGGTTCAGGTCACTGCGCAATGTAGCAGCAGCGTAGTCGCGGCTTTAGCGTGCAAATCGGCGAAGTAAACCTTGTGCGGAGTGGATGGACCTCCGCACTTTTCTTTTTCTGCTACCGTGCTGGTTTGGGACACAGCTCGATTCATTTGTCATATTTGGTCATCAGGCTCAAGCCAAAGCCATCAGGCTCAAGCCAAAACAAGGCTTGAGCGGGCCGCTGCTTATGCCGCCTAGTCGTCCTCACCTTCGCGGCAATCTGCGTCGAAGCGCGTCCTCAGCACATGGCATGCCACTGCTCTGCCCATCACGTTGCCCTGCAGCACCGAGTGCCGGTAGTGCATGCCTCCGAAGATGCGCGCCATATCCACTTCGATCACCACATCGCTGAAGCGCTCGAAGTCGTGAGTCGTCGACGTTACGTTGCTCGTCACCTGGTAATGAACACGATCCCGGTGGAAGTAAGCCTGGAGCGCGACTGCCAGTGCCTGGGTTACGCAGCCATGAGCGGCCGGATACTCAGGGTGTCCAGGCGTGGTGTCGAGCGGCGACCAGTTTGGATCGGCCACCGTCCTCGGGTTCCCATCTGTGTCCGCATCGTGAATAGCGGTGTACGGACGCCAGAACGCATAGTGATATTTCGCGTTGAAGCAGGCCACCAGCGAGTCTGCAAGACTCACGTTCTGCATTGCAGCCAAACGGGCCGACTGCGCAACACTTAGCTTGTGGTCGGCGATAAGAAATCGCAGCGCGCGGCTGTACTGAGCGGCGGTTTGATCGGCCCAGAACTGACCGATCTCGGTTTGCCGCGGAGTCCGAAGGCTGCCATTCAGCGCGCCAAAATCTTTCGTGAGGTTGTAGTCCTCAGCCCATAGCTCGCTGGTCAGCGCAGGAGGGGGATCGATCTTGTCGAGAAAGTCCGACGCGTCCTGATATGTGAACGGAGTAAAGGAAGCCATCCACGGTGTCACCGGCGGCGGAAACGGCGGAACAGGCTCCCATATCCCTGGTCCGTGTCCCCAGACATAGACGATCGGCGCCTCGACCCCGTCATTTGCTCGCAGATCGATCCACTTCGCAGCCACAGCCTCACCCACGTTCATGCCGTCTGTTTTGACCTGTGAATCCGACAGCGCTCCCAGCGAGGTGTCCTCGTCCGCATCCAGCGCAGACTGTTGGAGCGGGAAGTAGTGAACCAGCACGTCATGAGCCGCCGTAACCACCGCAGCGTCAACGGAAGCTCCCTTCGGCGCGTGCACCGAGACGGCGAAGGGCCGATGCCGGTGCTCGATCGCGTTGACCGCGTCGTAGACCGCGATATCGACATACGCAAAGAAAACGAAAGACGCAGCCGGCGATTTCCCTCCGACCGTGACAATCGTGTTTGCCGCAATCGCGTCCCAGTCAGCAACCACATTCTGGCTTCGCAATACGGCAGACGGTAGCAGCAGCAAACCTATGGCGAGCGCTTTCACTGCGCAGCAAGCTTTCATGACCAACCTCCGGGGGCGGAGTTGGTCTCCGCCACGCCGTGCGAGTGTGGCCAATTGTTTATGCTGCGGCAATCCTCACCGCCTCGAATAAATGTCCGAAAAAGGTCATCGCGCAACTCGCACTGTTCGAGTCGCTTGTACCAAACTCGGGCCTACCGAAATAGAGATTCCCGGCTGGACTATGCAGTGGTACTCTTTCGGGTCAGCAGGTGGCCTCATGCTTTCACGCGAACCCACCGCCGAAAGCGTCGCCTTCGGCTGTTTCGAGGTCAATCTGGCGACGGGCGAGGTCTTCAGGAACGGACGCCGCCTGCGGCTCTCAGGGCAGCCAAGCCAGGTGCTCCTCATTCTGCTACAGCGCGCCGGACAGCTCGTGCCCCGCGACGAGTTGCGCCTTAGGCTGTGGCCGGATGAGACCTTCGTCGACTTCGACCACGGGCTGAACAACTGCATCAATCGAATCCGCGACCTGCTAGGAGACTCAGCCGCCAATCCCAGATTCATCGAGACTCTTCCGAAACAGGGTTACCGGTTCATCGCGCCAATCAGAATCCTGGACGCCGCCATCCCCCAATCCCCAGACGGACACGATTCGGCTGCGAATCGCAGGGTTATCGCCAGCAGTCGGGATCCGAAAGTCATCGAAAAGGTGCGGAGATACCCGTTCATCGCGCCAGTCGAGATCCTGTCGGAGCTTTCGCCCTCACTGATTCCATCCGCCGAAAACGGGGCGCAGACTGTCTCTGCTCGGAGTGTTCCGGCACGGCCCACGGCAATGCTTTTCGCCGCGGCTTGCATTCTGGCCATCATCCTTATTCCCATAGCGATATTTCTGATATACCGCGTGGCTGGCAAACACGGAGCGCCGCTTGAACCGCATCTCGCCGAACAGCGAGTCACCTCCAACTCTCCCGAAGCTCCCGTCGATTCGGCAGTGGTTTCTCCTGACGGCAAGTTTGCGGCCTACGCCGACCCGACAGGTCTGTACCTGCGCGTCATTGCCTCCGGGGAGATCCGCCGCTGGGATCTGCCGAAAAGCTTCATTGCCAAACCCAACAGCTGGTTCCCAGACGGCACCCATCTGCTTGTGATGCGGTGGGAAGGAACACCACCGACCCCCAGCTTATGGAAGCTTTCTCTGCTGGGTGCCAGTCCGCAAAAGCTCATTGACAGTGCAGTCTCAGGCTCGGTGTCCCCGGATGGCACCAGGATTGCTTTCGGGACGTTCCTTCCTTCCTGGGGAAGCGAGCTCTGGGTCATGGGTGCTGATGGATCGAATCCCCACAAGATAGCCGAAGCCAGCCAACGCGCGGATCCGAGCTACCCAAGTGGAATATTGTCCTCGGCTTGGTCGCCGAATAGCAGGCGAATCGCCTGCATTGAGCGCTATGGCTTTGCTGGACTCACCCCGGCTACAGATCTTTCCACCCTGTGGACGCGTGATGATGAGGGCGGTGATCTTCAGGTGATCTTTAAAAATACCTTGCTGGGGCCAGCACTCTCCTGGGCGCAAGACGGGCGCATTCTGTTTGCCTCTCGGTCAAACCCCGCGAGTGAACGCGACAACGAGGATCTGAGTTCCATTCGCGTGGACGAACGCACCGGGAAAGCAGCTGGACAGCAACAAGTCGTGACCACTGGCGCGGGTGCTATTGGGGGAATAAGCGTCACCTCGGATGGGAAGCGGCTTATGCTGTGGAGAACGAACTCCCGCGAGCAGGCATTCATCTCCGAATTTGACGCTAATACGAGGAAGTGGAAGACGCCCCGGCGCCTGACGTTGGATGCGAACGGCAATCAGGCTACTGCCTGGCTGTCGGACAGCAGGACAGTCCTGTTCGTGTCCAACCGGAATGGTTCATGGACCCTCTTCAAGCAGCCGATCGATGAAACTACGGCGGATGTCCTAGTAGAAGGACACAGCCTCTACCTTCCACGATTGAGTGCCGATGGTTCGCAAGTGCTTTACGGATCGCAACCTGATCCGACCAACCCCTTCGCTCCCGTATCCCTGATGCGATTGCCGGTCGCCGGAGGCCCGCCCCAGTTAGTCGTACGAGGTGTGGGTCTTGGGAATTACCAGTGCGCGCGTCTGCCTTCAACGTTGTGCATCATCCACAAATCCCAAAAAACCGACTGCATTTTTCTTTCGTTCGACCCCGAGCGCGGAATCGGGCGCGAACTTTTGCGGACCCACGACGGCTGCCATGACTGGAGCCTTTCCCCAGATGGCAGAACGCTCACACTTTTTCTTGATGGTCATAGCATCCGGTTTTTTTCCGTGAAGAATGGAGTGGCAAAAGAAGACAAGACAATCACGCTGAATGAATGGCTGATTCCGGACGGTGACTGGACCGCGGACGGCAAAGGCCTTCTGATCCCCAGCGTTACTCCGGCAGGAACGCCTGTCATTCTAGAGGTCAACCGGGCGGGAAAAGCGTCGGTTGTTCTCGAGGGGACCGCGAGCATCTCATTAGAGTATGTGATTCATGCCCCCGACGGTCGCCGCGGGATTGTTGAAGCGGTCGTGCCCGGCGACAACAACGCCTGGATGATTGATACCTTTTAGAGCGCGCTCTGCTTCTGGACAGCAAAGGGTAATTTCAGAGGGCGTAAACGCAAGCGATGAAATGGTAGGTGTGGTGCGTATGGCCGAAGGAACGTGGGTGGCCTAGGTCTCGCCTTTGAGACCTGGGTTGGACACAAAAACCACCGGGTGGAATCCCACTCGTTCGATCGCTGGGATGGCGTCTGGAGAGAGGCTCTCGCCGCCGAACCTCTGGTTGCTCCTAAATGGCGGGCCATTCTATCGCTCTGAGATATTGACGTCCCCAGGTCTAGATTTTGACGCCTGCGATTCTGCTGAGCGAGACGGCTAAATTTCGTAGCAGCGCCATACTTTGTCAAGGTCAAGCGTGAACCCGTCAATCGGACCGCTTCCCCTGAGGTACCTGCCAGTGAAGATGCTAACCTCCGCTCCCTGCTGATGGATGAAGACCCTCTTCCCATATGGATCGATAAGCCACGCGAGCTGAGCGCCGTTCGCAATCCAACTATCCATCTTTTCCAGAGCATGTGAGTGGCTGTCTGATACCGAGAGCAGCTCAATGATGAAGTCCGGGCAGAGGCGCGGGATCCCCGAAAGCTGAGTCTTGCTCAATCCACTCAACTGCTGTGGAGAAACATAAGCCGCGTCCGGGCTTAGCATGGAGCTATCAGGAAGGTAAAACCCCGTGTTTGAATCAAACACCCGGCCTTGAAGATGCATCTCCCACCAGCCACGCAGTTGGTGATTGATTTCTGAATTCCCGTCCCCCGTAAATCCACCGGCGGGTGGATTCATGCATATCACTCCTTCTTTCGTGCGTTCAAATTGAACGCCGTCATTCGCGCGGCAGAGGGCTTCGAACTCAGCGTCCGTCAATGGCGGATCCAGGACGAGAGTGCGTGGCAATTTTTTCGTGTCAACCGGGAGAAGAGTGTTCACGCAATAAGTTTAGCTCTGAACGAAGCACCAACATGCATTTTCCGCCACCGTGGGTCGCCCTTATAAATCAAGGTCTCGCCTTTGAGACCTGGGTTGGATCAAAACCCCCCGGAGTGGAATCGCACTCGTTCGATGCCCCAGCGCATTGAAAGCCGGATCGTCGGAGAAACTCCTTACCATCCTTCTCCGGCGGGTTGTCGGAAAGTTGCGGCGATCGTTCGAGCATTAGAGTAACTTCATAGGAACTACAGGACATTTTTGCCGCAGTGTTTCTGGTGAAGAGAGCCAGATCTGGCCTCTTTCCACACGGCGAGTCAAAAGCGCGCCGGAACGCATCACTTGCAGAAGAGCTCAAGAACCCGAGGGTGGAAGCCTCCTGAGATCGCATGGGCATAAAGGTTTCATTGCATCACCGAACGGAATACAGCTATGAAAGGCCGGTCACCCTCGGCCCGCATGTGGTGCGACTACGCCCCGCCCCACATTGCCGCACGCCAATCCTCAGCTATTCGCTCAAGGTCGTTCCAGCGAAACACTCCGTCCATTGGCAGCAAGATCCCTACAGCAACCACTTGGCACGGCTGATTTTGCCCGAGAAGACGAAGGATTTCATCGTCGATGTGGACCTCATTGCAGAGTTATCCTCTTTCAATCCGTTCGACTTCTTTTTAGAGCCTGGCTTCGAAGACTATCCCTTCGAGTACCCGCCGCAGCTGGCCAAAGATCTGGAGCCGTACCGCTCGATCGAGCAGGGCGGTCCACAGCTGCAGGTCTTTCTCGACAGCGTATCCCGGGAGAAACGCTCGACAGTCGGGTTTCTCGTTGACCTGAATCGCAGGATGAAAGACGAGGTTGGCTATCTTATACGGCTGGAGCAAGGCGTACAGACACCTGAGGAGACCCTCGAGAAACGCTCGGGTTCTTGCCGCGATTCGGCGTGGTTGCTGGTGCAGGTTCTGCGGCGTTGCGGAATTGCGGCGCGCTTTGTCTCCGGATACCTGATCCAACTAGCCCCAGATGATCCTCCCGAAGGCGAGCCTGAGCGGGCCGACTCTGCCGATCTCCATGCCTGGGCTGAAGCTTTTCTGCCAGGTGCGGGGTGGATAGGCTTGGACCCCACTTCAGGCCTGCTTACTGGCGAGGGGCACATTCCGCTTGCTTGTACCCCCCACGTCTCTGTGGCCGCGCCCATCACTGGCACTGCGGAAGCTCCAAGCGTTCGGTTCGACTACTCGCTCTGTGTCCGGCGATTGGAGGAGGTGCCTCGTCCATCGAAGCCATTCACTGCGGAGGCATGGGCGCGGGTCGAAAAACTCGCGCATCAGATCGATCAGGATCTAGTGTCGCAGGATGTGCGCTTGACTATGGGCGGCGAGCCTACTTTCGTCGGCGTGGACGAGCCGGAACGCCCGGAATGGAATATTGACGCGCTTGGACCGCTCAAGCGGGAACTCGGTTTAACGATGATCCGGCGCCTTCGCGATCAGATGGCGCCGGGAGCACTGCTGCACTTTGGGCAAGGCAAATGGTATCCCGGTGAACTGCTGCCGCGCTGGGCACTCGGCTGCTATTGGCGGGCCGATGGCATCCCCGTCTGGGAAAATCCCAATCTGATCGCTAACGAAGATCAGAACTATGGCTTCGCCACGCGTGACGCCTTGCAGTTTATGGAAGCACTGGCGCGCAGGCTTCAAGTGAATCCCAACAATATATTGACCGCGTATAACGACGAGCTCACGGCGTCCGAGCCCGTGGGATACGTTTTGCCCATCCGGCGCCGCCAACACCACGGACGCTTGTACTGGTCGAGCCAACTCTGGTTCCCGCGTCCGGAACGGTTTGTACTTTTCAATGGCGATTCGCCGATTGGTCATCGTTTGCCGCTTGCGTTCATTCCATGGGTGACGCCGGATGATCTCCAATACGAGTACGAGACCGGCTCTTTGGGGCAGCGGGAGAAGCTCCCATCGCGCCCAACTCGCCGCTTGGATCTGTTTGAAGCGGTGCCTGACGAGGATCCACTTCCTCCGCTCTCAACAACAGAGAATTCCGAGACGGAACAGATCCGGCCGGCCTTGTCCGTCGAGGTGCGTGAAAGCCGGCTGCACGTCTTCCTGCCGTATGCATCGAAGCTGGCGGATTATCTCGAACTGCTGTCTGCGGTGGAGGATACTTCTTCATATCTGAAGAAGCCGGTTTGGGTGGAAGGTTATATTCCCCCTCTGGATTCCCGATTGCGATCCTTCAGCATCACTCCGGATCCGGGGGTCCTGGAGATAAATCTGCCGCCTGCGAGCAGCTGGGACGAACTGCGGCAGATCAACTCGGCGGTTTTTGAGCAAGCACGCGCGAACCGTCTGACCGCCGAGAAATTCATGTACGACGGCAGACACGTTGCCACAGGCGGTGGCAGCCACATTGTGATTGGTGGTCCTACGGTGCCGGACAGTCCACTGCTGCGCCGTCCCGATCTGCTGCGCAGCCTGATTGTCTTCTGGCAGAATCACCCATCCCTCTCCTATCTCTTCTCCGGAATGTTCATCGGTCCGACCAGCCAGTATCCACGGGTCGATGAGGGGCGCGTGGACGCCTTGTATGAGCTCGAGATCGCGTTTCGCCATTTACCTCCAGGCGAGTGTCCTCCGCACCTCGTCGATGGCCTCTTTCGGAATCTGCTCATTGATGCGACGGGGAACACGCACCGCGCGGAGTTCTGTATTGACAAGCTCTATCCGCCGGAGGGCCTCGGTTTACGGCTTGGTTTGTTGGAGCTACGCGCGTTCGAGATGGCCCCTCATCTCAGGATGGGGCTCGTTCAGCTGCTCCTCATCCGAGGCCTGGTTTCGAAGTTCTGGAAGGAGCCGTACGAAGGTAGACTGGTGCCATGGGGTACAGTACTCCATGACCGCTTTCTGCTGCCGCACTTTGTTCAGCAGGACTTCTCTGACGTACTTACCACTCTCCGGCGATTCGGGTACGGGTTCGAGCAGGAGTGGTTTGGTTCGCACTTCGAGTTTCGCTTTCCCAAAATCGGATCGGTCGCGGTTCAAGGCTTGCAACTCGAGCTGCGGCAGGCTCTCGAGCCCTGGTATGTCCTTGGGGAAGAAGCGACCTCAGGGGGAACCGTCCGGAGTGTCGACTCCTCCATGGAGCGGCTGCAGGTGAAGGTCTCCGGCTTTACCACGGACTCCCATTACGTCGTTCACTGCAACGGCCGCAGGGTTCCACTCCATCCTACGGGCGTGCCCGGGGAAGCTGTCGCCGGCGTGCGATACCGCGTCCGGCAGCTAAAGTCTGCTCTGCATCCGAATATTCCCGTGCAAACACCATTGGTGTTCGATGTTGTCGATCTGTGGAATCAGCGATCCATCGGTGGATGTACGTACCACTCGAACCCCCCGAGTGGGCGCGAGTACAGCGGCCGGCCGATCAATGCTTCCGAGGCCGAAGGCCGCCGCCTCGAGCGCTTTCAGCCCTTTGGCCACACGCCTGGTGCAATCACAGTGAGTGACGAAGAGACAAATCCGAGGTTCCCTTTTACCTTGGACCTGCGTTGGCCGAATTCCAGCCAGACGACCCGGTTCGGCGATCGGGAGGATGGCTCATGATTGAAGATCTAGGCCAGATTCAGCTCCGCTATCGCGAGGTCTACGACGAGCTCTCCGCAGACGGCGTTACCCCTCGGCCCCATTGGGCAAATCTGATGGATTCGTTGCGAGCGATCGGCCCTGAAGAGTTGGGACACCGATGGAGTCGCGCTGAGCGCCGCATCCGCGAGAATGGGATCACGTACAACATGTACAGCGATCCGCTGGGGGCGAATCGACCTTGGAAAATCGATATCATCCCGCTGCTGATCCCAGCCGATGAATGGCGGTTCATCGAAGAAGGAATTATCCAGCGCGCTCAGTTGCTGAGCTTGATCCTCGAGGACCTTTACGGAACACAGCATCTTGTCGCCGGCGGCCACTTTCCTGCTCCGCTTCTTTTCGCCAACCCCGCATTCCTGCGGCCGATGGTGGGCGTTCGTGTCCCGCGGCACAGTTATCTGCATTTGCTAGGTGTGGACCTGGCCCGTTCTCCGGATGGTCAGTGGTGGGTGCTCGCCGATCGTACGCAGGCGCCATCAGGCACTGGGTATGCGCTCGAGAATCGCACGGTTGTTTCGGACGTTCTTCCTGACGTCTTTAGGGTTTCGAACGTACGGCGGCTCGCTCCCTTCTTCCGCGCCCAACGGGATGCGTTGACCAATCTAACCTCGTCGAACAATCCAAGGATTGTCTTGCTGACCCCTGGCCCATATAACGAGACCTACTTCGAGCATTCCTACCTTGCCCGCTACCTGGGATTCACTCTGGTTCAGGGAGCGGACCTCACTGTGCGCGATCGGCGCGTCTACCTGAAGACCGTCGAAGGTTTACAGCAAATCGACGTGATCCTGCGCCGCGTGGACGATAGTTTTTGTGATCCGCTTGAGCTGCGGGGCGACTCGCTTTTAGGTGTCCCGGGGCTGGTCGACGCCATTGTAGCTGGGAACGTCAAGGTCGCGAACGCGTTGGGAAGCGGACTGATCGAGACAGCCGCGATCATGCCGTTTCTCCCTGGGCTTGCCGGCCACCTGCTTGGCGAAAAGCTAAAGCTGCCCTCGGTTGCGACCTGGTGGTGCGGGCAAGACTACGCGCTCGACTGGGTGCAGGAGAACCTCGACGCGATCGTGATTAAACCTGCGTTTCCCTCGCGCGGCATGGAACCCGTCTTCGGTGCCGAAATCCCACAAGCTGAAAAGCAGGCATTCGCCGCTCAGCTGCGCTCCAGGCCGTATGAGTATGTCGCGCAAGAGCAGATAGCGTTGTCGACCGCCCCTGTTTGGAACAATGGCCGCCTTCATTCTTGCAGCGTAGTGCTGCGCGCGTATGTCCTTAACACTGGAAAGGGATGGAGGGTGATGCCGGGCGGACTGGTCCGCGTCGCCGAGGCTGAGGGATCGGTTGTCTCGATGCAGAGAGGCGGTCACAGTAAGGATGCGTGGGTCCTTTGGGATGGTCCTGTGGATACCTTCAGCATGCTTCGTCCACGCAATGAGCCGGTAGAGTTGCGCCGCATCTCTCGCTATGTGCCCAGCAGCGTGGCCGACAATCTCTTCTGGTTAGGCCGGTATGCCGAACGGTGTGAAAACATAGCTCGCCTGTTGCGCACTCTGATTCCGCGTGTGCGGCGCGACGAAGAAGCGGAACTTGGATGCCTCGTCCGATTGCACAGCTGTTTAGATTCCCGGCACAACAAGTTGCCGAAGGCGAGGAACCGAAGTCCGAACATGCTTGAGCTGGAGCAGGAAGTCATCTCGATGATGACCGACCCCAAACGGCCCGATAGTTTGGTTTCGACCTTAGCAGACGTTTATAAGGTTGGCGGCAATGTGCGCGAGTGGTTATCTGCGGATATGATGTTCCTGCTAGGACAGATTAGAGACTCGATCCGCATCGAACAATACACGCTCTTCCTCGAGTATCCAGCGATCCTCACCGGGTGCCTTGAGTTACTTTCGGCTTTCTCCGGAATGGAACGTGAAAACATTACTCGCGGATCGGGGTGGCTTTTTATGAGTCTCGGGCGTCGCCTGGAACGCGCAATTTACTCCGCCCGTCAGCTGCGCGAGATAACAATCCCTATCTCCGAACGGGATTGGGGGCTCCTGGAGTGTTTGCTCGAGGTCGCCGACAGTTCCATGACTTATCGGTCGCGATACTACACCACTCTTCAACCATTAGCCGTATTGGATGTCTTGATGGCCGATGAGACAAATCCCCGGTCGTTGCACTTTCAGTTGGGTCACTTAGTGGACCTCTACCAGAAGCTTCCCCGGCACGTGCCCGATGATCTGCAGGCGATGCGTAATGTGCTCGACCGTTTGAACGACTTCGACCTGCGAACGATAGACTACCCTCTGCCGGGAGCTGCAAGCGTCCGGCAAAGCTCGACCGGACTCTCTCGTCTCGAGCGCTTCCTAAGGGAATTGGAGCGGCTACTGCCTTCCTGGTCGAACAATCTCTCCAGCAGATACTTCAGTCACGCTCGTACTTTGCCAATCACCGTAGGCCAATGACTTATCGAATTGTTCACAAAACAACCTACAAGTATAAGTACCCGGTCTCGGTCGGCAATCACGTAGCGTGTCTCATCCCGCGGTCGTTCTCAAACCATCAGTTGGCATGGAATGAGATGAGCATCCATCCACTTCCAGCTACGCGCACCGAGAGGATGGATTATTTTGGAAACCGTCTCTGTTTCTTTACGGTCCAGGAGCCTCATAGGGATTTAATTGTAGAATCCCGCAGCGAGGTCGTTGTAGATGGCGCGGCGACGCGCTGGCCGTGCGGATCGATTCCATGGGAAGAGGTAGTCCAAGCTATTCCCGCCGATCAGAGCCCAGCGGGTTTAGACGCCTATCAATATCTGTTCGAATCTCCGCGGATCCGCAAGAAGCCTGAGTTCGCGGCATACGCCCTTGAGTCCTTTCCGCCCGGCCGGCCATTCACCGACGCGCTTCTGGATCTGAACTCGCGTATCCACCAAGATTTCCGCTTCGACTCGAAAGTGACGAACGTCCGGACTCCTACCGAGGAAGTATTCAAAAAGCGGCGAGGCGTCTGTCAGGATTTCGCCCACCTGCAAATCGCCTGTCTGCGCTCTCTGGACCTCGCGGCCCGCTATGTGAGTGGCTATCTGCGAACCTATCCACCGCCTGGACGTGAAAGGCTGATTGGCGCTGACGCATCGCACGCCTGGGTCTCCGTCTATTATCCGGGAGTTGGCTGGTTGGATCTGGATCCCACGAACAATCTGGTGCCCTCGAACGGCCACGTGACCATTGCCTGGGGCCGTGACTATGGTGACGTAAGCCCTTTGCGCGGCCTAATTTTAGGTGGCGGCGCTCACACTCTCAAAGTCAACGTAGATATGCAACCACTCGAGCCTTAATCTGCATTTCTACCTAAAGAAACCCTGAAGAGCATTGCGCTGGCCAACCACCGTGGCGACGCCGCAATAGGACTGTCATCCCGAGCGAAGCCGAGGGATCTGCTTTTTCCGTGCTTCAGCCGTGTGGGAGCTAATTGGGCGGGTGGCCCACTCAAGCCTTGTTTGGCTTGAGTGGGGAAGTCCTCCGAAGCCGGGTGCCCCATTCTTTAGGCTGGCTTTCCAGCCCAAGCTGCGCATGGAAATTATAGAACTTCCACGGTTGCATAAAAGAACAACGCGAACTCCGGGCGGATGCCCCAGCTCTCGCATTCGAAATCCAGATTTACGGGCGAGAAGGAATTTCTGATTAACTTTGGCTCTTGAAGGGGACTGACCAGGTGTCCGGGATCGGAATAGGACTGTCATCCCGAGCGAAGCCGAGGGATCTGCTTTTTCCGTGCTTCAGCCGTGTGGGGACTGATTGGGAAGGGCACGGCTTTTCCGCTGCTTGTTTTGGCCCCTGAGGGATCGGGAATTCCATCTGGCCACCTTAACCGGAAATTCCAGGAGGACTCCCGTAAGGGCACCTATAACTCAATACAGAAAATCAAAATCAGCCAGATAATGCCGCCCATAATTCCCAAAAAACGTCCCGTACTGAGGGTCAGCGACATTGTTGTGAATTTGTAGCGGGTTGACATGGTCTGTCAGGTTCCGCACAGTGACAGAAAAACGCACTGCGTGCGCAGCCACTTTCACATCTTTTCCGATGCGCACGTCTGCTGAGAAGTAGCGCGGATAACGGGGTTGCGGATCGGCAGTAAAAGCAACGTAGTTTTGGAACTGATCGATGGGCTGCCAGGTAAAGCCATCGCGATATTCGATTTGCGGCGCGATTTGCATTTGCCAAGGCAAAGCCGAGATCCCCCACAGCAGGAAGCGGTTCGGAATTTCACCGCGTGTACTGGCTTGAATCTGCGAGCGCACTACGGGGAATGGGAAGTCTCCTAGATAACTCGACGCATCCGTTATATCGCCGCGGGCAAACTGACGGACATAGGAGAAGAAGAATTGCCGTAGCGTGTTGGCCCCGATGCGTGCAGTCACGTCCATCTGACGACTTTGTACTGTTCCCGAGCTATCGAGTACCAGGGCGCTCCACGCCGATGTGATTTGCGGTTGAAGCGTAAGCTGATTCTGCGCATCGGCATGGAGGTAATGGACCCTGAACTGGACGGAGTTGTTGATCGCATGTTCAGCTTCGACATTCCAGGCAACGCTGTAGGGCGCAAAGTTCCCACTCTTGTTTCGCCGAGCAATCCACGGGAACTTCGACTTGCTTGCGGTGCTGGTCAGATTCAGATACCGTCGCGGCCCGTCCTTAATATTGCCATTGCCGTCGTAGGTCGTGACGATCTGCTCTGGGTAATGCCCGAACGCGTACGTATCGAGCGGGACCGAGTCATAGAAAACTCCCACGCCGCCCCGAATCGCGGTCGACGTGTCCTTCCATGGCCTCCAGGTAACTCCACTGCGCGGCGCGACGCGGCTCGTATAGGTCAGAGACTGCGATTCCCAGCGTATCCCAGTATCCACGGCGAGATGGGAGTTGAGAACCCAATGGTCCTCTGCATACACGGCCGGCTCGAGATCCGAGAGCCTGTATCTGCCTTTGCCATGAAAGGAAATCGTTTGCAGCAACTGCCCCGACACCCCTTCAATGCTTACGTTCTTACCCCTCACCTGTCCTTCATCTTCCGCGTGGGCAAGCACCGTGCCGATTTGGAACGCATGCTGACCGTATAGATCGACATTTGCAGGATTCCAAGTTTCTACCCACTGGAAACGTGTAGCCTCTCGGTTCTGTACATTGAAATAGTTCCCCGAGTTCCCTTGGGGGGAGAGCACCATCTGTCCTTCAGCCTGCCCTGTGACATTCGTAGCGATCCGCGTCCCTGCGAATGTTGAGGCCACTACTCCGCCGCGAATGCCAAAACGTTCGCTGATGGTTCCCGTGATTTCCTGATAATCGGCATTGGGCGTTACTGGTTGCGGATCGAAGTAGTTCAAGGTGGCATAGCGTACCGAGTGAGGTGCGAAATGGACAGTGCTGGTGATGCTGTTGCGTGCGCCCAGGAGCAGGTCGGCCTGAGTGAATGAATTGACCGCGTGCGACTGAATCTCATTCACTGGAAACGGCAAAGTCCGCACTGAGTCCTTACTCATCAGGTACTCTGCGCCTTCCAAAAAGTACAAATGGTTGGCGATTAGAGGACCGCTGAAATTCAGACGCGGCGACGCATCCTTCACGCCCATCAGATGTCCGCTGCGGATCCTGAAATCCGGGAGGGGGTCATTCAGGCTATACTCCCACTTGTCTCCGCCGCGACGGGTCTCCGCGCTCACCACACCCGCGGTGAAGTTGCCGTATTGAGCCAGATACGGAGACTGCATCACTTTCAAGATGTCCACGCTGTCAACCGGGATACTTAGGCCGAAGTCACCAGTCGCGGGGTCGTTGACGCTGATCGAGTTGACGACGAGACTACTGTGCTCTTCATCGAGGCCGGTAACTTGCACTCGGCCATCGGGCGTTCGGATCACACCCGGAACCAACGGAAGCGTATCCACGAGCGTGGCGGGCCGCAGGGGACCGACCTTGGCATCCTCCATTGGAAGCTTTGTCTCGCTGCTCTTGCTCTC
>DASYBJ010000643.1:0-5806 GCA_036500845.1 Acidobacteriaceae bacterium
CACGGCGGATATGCTTGTCGCGAGCAATAGGGCAAGGCAAAGGCCTGAGATTTTGCGTGTCCGAGACGGTGTTATCAGCTCACTCATGGTTCGACCTTTCACTCCCTTCGCGTCTGTATTCGCCATTGATCCTTCGGGGAACGAATACATGGCATCAGTGGAGGACCCTCGGCCGGATCGACGTGCCGCTTGTCCCGGGCATCCACCTCGATGATTTGCGGGCGCGTTCAGGAGGTTTGCGCAACGTCTCGGCCCCGAGCGCGTCGGCTATCAGAAGCTTGACGTAGCTGTCGCCGCGGCTCGCCAAAACCATCGCTACCATGGGATCCTCGGTAAAATACCGGCGCCGAATGGGATCCCAACGGAACCCCGCAGCTACAGCCGGCGCTCTATCGTCCGGGCGGCACCGATAATAGAACTGGTACGCAAGCGGATCGAACAGGAGTTTCGGCATTCTACTTCTCCGCGGCATATGCGCCCTCCGCAGTGGTGAGCGCCTCGGGTAGCCATTACATCGCATCCCTCTTCCGCAGCAGTCGAGTGAAGTGAGGTAAATTCTGGTAAGTTGCGGTTATCGGAAGCTCATTCCCGCAGCAGGTGAAGGTGGACGCCGTGACCGCGCAATTCGGCGAGGTAACCCTTCACCCCACCGAAGGCGGTATCGAATTCCATCCGGACCGGGATCATGCGATCGCCGGCCACCAGCTGGGCATACCAAATCCTGCCGCGGCGGTAGGTGTCCTCGTTTTTGTTCCGGTTGGCCACGATCTCTTCGCGGACAACCTGGCACAGTTGAGCTGAACCGGTGAAGTTCTGATGGCCGTCCGCTGGCAGAAGGTCCCGCTTAACGTCGGTAAATTGAAGATTGTAGAGACCGCTGCCATCGAACACCGGAACCACGAGCGCGCATGTGCCGCGACTGGCGAGCTGACGTTCCAGCAGGAGATACGCCGTAAGCTGATCGACGGTGCCACGCACCTGCTGCGCTGCGACCAAAAGAAGATTCTCGGCCGAGGACGGCGTCGAAGAGTTGATCACGGTACCGTCGCCCCGGTAATCGAGACCGTAACGACGGTCGACGCTGTTGCGCCGAACCTCGGCGCGGTAGGCTTCGGGACGAAGCGTCTCTCCGGCCAGTGCTCCGTGAGACTCCGAATGGCTCGTAAGATCGACAAATACGCTGGCGAGGCCGCGGGTATCGAGATCCATCGCGATCGCATACCGGTTCGCCGCTTCCTCGACACTCGTGCGGTTTGTCAACAGGTGCAAGCCAGCAAAGCCGAAGATCTCGAAGCGCGCATCGACCCTATCCGCTTCCGACGCCGACGCCGAAAACGCGCCGCCACTGAGGAAGAGCGCGACTGCGATCACAAAACGAGGGAAAATCATCGCTGATTACCTTATTTACTTCTCCTCGACATGCGCTCTCCGCCGTGATGAGCGCCTTGGGCAGCCATTACATCGCATCCCCTTGCGCAGCGGTCGAGTGAAGTGCGGTAAAATCCGGTAAGATCGGCAATGCCTACTTCGCAGGCTACAGCGCCAGCAAATTTGCGGTCATCGGATTGACCCAGGCTTTGGCGCGCGCGATGGCGCCGCACGGCATCCGGGTCAACGCGATCTGCCCGGGTTGGCGATGATGCACAGATTTGCCGAATGCGCCAGCTACCAGCTGTCGGCATAGGATCAGAGTTCGCGCGCTTGAGAATGACCGCCGGCCGCGACTTCACCTTGCACCACCCGTAGGATCGGCCTGACCAAAACGCGCGCCAGTCGTTCATCGAGCGTCGCGGCGTTGAACGGTTTGCGGATGATGTTCTCGGTGCCGATTTCCTCTCCGGCCTGCAGCTCGGCATGACCCGTCATCATCAGGGTACGCAGACCGGGTCGAAGGCTGCGGACGATTTTCACCAGCGATGCGCCATTGGTCCCGGGCATCACGTAGTCCACGAGCATCGCATCGAAACCTCCGTCGCGCCGCAGGATCGCGAGCGCCTCGTCGGCATCGGCGGCGAGTTCGACGGAATAGCCCCGCTCGGTCAACATCTCGCCGGTCAGCTGCCGCACATCCCGATCGTCATCGACGACCAGAATGCGCGCCCGTCGACGGGTCGTCTGGCCCGGTGAACTTGCATCCGGCTGCACCGCGAGCGGCAGCGAATTCGCTCTGGGCAACAACAATGTCACCGTGGTGCCTTCGCCCGGCTTACTCTCGATTCGGACGTCACCGCCGGATTGCTGCCGTGGCGCGGCGAACTCTTATAGGCATGGCATAATACCCCTGTGATCTGACGGGTCGTTGTAGACCGAACATCGCGGCTTTGCCGATTAAGGAGAAGTGGGAAATGATCCGGGTGCATATAGATAAATATCTTGAATTAGGGCAGCGAATGGCCTCTGCTCGTGTTCATTGGACTGTGATTGAAGATCAAAGCAAGGATAAGATTGACGAATATAACGCAATGTTAAAAGACGATCTGAATGACCTTCTAAGTCTGTGCAGAGAGCTTAATTTAACAACTTCGGAAATTTTAATAGCGCGACGTATGAAGCCACTTCCAAAATCAGAAGACGAACTTGACGTCTTGCTAGATGTCGTGGATACAGAGTTGAAATCGCGACTTGTACTTTTCATTCCTCCTCATCGTGCCGAGTACTATGAGGCAAACGCAATCGTATCTACAATGGTCAAGGACGCATTCCCTGAAGCATCCAGCGAGATTAGGAGCGCTGACACTTGCTTCGCCACAGCTCTTTATACCGCAAGTGTGTTCCATTCTATGCGAGCAGCAGAGATAGAGCTCCGCTCTTTAGCAGAGGCCACTGGTGTGACGTTTCCTTTCCCAATTGAACTCGCAGATTGGCAGAACCAGATAGAAAAGGTAGAGGCAGAGATCAAGAAATTGTCTGCGCTTCCCAAAAGTGTCAAGAAGGACGAAGATTTATCTTTCTATTCAGAAGCCGCCACCCACTTCCGGTATTTCAAAGACGCTTGGCGAATTCGTGTGTCTCATGCAAGAGAGACGTACGAAGAAGGGCAAGCCTTCAGCGTTTTAAACCATGTGCGAGAATTTTTTGATGTGCGTGCTAAACGCCTCAAGGAGCCGGGATTACCCGCTGTTACCCCGTCTGGAACCGCCACAATGCAGCGCCGATCCCGCACAAAACCCCGCAGCGCAAACCTGACCAGACGAAAGTCGTCATAGTTCCACCCACAAAACCGCGCCGCGATCCCTGGCGATCGAAGGAATGCTTTCTGTCCATGAATGGCATCAGCAACCAGGATATTCCCCGACACTCGACGCGGAAATGAGACGACTGACGGCGTCAGCGGAGCGGCGGCGTAAGGGATGCCATTAGGACATTTCGCCGATCACGGAGCGCCTTCTTGCGCGGCTTAACAGTCGAAATGGGCGGCTCTGTGATCGAACGAGACTGCGAGCCGCAAACGGCTTCTCCGCGGTCCTAGGAAGCTGCAGGCTCGCGCCAGTTCGCGGAGCTTGCTCCCAGTTCCCGGTACTCGGGGCTGGCGCGATGCAATGTATACGAGTGTTCATCCGACATGCACTCGTGATGTCAGACAAGGGTTGAACAATCGTAAAATTTTAGACAGTTAACTCTGATTGTGCAGCTAACCGTTCGTCGCTTCTTCGGGGCTCTATTTACTCTCGGCGCGCCGCTTTGTCCCGCTCACCGCCAATGGAGAGAATGGGAGCCACACCGAGCAGTACCTCGAACAAAACACCTAGAACAAAACACCTAGAACAAAACACACCTAGAGGTGAAAGAAGCGTTCCCTCAGCTCTTCGCAAGCCCCGTCTAACCCTGGGAACAAAGAGCCAGCCGTAATGCCCATGCTGCTTAGTTCCCGCATCACAACAGGGCGCTCCCTCAAGGGCAGATCTAAGATTTGAAGATATGCTATATCCACAGTTTCAAATCCTCGTATATAGGTTTCAATATCATCAACGTTTGTGACGCTAGAGATTGATTGCTGTGGTACAAGACGTTCATTGTCAATAGCGATAAACTCCATAAGGGAAAAGTGTAGTGGGCAACCTGTTACCTTAACGAATTGCGTCAAATTCTGCCGCCATGCGATCTGATCGAACATGAAAATACGAACTTTAGCGTTCTCGCCGGCCGCCAGCGCTTCTGAGTTTCTCGTGTTACGATAGGCAAAAAATGCGCCGACATATGCGAATAAGTCCAGTCCAGCAGCGATGTTGGGTAGCCATGGTGCTGTACCAGATTAAAAAAGGCTCCGTTTTGGTCTGGAATGCCAAGATTAAATATATGGGTCGTCCTCTGACTAAGATGTCGGTGCAGCGTCTGGATGTCATTGGCCTGAAATCTTACAAGATCAGCTCTTCCCGTCCGGTGAAATCCTGTTCGGAGCCGTTTAAGCTCTCGCTGACCCCGAAAGATGTATCGACGATGCTCAAGAGAGTTTACGTAAGCCTTAAACTGCTCCCAATTCGAGACATCTGGCCGTGCTTGATATTCGCTCGGTTCCTCCGCACGAGTCTTTCGAAGTGCAGCGGAGCCAAATGTCCCTATGTCCGTTTGCCATGAAACGCCTAATACCTGACTGTCCTCCTCCAGACTAAGTTTTACAGTGGCTTTCTTTGGGAAAGCGATGCCCGGAGGGAACAGAGCCGCTATTTGATCCCAAGACGGAGCCGGATCACCCGTACGAGGGTTGACGGGCAGAAGATCAAGACAGAATTCAAACGCGCTCGCTTTGCTGGGAGTTTTGATAAACGAAAAGGTAGCGGGAAAAGTGGGATAGTTATCGTCATAAGCAAAGGCTCTACCTTCGTAGTGCGTAGCTAAATCGACGACCAATCGCCCGGAGTTCGAGCCGCCATACCGACCCAGCCACTGTCCATTCATCAGAAGCTCCCCAGTCAGGCGGCCAATCGCACCTACCGACGCGCTTTCTCGCTGAGGGCACCTTCCGCGGCGGCGGGGCTTACCGACCGGCTCGGGTCTGAGCTTGGCGAGTATGGCCCTCAGCGTGCGGATGCCGCGGCGAGAAACGGGTACGGGAATGGTCGCTCTCGACGACATTGCGCAGCTCTTTGGTGAGGAAGTTTGGACCCCAACTCGATCAGGGCCGCTTCCTGCGTTTCGCTGCCGCTTTGGCGGCAGCAATGACATTTGGACCACCTATGAGAGCGCTAACGGCCGCCGTGGCAAATCTCATGTCGGCACCTGCCCAGGCAAGAGCCGCTATGCTTGCGATCAGGGTTGGAATTCGAACCGCCCAATCGATCGCCTCTCCGGCATTCTTCTTCCACCAAACCTCAAATTCGACACTGAGATCATCGGCAATCTTCTTGGCTTTTCCCGCAAGATCGGCTGACGACGTTCTGAATACTCCATCAATGCGGCAGCTAATTTAGCAAACCCATCGACAAGGATAGAGAGAAGATCGCACTGTTTTTTGTTACTCTCGATTGTGTGTGAGTCATTCGGGCGTTCACCCGAAAGCCTACCTGTTTCTTCTCGCGCCATCCTCTCAAGCGAATTGGCGAGGACAAGTAAATCGGCGTAATCCGTCTCGATCCTCGATAGCGAACCTTGCGTGATGGGCGGCCCAGCATTTGGTTGGGGTCGTACGACTGTGGCATCAGCATTAAATGCGCCTTCGCCCGTGCACAACTATCAGACGCCGGACATTTTCCACACGGTCGCCGACATCGTCGGGGACAGCTTGGCGCTCGCGCGTGAGGCCGCGCGTACCGACGCCGATGTCATCGTGCTGGCAGGTGTCCATTTCATGGCCGAGACCGCCAAACTC
>DASYBJ010000644.1:0-5897 GCA_036500845.1 Acidobacteriaceae bacterium
AGAGCCAAGATTCCTGCCGAAATGCACATCTATGCCGAAGGCGGCCATGGGTACGGAATGCGAGCGACCGGTAAGCCTGTCACTATGTGGCCGAAGACCGCCGCAATATGGTTTCACACGATTGGAGTATTGAAGTAGCTGGTTGAGAGATCGCCTGGCGCTCTCGAAGAAACAACTGCCTCGCGACGAATTGTCTTGACGCGTGCTTTTTACTGCTTCGGCGTTTCTGTCGAGGTCCAGTTAATTACGTGGTACGTTGCAGGTCCAGAGCCAACGTTCCTGACGCCATGGAGTTGGTCGGACGCGTTGAAGATCACCGAGCCCGGGCCAACCCTTTTCCATTCGCCGTTGACAAGTGCATCAAGCGTACCTTGATCCAGGATCACTAATTCCTCATTCGGATGTTTGTGCGGTGGATGCGATGCCTGCCCCGCATTGAGGGTCGTGACGTGCACTTCCAATTGTTCGAGGGTCGCGGTTGGTGCTTTGAAAAACTGCCGCGTCGACCCAACCGGCGTGGTTTTCACCGGGATCGCGTTCCAATCGAAGACTGCGGCTCCGAGAACCGGCGCCTTATCCGCAGCGGCGAACCCGAACGCTGTGAAGGCTGCCGCAACCAGGGCTACGGTAAGATCTCTGCGGGTTATCATGATTCTCCATTTCAAAAACCGGTCAAGCGAGGACGTACGGCTTGCGCTGGGGACGGCATAGTTTAGCGTTGGCTTCCTCATCATCCTTAAAGCGCTCCGCCAATGGATCCCAGTAGACCTTCCTCTTCAATTTCATGACGATGTGATGGATCAGACACGCCGAGCACGCACGATGTCCCACCTCGGCTGGGGCAATCGGCTGCTGCCGGGACCGAATGCAATCGAGCCAGTTCCCGTGCTGATCGTCACTCTTATACAAGTGGATCTCGTTCGGTCCGATCACGGAGGTGATGATCTTTGGATCGCTTGCTGCGAGCGCGGTAGCGTCCTTGAGCTTGGATACCGGATCGCTCGCAGTTACGGTTTCATTCCCGCGGGAGACGAAGATCCAGCCTTCGGTTCCATAGAACTTAACCCCATTGGGGAAGTCACCGCTGATAGTCATCTTCACGCCGTTCGCATAAACCGCTTCGGTCTTGAACTTCCCGTGTACATCCCAAAGTCCATGGGTAGGGAACTCCGCCCAGCCAGAGGCCTCGATCGGTCCGCTGTACTCGGTGTCCATTCCCCAATGCGCCGAGTCGACGTGGTGCGCTCCCCAGCCGGTAATCATTCCCGCTCCGAATTGCTCGCATCGCAGCCAACCTGGGCGGCTGAAATCGGCTTGGGGGTGCACACGCTTCTCTGTGTAATAGACCTCGGGTGTCGAGCCGAGCCACATATCGTAGTTCAGATTCTTCGGTACGGGCATGGCGGGTTCGTCATTTCCGGATGGATCGCCAGGAAGACCGATCTCAACCGCCTTTAACTGGCCGATACGTCCGTTACGCACAAGCTCCGCCGCGTAACGAAATTGCGGCATTGAGCGTTGTTGGCTGCCAATCTGCAAAATGCGGCCACTGGCGTTCACCGCATTGCTCATCGCCCTGCCTTCCGCGATCGTGAGCGAAGCCGGTTTCTGCAGATAAACGTCCTTACCCGCCTGGACAGCGTGAACGGCGAGGATCGCATGCCAGTGATCAGGTGTGCTGATGACCACTGCATCTACGTCCTTGTTGTTCAAGAGATCGTGGTAGTTGGAGTAGCCTGTGACCCCGTCATAGCTCTTGCCCGTCTTCTTGCTGTAGACCCCATTTACCAACGTCTTCGCTTCCTCAACCCGCTTATTGTCGAGATCGCAGACCGCCATCACCCGGGCACTGTCGTACTTCCAAATATTCGGGAGATCATGACCACGCGAGATGCGTCCAACGCCGATCGCACCCACGTTGATTCGATTGCTCGGAGCCATTTGGCCGAAGACAGTCGAGGGCACAATCGCCGGAAATCCTGCCACCGCGGCAGCGCCGAGCGACATCTTCAAAAACGATCTGCGGGATGAGCCGTTCTTGTCCTTAGCGTTTGTCATTGTCCCATCTCCTCATGTATCTTTTGGGCCCAAATTCAAATGCAGCGACCACGTCGGGCGTGAGCGGATCCGCCCACGCCGATGCGTACGCACTAGGACGTGAAGGTCAATACCTTTGCATCCCGCTGGGCTTTCAGAACCAGCTCCGCCGCCAGGAAAGCTCCAGCCTGGTCTTGTGCCGTATGTGTCCGGTTCAGAATGTCGGAGACGAATTGGCCCCCGAAGGGTAAGGGAACGTTGTTGCAATCAATGTAGCGGGCCTGTTTCTGGTCGACGATGAAGAGGTGATTGCCACCCTTACGCCCAGTGATATCGACATACTTTCGCAGTTCGATGTAACCCTCGGTTCCGAGGATAAAGAGCCGCCCGTCGCCCCATGTGCCCACACCATCGGGCGTGAACCAATCTACTCGGACGTATCCCGCTCCGCCGCTCCCGTGCAGCATCATATCGCCGAAGTCCTGAAAGCTAGGATGCTGTGGGTGATTCACGTTCGCGATCTGCGAGGCAGTTACCTCCGCTGCCGTCGAACCGGTGTAAAAGAGGAACTGATCGGCCTGATGCGATCCGATATCGCACAGGATCCCGCCATTCTTAACAGGATCCCAGAACCACTCCGGCCGGCCCGGGCTGTTCTTCTGCTGAATCTGGTGCGGTGCTAAGTTGACCGTCTGTACGACCTTGCCGATCGCGCCATCCTTCACCAGATCGCCGGCCTTCACTGCTGCCTTTACCTCGAGGCGCTCTGAATACATGATCGCGTAGATCTGTCCTGTCTCCTTCTGCACTTTACGCACTTCGTCCAACTGCTCGAGCGTTGTGAATCCGGGTTTGTCGCTCAAGTAATCCTTACCGTGGCGCATCACCCTGATCCCGAGAGGAGCTCGCTGGTTGGGGATGATGGAGCTGGCCACAAGTTTGATTGAAGGGTCTTCCAGTATCTCTGCCTCGCTGCGACAAGTCTTTACTTGCGGATATCGCTTCACGAAGTTGGCGACAAGATCAGGCTCGCTTGCGTAGAGGGCGACCAGATCGCCACCGCCGTGTATGACTGCGTCCACCTGACCGAAAATGTGGTAGTGATTGATCCCGATAACTGCAAACTTAATCCGATGGGCAGGGACGGACGGCTCCTCTGGAGCTTGCGCGCTCTCGACGATGTATTCCATAGGTGGACGTCCGCCGGCCAGCCCGAAGGCTCCATCCGGCATTGCGGAAAAGGCCGCCGCGGTACCGACAACACTCGTGAGGAATGCGCGCCGGTCCATATGTTCCTTGGTCATCATTTCGCTCCATTGAGAGATCTGCGTCCCGCTGAACGGGACACGGTTCTATAGGCGTCCTTTAGTTGTTGGGATGAACTTATTTGGCAGAGTTTCAATCGTGTTTTGAGGAGAGGACTTGTCATCTAATTTCGGCTGCAGCGTTGAACCGCGCTGTGCCTGAAGGCCTGCTCGCTGCCTCGCCAAACGGACTTCCCAAAAGAAAATGCCCACAAACACAGCAATTAAAACAAAACACCCGAACGGTTGGCAACATGCGTGCCTAAACCTCGTCTGCGCGTTCCCAGACCGTTCCCTATCGATCCCTGCCGATTGAGGCATGCGAATCGGCTCAGCGCATTGTGAGACGAGCCTGCCATCCATCTGATAAGAAGAGAAAGCGGAAGAGGGACTATGAACGAAAGAAGAATCGGCATCATCATGAACGGGGTCACCGGGAGGATGGGGTTGAACCAGCATCTGATCCGGTCGGTTCTGGCCATTCGTAAGGAAGGCGGATTGAAGCTGCCTGACGGCTCTACTCTCATACCCGATCCAATCCTCGTCGGGAGGAACGCAGAGAAGCTTCAGGCGATCGCGCGGGACCACGGTCTGAGCCGCTGGAGCACTAGCTTGGCGGAATGTCTTTCGAATCCGGACGATGCGATCTACTTCGATGCACAAACTACGGGCATACGCGAGAAGAGCGTAGAACTCGCGATCGACGCCGGCAAGCACATCTATTGCGAAAAGCCGCTGGCTAGCAACACGCAGTCCGCGCTCCGCCTCGCCAAGTTGGCGACCGCGGCGCGAGTAAAACAGGGTGTCGTACAGGACAAGCTGTTTCTTCCGGGTATACGCAAACTGCGGCGCCTCGTAGAAAGCGGCTTCTTCGGCCGCATTCTGTCGGTGCGATGCGAATTCGGGTACTGGGTCTTCGAAGGCGATTGGCAGCCTTCGCAGCGGCCGTCCTGGAACTATCGCAAAGAAGATGAGGGAGGCATCATCCTCGATATGTTCTGCCACTGGCGGTATGTTCTGGACCACACAATTGCGAGGGTGCGAGCTGTCTCCTGCATGGCCAGCACGGATATTCCTGAACGTGTGGATGAGAACGGCAAGCGCTATCGCTGTACGGCGGAAGACAGCGCCTACGGAACCTTCGAACTCGAGGGCGGCATCCTCGCGCAAATTAATTCTTCCTGGGTCGTTCGCGTGTATCGCGATGAGCTGTTCAGCATGCAGGTCGATGGAACAGAGGGAACAGCCGTGGCAGGATTGAGAGATTGCCGCGTACAGCACCGCGTCAACACGCCCCGGCCGGTGTGGAATCCTGATCTTCCCAGTCCGATCTTTTTTCGGGAACAGTGGCAGCCTGTGCCGGACAACATGGTCTTCGAGAACGCGTTCAAGATCCAGTGGGAGAGTTTCCTTCGTCACGTGGTCCTGGATGAGCTCTTTCCTCATAGCTTTCTTGAAGGTGCTCGGGGAGTGCAGCTTGCCGAGCTTGGCATGCAGTCCTGGCAGGAGCGGCGTTGGGTGGACGTTCCCGAACTTTCTTAGTCAGAGGAGAGTCATGGCAGCCATCGAGCGGCTCAGCTTCAATCAAATCACCGTCGACAAATGGTCGTTGCGCGAGGCCGTGGAAGGCTGCTTGAGACACGGGATTCCCTCGATCGGAATATGGCGGCACAAGGTTCAGGAAGCAGGTCTGCAGGCCAGTATACGGATCGTGAAAGATGCGGGCATCCACGTCTCGAGTCTTTGCAGGGGCGGCATGTTTGCTGCTGCCGGCGCAGACGAGAGACGCAAGCGCATGGAAGATAATTTCCGTGCTGTAGAGGATGCGGCTGCGCTCGAGGCTGACGTCCTGGTCCTGGTTGTAGGGCCGGCAAATGGCGTCAGACTGGCCGAGGCTCGCAGCATGGTGCGTGATGGTGTACAGGAACTCGCGGAGTACGCGAAAGCCCGAGGCGCGCGGCTTGGACTTGAACCGCTCCATCCAATGTTTGCCGCGGATCGTTCGGTATTGTCGACACTAGAGCAGGCGCTCGAGTTGGCCGCTGCGCATGAGGCCTCGGTGGTGGGCCTGATTGTCGATGTGTATCACGTCTGGTGGGATCCAAAGCTCTACCCGCTCTTGGCAAAGGCCGGCAACCGTATCTTTGGATTCCACGTGTCAGATTGGATCGTCCCGCTGCCCGATCTGCTGATGGGACGTGGCATGATGGGAGACGGAGTCATCGAGATCAAGAATATCCGAGAGACGGCTGACGCTGCGGGATACTCCGGCCCGATTGAGGTGGAGATATTTAACCGGCAGATCGGTGAGATGCCGGGCGATGAAGTCTTGGCCACAATGGTGGAGCGCTTCCAACAATGCGTTTAGTTAGGGCTTGTTAACACTATTAGGGTGAATTGCGAAGCGAGCCTGGGAAGGGCGAGCGGAGCAAGAGGGCGAGAGCGGCAGTACCGCGGAGCCCTGGAATATTGGGGTGAATTGCGAAGCGAGCCTGGGAAGGGCGAGCGGAGCAAGAGGGCGAGAGCGGCAGTACCGCGGAGCCCTGGAATATTGGG
>DASYBJ010000645.1:0-6035 GCA_036500845.1 Acidobacteriaceae bacterium
CAACTCAAGACGCTCCACGCCATCCGCGTAGCGGGCTTGGCACACAGCAGACATACGCGGAATGTAGCTCCCGAGAGATGGGATAGCACAACTGTCCTCTAGAACGTCCCGATGTCGGGGTACCACATAGTAGTCCACGAACTTTGACATCGCTTCACCTGCTGGAAGCCCTTCGGTCACACTGAGAAAGAATCGATAGCGCTCGTCGAAAATTTCAGTGATAGCTTGGGCGATAAAATCATCCTTCGACGTGAAGTAGGCATAAAAGCCCCCGTGGGTTAAGCCAACCTGTCCCATGATGGCGGCAACGCCAAGCTTCTCGGGCCCCTCTACCCGTAGTGCCCTGGCCGCTTCAAACAAAATGCTTCGTCGGATTCGTTCTTTGTGTACTGGCTGACGTGGCATATGTATCTCGCAAATATGTTACTCATCATACATTATCGAGGATACGACATCAAAAATAGCCATCGCCTTAAGGCGGGAGAGATCTCACCTTCTCCACCTCCGGCCGACACTCACTATACTTTTTGCTGCTGGATTTTTGCCCTGTAGTAAATGGCCTTTCGGTTGAAGACGCTCGGAATTGCTCTCGGCTGTGCAAATACAGCCTGCGGCGTACAGCCATGCAATCTGGGTCTGAATTTCTCCGTTTGACAAGGGGCCTCTGGAAGACACTGGTTTCTCAGCGCGGCAGGTCTAAATCCGCCGTGCGTCCATGTTGGCCTCGTGATCTTGACAATCCACATTTTCTCGATTCCGCCTAAAAGTTCGCGAGCAATTTGAATCCGGAGTAATATGATACTCATCATACTATTAGCCTGAAGTAAAGGAGGGCTGTAAATGAGCGTCAGTACGATTCAGCATCCTGAGACAGAGTTCGGTAAGTTGGCCCGCAGCAAAATCTCGCTGTGAGTCGGGATTGAAGACGACGCCGGCTGGACCCGAGCGCGTAGCACTGGCTCATCGAGGGTGCAGATGAGTCGCCGTATAGCGAACACCATCGTATCGAGCATGTGGAGATCTTCTGTTCTGGTGTCGTGGCCGTAGATCAGATAGCGGTTGGCGGCATTGCCGTTCTGTATAGATGCTCGATGAAGTTCTCGGGTGTGCGCTCGAACCAGTGGCCGATCACGAGATCAGGCGGTTTACTCAGGATTTTGGGGAGATGCTTAACTGTTAGCGACTTCACTGATTGATATAGTTTCTCGATGTCGTGGCCATGCTTCTTCGCTTGCTTCCCGTTGTAGAGCAGAACCGCTTTGAGGTACTTCTCCAACGCATGAACCGCTAACCAAGCGAAGTCGGTATGCAGGCGATGGATGGCGCACCAACGCGCGGTGATGTAGTTCTCGTCTGCCGTCCTGACAAACAGCTCGTCGATGATATTGGCTTGCGAAGAAGAAACACTCATGTCGTTTTCCTAGCATCATTGTCTCGAAAGCTGGGTGAGGGAGGCATTAGAAACTATTGTCAATCCCGGTAGGAGCACAGAGATTAACCATCGGAGGCAATATTGAAAACTCTCCGTGTGCGCTATTCTTCCAAGAATGATCGGACAGATAGAACTGACTGACGCGGAAACTGCACTTTATGCACAGGTCTCAGAGGCGGAACGACTTCTCCTTGTAGACCACGACTACAACAGAGCTCGCCAAGCTGGCCAGGCATCGAGAGAGTTATTTCACTCCTTAATCCAGGGCGCCTGACAGTGAGGGTACTCAGACGCCGGAAAACGGCCTCGTAGAAGCCCAGCAGCGGCTTCGCCGAATGGTAATGGACTCCGTACCCTCCCCGAATTCCCGCCGAAATTACGCGAAGGCGCTCGATGATCTCTTTGCTCTCTCCGCTGGGCGGCCACTGACACGCTCCTTATTTATGGAGTACAGGGCGTCGATGGAGGTCCTTTCACCGTCCACGATCAACGTCCGGCTCTCCGCCGTCCGGAAGCTGGTCGCGGAGGCCCGGCGAAACGGCCTGATTGGGGTCGAAGATGCGGCCAGCCTCTCGGAGGTCCCGAACATCCGGCAGAAGGGAACCCGGCTGGGGAACTGGCTGACCCGGGAGCAGGCCAAGGAGCTACTTGGCTATTTTTGCCCAACCCCTCGAAAAGGTAAAAGTAGCGTCGTCTACAGTCCTGGGCCGTCCTCGTCCGCTTCTTGCATAGAGCGGCGCCAGAAATCTTGGTTTTCGTAGTGGGCGGCCAGGGCTTCGATGTCAACTGGCGAGCTGCCTGTGGTGAAGTCGAAATTGCCGATCAGGTTGACGTTGCGCCAGGCTACGGGTGAGATACCCTTGAGAATCTTGATTGCCTCGTGGTCGCCTGCCGCGAGCTTCTGCTCATAGACCCACGATAGGAGCAGAGTGTTGCAGTAGATGATCGCGTTGGCGATCAGTCGGGAGCACTCGTTCCAGACTTGCTGTTCCGCTTCGGTCTTCACGCGGAACTTGCCGGAATTAACGTAGGAGATTGCGCGCCGCATGCGGTGGTAGGCCTCGCCCCGATTGAGCGCTTTCTGCACGCTCTGCCGCAGGTCCGGATCGTCGATGAAGTCAAGGATGTGAATGGTCCGGCGGATGTTATCCAACTCCCAGAGTGCCTTCTTGGTCTGGTTTTGTCGGGCATAAGAGGTCAGTTTACGCACGATGGTCGCTTGCGTTACGTCCTTTTGTGCAAGGGACGCCAGGATACGCTGGATGTTCGGCCACTCTTTCACAATCAAGGCTTCGAAGGTCTTGCGCGCAGGCTTGATCAAGCAATGAGCATAGTGGTTTGGATGGCGGAAGCTAACCAGGCCAATCATCCTCTTGTGTAGATCGCGATAACGTGGAGCGAATTGGTAACCAAAAACAAACAGAAGGAAGAAGTTCACCTGATTGGTGCCGTGAGTGTCGGTGGAATGGCGTTCCGGCTGGATGTCCGTCGTGTTGTTATGCAGAATGTCGAAGACGAAGTGGGACTCGTGCTCATGTGTGCCGATGATTCGGGCGTTGCAGGGTACGTGGTTCGAGATCAGGGTGTAGGCGCTCACGCCTTTTTTCAAGCCGAAGTATTTGTTGGCATGCCGGGCGTTGATTGTGTGAAGTTGCGTTTCAATACGCTGACCGTCGCTGCTGGAATGCGTCAGGCCGTCGATATCGTACTGGTCGAACATCGACAGCGAAGCTGTTGCATTGGAAATTGCGTCGTTGGCGGCGTGCAGCGTTTCCGCCCGCAAAAAGTTGCGAGCTGTGGTCGCGAGCGGCGAATGGCTAAGCCCAGAGACCTCCGCCATCTTCCACAAACCCATATTGGTGCCCATCGCGACGATGCAGGCGAGCAGGAGGCGCGGATCGGCTTCGTGTTTAGCGTAACGTTCCAGAATATGGGTGAAAGAGCTGAGAAAGTTCGTCTTTTCGGAGGCAAACCACAGAAGATCGGCGATACCAATGCCCGGCAACTGGCCATAGAACGGACTGTTGATGGGCTCCTCATCCGTCGGGTAGATCAGTGACCAGCGACGGTTGTCCCCTCTGCCGGTGATCTTGATATGTTTGTTGTCGCCATTCTCTACGCGCTTCTGCACGCGCTCGAACTTCGCTTCCAGCTCTGTGCGGAAGACGGCGAGTGTTTCCTCGATCGGCGCCGACAGAATAGGGGCGCCAATCTCACGCAGCACGGCATCCTTATCCTTCCAGCGCTCGGCTCGAATCAGGTCGTCCTCGAAGCTGCGGAACTCGTTACTATCGCGGACATATATATTGCCCGCTTCCAAGGCATTGCGCAGCAGGCGATACACCAGGAACTCGTAGCGGTCGACTTCGAGTTGCTTTTCTTCGCGCTTCCTGGCTGCGGTGTACATATAAGGCTGCACCCCTTTCCCAACGATGCCTGTAGGGAATCCGCCTGGTTTTGCCTGACGGAGGGACTTACCCTGTCGTAGAAGTACCTGCAGGAAGGTCACAGCTTCCAGCAACGGTGCATCCTCGATCAGGCCGGCGAACTCCAGCGCGCAGAACAAATGGCGCAGGTTGAGCTTGAACTTCGATTGCAGTTTGCCATAGTAAGACCACTCGAATGCAGTTTTGTCGAACTCGATGTTGCGCATGTAATTGGAGAGCAGAGCAAAGCGTTCAGGTTCGAGCAGAGAGAATGCTCTCTGCTTGATCTCCGAGAATGGAGTTTTGCCCGGGATCGACTGGTCCGTGAACATATCCAGTACCCGACCAGCAGCCTTCATGTTGGTGCTCACCTCTGTCATGGCCTGTATGGCGGCTGCCTCGGACGCAAGCTTGGCTTGCTTTTCGTATTGATCGACGTAGTGGATGAAGGCGTCGACCAGATTGTCGTTGATCTGACGGAAGCGGTGATAAGCGAAACAGAGCAAATACAAGCGGGCTGTTGGTGCCGTCATTCGTTGCAGCTTGTAAACGGTGTAGAACTGGACCAGCGAGGCATAGTACTTCACGCTCTCATTGGACAGTCCCGCCGAGGCCAGGAAGGTCTGGCCGAACTCGTGCAATGGCTCGAAAAACTTGCGCCGCCCGACCTCTTGGCGCAACTCACTGTAGCTGAAATCCTTCGGCTCACGCTTGAGCACACTGATCCGGTACATGCCCTCGTCGGCCTGGAGCAGCGCTTCCAGTTGCTGCAAGACTGCTGGGGTTTGCGCATGGCCGAGCAGATGAATCATTCGTCGGCGCTCACCGGAAACAATTCGCCCGACCATATCCTGTAAATAGGTATAGCCAGGAGCGACGATGCGCTGGTTGGTCAGGTGCTGTAAAGTCTCGCGCAGAATGAAGAGAGGCTGCGTCGATAGCATCGCCACCCGTCGCGCCTTCTGTTCCAGTTCGGACTTGGCGGTGGCGTCGCAAAGCTGGTAGCCGTATAGCCTAAGAATGGCCTGCCGCTGCTCGATGCGTGTGGGTTTGGACAGCATCTTGATCTCGGCCGTGTCCCGTGTTGAGAAATTGCGGTGAATGACGTGTCCAAGATCGTCTGTCACGGCATCGAGCGAGTAGACGAAGAACTGTCGCTTGGCCTTGAAATAGCCAAGCTGAAGAACCAGGTGAGCAGCGACCGAGATTGTACGCACCCCGTCAACCAGGTCGCGTTCCGCCGGGCTTAGATCGAAATAAAGATTGCGGTCCGCTTCCGTGAAGCGCGGCAGGCCGTAAAGATCGTCAACTTCCTGAACCGTCAGAATAGTCAGACGGCGGGATTGGGCGGCCATGCGCGAGGCACTTTCAGCGAGTGCAAAAAGTACACTTTCCGCACGGCAAGGGAGAGGATGTTTTCATGCTACCGGCAGGGCCGTCTCCAGTGCAAAATCCATCGCGAAAGGCAAAGTGCAACTTCTGCCGATACCTGATCCTCTTTTGCACTATGAAGGCTCCTCCAACTCTCCTGCCGGACTCTGTTCCGCATTGCATCGGCGATGCTCGCGTCAGCGGCGTCGGCCAGAATGGATTCGCAACTGGACGCGTTGCAAAGAGCTTTCTCTGACAAGATGAGGGGCTTCCGCGTGGACCGTCCCCGGTTGGGACCTACTGATGGGGTATGTCCGGTGAGCGCCTTGAGAAGCCGTTTGTGTTGACGTCCTCAGCGTAGAACCCCAGTCCGGAGTGGCGGAGGACCTGTTCAAAGGAGGCGGCACACTAGGCCGGCGGGGTTCCGATATTGGAACTGGCCGACGCTATCTGGGAGTGGTCCCAACATCTGGAGATGGTGTGCGATCCCGGGCAACAATTGGCAAAGCTCCCACCCGACCCGGACGAGGGAGCCGGTAGCCGCTATGAATCTCACCTAATTTTACCGTTTCGAGGGGTTGGGCAAAAATAGCCAGATTGCAAAGGGCATCAACGGTTTAACGGACGGAGTGCTTCGTGATCACGCGCTGGGCCAGATCGAGCGTGCGAAGTGACGGTTCTGGAATGGTTATGCAGAACGGGGAATCATCGGCTTGGTGCACCTTTCGCAATGGGCTCGCGCCCAGTCTTTCGACCACATGCCATCTATGAAGAGACTGGGGAAGGCCCTGCTCGATGTGATTCGA
>DASYBJ010000646.1:0-3354 GCA_036500845.1 Acidobacteriaceae bacterium
GGGACTGGACACTTTACAGGCGCGGCGGGCGTACTGAGTTTCCCAACAGCTACCACCTCCAGACAATTGCAGTTTGCCTTGAAAGTGACTTGGTGCTGCCGAGGCCATTGTCGTTAATAGTGCTTCCACCTCCTATTGATCCGGGGGAATACCAGGAGTATCTTTTGTATCCACACCGCGCGTTCCAAGATCCGGCATCCACTTGGCTGGCGAACATTAGTTCTGGCGATTGGTGAGCAGCTCGACCAGGTAGATCGGCAAGTTTTCAGTGCGTGATGGGGCCGCTTTTTGGTTCGCTCTGGGCAATTTCTCAACCTTGAGAAATGAGGTCAGCCCAAGTTGTCGATGTGATTGGCTCCTCAGACAGGGTCGGCTCCTGCCTCGATTTCGTCGATGTATGTGCAGTAGCGAAGAGTCCTAGTCGGCGAGGTTTCTCGAAGTGACATATGACGCGTCGGTTGCGCGGTGATAGCAGCCTTGACTAGAACTCGTGTAATGTTTGCAGCGGGATTGACACGCAAACCAAGGTGCAGAAGAGGACGGGAAAATTTCGCCAGCCAAAGCGCCATGCTCTCCACAAACCTGAATCCCTCGAGTCTGCCTTGCTGGTTACGGCAGCGCACAGCTCCTGGAACTTGGAATCGAATCGTTGATTGAGAGTGGACGCCTGGAGGTCTTCTTTCCTGATTGGCTTGGTGAGCGATTTCCTCTCGATGCGCTGCATCCATCTCTTAATTATCTTCCGCCGAAGACGCGCGCGTATCTCGACTTTGTCATCACGACGATAAAGTCGCCGACCTGAATCCTCAGTCTTGCAATCAACGACCTCTTCCGCCACGAGCAAAAGGGCCAACTTGAACGGCTTCATGAGGAGTGCTCCTGCCCGTTTGTGCGGTTGAATTCGTCCGCTCAATTTGTCGATTCGCTTTGCCGATATCTCTGTAGCCGGGATGAACGCCGGGGATTAACCCTTGTTTTTCGGCGATTTTCTGTAGCAGCGACTCCAACTGCACACGTTCAGCAGAACTGAGCCCTGCGCACATCAACTCGTTATGCTGCCGCGCGAGGTCGCCGATCGAATGCAGTATCTCGCTACCCTTCGATGTGAGCTTGAGAGAGTAAAGACGACGGTCTGTGGCGTTTGGCTCACGCACAACCAGGCCGTTCGACTCCAGCGCATCGATCAGAGCAACCAGGCGGCTTGCGTGCATATTGAGTCTCTTCGCAAGGTTCTGCTGGCTTGTGCCCTCAGAGTGTCTCAAAAGCCGCAGAATGCCGGCATCAGCCGGCGTAAGCTTGAGTGGTGCGAGCAGCTTTGCAAATTCCTGTGCCGAACGGCCGCCCACCTGCGACAACAGGAAGGCAACCCGGCTCGGCGCGCTGTCTTTCGATTTATTGGCCATTGCTGAGTATTATTCCATAGCAAAATCGTTACCCGGTACAAACGACTCCTCTCGGCCCCCGTACATCTTCGTGCGTGCGCATCCCAGCAAACTGTACCGTGCATCGGGCTCAATCTGATCTATCTCAATTGCATATCCTGACGCGCTGAATGTGTTCAGGCTTGTGCAGGGCGAGTCTTGACATGAAGCCAGCTCTCAACGACGATCCAATTGATTGAAAAGCCAATCCAAAATGCGATCCCGAAAAATTGGTGTGGACCCAAATGCGTTAGCCGGCTCGTGGCAAAGAACACGCCCATGACCGGTCGAGTGGTCGCGATTCCGAGGAGAACACCCACCGCGCGGACCAGCCACCGGGTTTTCAGCAATGGCCGGCCGCGCACCTTATATAACCAGGCCCTTACAAGTGAGAATAAAAAAAGGCTGTTGAAGAAGAGCACCGCGCTGCGTTCGATCCATCCGCCAACGGAATACACGCTCATCGCATAGGCGGTAATCCCGACAACTCCTCCCAGCGGGAACAGCAAGCGTTCAGGCCATGCAATTCCGGAGAAACGGCGAAAGATCGAGAGCGGCGCCAGAAGCACAAATGCCAGAGCCGGGAGAATGTGCGCCATCGTCAAAGTGGAGTGGGAGGCAAATATCCGATCTAGCTCGGCCTGTTGCGGTAGCTCGGATGGGGAAGGAAATTTAAGTGCCACAATGCGCCTTACGACCACAGCGACGGCAATGAAAGTGCACGCCCAGAACCCAACCCGAAGCCATAGCGGTGAGGGGATCCGGTGAGTCGAGTACGAATTCTCGTCTTTGGTCCTTGTGTTCAAGTGCTTCTCTTGTTGTAAATAACAATCTCATGGTACTTGTTGCGCACTTCTCCTGAGGCGCTCGGTCAGCGCCGCCCTCTTGCCGAACAGCTCAGGGCTACCACTCGTAGCGGTGTGCTGCGGTCGCAATCTATGAAGAATCGCGGGTATGCGCAGCTTGTGCTACCTTACGATTTCTCGTCAGCGCTACAGCGACGAAAAGCATCCAGATGTAGCCCACGAATCTGGTAATCGGAATTAAGAAGTTTGCCGGATAGGCGACGAGGCTGAACGAGGAGAGTTCTCCTGTTAATGCGAGAAGCATCCCAAGAACTACGAGCCACCGCGGAAGAAGCCGCATGAAATAGCTTGTGACGGACACTCCCGCAGCCAGTAGACCGAATCCGACCGCGTAAAACACTCCGCCGGACAGGAAATTGAGAAAGACGATAGCTTTCACAACTCCTGCTGAGGCGGTTACTTCAGGTACGGACAACACCCAACCCGCAATGCCGGAAAGAAACAACGCCATCGCGGCGGCCAAGCCGCCGAAGAGAGCGATGTTCGTACCGGCAGCACGGACACCCATAAAGTGCAATCGGCTGACCATAGTCACTGCGAAGATGCCAAAGGGCACCGCGGAGCCAAACAGGAAAAAGTTGCTCACGCGTACAGCCGTTGGATTTTGCACAAAGAACAAGCGCAATTGCTCGGCTGGCGCAAAGGGGGTTACGAATGGCGCCCCGTGTCGGAGCGTCGCTCCTGCTACGAGACCGGCCGCGAAGACAAGGATGTGAACGGTCGCGAGCAGAATCAGGGAGGGACCACGGAATTGGCGAGTCGCTTCTGCCATGTAATCATTTATATGATAAACGACTAAAGCGTGCAATCATTTTCGTCGATATGAGCAGCGAAGAGATGGGAAAAAGGGCAACCGGAATTCCTGGTTGCCGAGCTTAGTACGCATGCCACGTCGCAATTCGCTGACAGCTTGAGGGTTCACCACGCCAGATCCAGGAACCTGCGCCTGCTGCGCATTACGGCCGGAGTGAGTCAGCATATCTGTGAGCAGGAGTGCGCTGATCTGCAGCACCGTCCCGATTAAAATTCCAGCTGCGAACTTGCCGACTGACCCGGGATGCCCCAAG
>DASYBJ010000647.1:0-3898 GCA_036500845.1 Acidobacteriaceae bacterium
CGCCCCCGAAACCAGCAAAGCGGGTTGCAGCGAGTTTGCCGGGTGAGCGTGCCGGTAGGTCGCAAGTGTGATCGCCCCCAGGAGCATCGCCATCACTGCTAGCGGGAATTCCTCCCACAAATGGGTTTTCGGCCTTCCCGACGCCTAATTCAAACCTCTGCCTTAAAACACTGACCGAAGTTGCGACGAGGGTTGTAAACCTTCGCCTCTTGCTGAGGTCGAATACTCAAGGTCACACCGCGGTCCGTGCGTCCCTTTTATACTGGCGCGGACCGGAAGATCGCTCTAGGGAGATGCCTCTTGGAAAAGCGCTCCGTTGTCCCTCACAATTCTGGGGCTGCGTCCGCCGTTCTCGGCGTGCTCCTCGCCTTGTGCTCTGTGGCTGACACCCGCGGACAGGCTAGCCAGTGTGCCGGAATCACCAGTCCGCCTGGCGATGCGTCGATCCGCCTGCTTCTGAAGAACGGCCAGACGGTGTTCCACCAGGGGGAAATCATTGAGCTCACCCTCGAGTACGCGGCCGACAGCAGCAATAAGTACGTGGTCAACAATCGTAATTACGATCGCAGCGGCCGCCTGTCGGGCGAGGAGATCTTCTGTCTCGAGCCCGAACGCGGCACCGATCCGCTCGACGACTACTTCCATTCCATAGTCGGCTACATAGGGGGCGGCCTGTACTCCGAGCAGGATCCGGGACGCCATCCGCTCACCATGAATCTGGAGCTGAACGAGTGGAGGTCGCTAACGCCGGGATCGTATCGCCTGACTATCATCGGCAACCGATTGAGCCTCGGCAAGGAAAGCGACGCGACAACTAGGAACGACACGAGCATCCCCTTGCGATCGAATACAGTTGCGTTTGAAGTGCAATCGGCCGATCCCGATTGGCAAGCTTCGCAACTCGCGAACGTGACCAGAATTTTCGATTCGCCGGATGCGAGCAACGAGGACAAGGAGCACGCGGCACGGGTGCTGCGTTTTCTCGGTTCTCAGGCGAGCACCCGCGAACTCGCGCACCGCTATGCTTCCGGCCAGGGTCCGCTCGAATGGGACCTCAAGTTCGGCCTCTACAGCACGCCATATCGAGAGGTGGCCATTCAGGCCATGAAGGCGGAATTATTCAATCCGGAGTATCCGCTGACGCGCGAGTACATCTCGACGCTGGTCGCGCTCGAGATGCTGTCGGAGCCGAAACTGCGCTTACCGCCCTACGACCCCAGCCATCAGGAGGAGTGGCGCCGTGCTTCCGATGCCCACAACGCTGAGGTCGAGCGCCGAATTAATAAGTATCTGCAACAGGCTTCGGCCACGCCCCGTGATGCGGCGGCACAGCCGGTTACCGCGAGCGAGATTCTGCATCCGGCTTGCCGCTGAGCCCGGAGGAAAAGGCGCGCTGGCGGCAGTTGCTCCTGTCGACCTGGGCCACGCTGCCCATTGAGAAGCGGAATGAACTGGTCGAATATCGCTGGGCTGAGGTCGGGGGCCCTGAGTGGCTGCCCGTGCTTGAGCAGATCGTCGCCGGACCTGCGAATCCGGGCCGCGCAATGAACAAGCCGAATCGCGAAGCCGCCCTGCTCCGCATCCGGCAGGTGGCGCCCGAAGAGGTGCAGCCTCGCCCGCCCAGGGATGGATGTTCAAGGGGAACTGCCGGTAGACGATTTTGAGTTGAATGCGCTCGTCGCGACGAAGTGAAGCGACCATATCTGCGAAATGTTTGCAGTAAGGGCACTGGAAATCTGAGAAGACCACCAGGGTTACCGGAGCGTTACTAGGCCCGGAAGTCAGCAATGCTCCTGAAACGAGCCGTTCGGCCAACTCATCACGGACCTTTTGTTGCGCTATTGCTGGATCAACGGCAAGATCCAGCACCCCAGAGACTAAATGCGTCTTGTCGGGTTAAATACAACACCAGCGGTGGCATCGGCATGCTCGCGCGAAAAATGAGCTTGCGATAGCACGCGGACTCCACAGTAGCGCTATCGGTGAGAGTGACGCTTTGGTTATCAGACACGTGGTACCACTCTTTGACGAAGTGCTCGAGTTGAAATCGCTCGGTGGGAGGCAAGGGTTGGCACTGCTGCGCGGCGAGGGATTGAGCAATTGCGAACAATGGAATAAAAGCTACGACACTATTCATGATTTGTCTCCAAACCTTTCTCCCTTGCCATTCACCTGAAACTACTCTGGGCATGGCAGACAGTTGTGCCGTTGGTCCATATGGCAACCCACTTTTCCGGACCCCTCCGCGCAGAACCAGCGCGTACCATCTTCACCAGGTGTAGCCGGATGGGCATCTATGGTGTACCCATCCTTTTCATGACGACAGTAGACCATAAAAAAGTATCCCCTCTGTTTCACATAGTTACCCGTGATGCGCCCCCAGTCTGCATCGCTAAATGGCGGGCCGGAGTAGTGGCGTTTTAGCCCTAAACCATCACAGACTTCGCTCTCCCCCTCGGCTTCGGCTCTGCTGCCTTCCACGGCCTTCTTCAGCGACAGAAACCTCTCGGCAGCCAACCGGTCGTTGCGGCCTATTCGGTGCTTGACGATGGACGGTGTTAGGGCAAGGGCTGTAGGTCCAAATGCAACGCAACCAAGTAGTGCCGCCCAGGCCGCCTGTCTTATCATTCTGTTTGAGATAGATCGCTTTCGCATAAGGAAACGTGTCACCGGCGCGACAAGCATCACTGCAAGAGTTACAAAAGGCGCAAAAACAACCCGGAAATGCGGCTGCCAAGCCGCTGAGAGCGGATCACTGGAATGCCAGATCATCAAACCAAGAGAAAAGCCCACATATGTACCCGAGCCAGAGGCAATACAGAGCAGGCGCCAAAGCGCAGGAGTCAAAATTGTGGACAGACCCGCACATAGCGCAGCACATGCTAGCCCCACCCAAAACGGTAAATACAGGGTTGGCTCAACGAACACCGGCCACCAGGATGCTGCCGAACCCACTGCGGTAAGCAGAACAAGAACGCTGTTTTTGCGCATACAACTGCCATCAGGATCTGGTACTTTTGGCGTGACTAGCTTATATAAAATTATCTACACAACCGCTCCAAAGCCCAAATAACCAAACACGTCGAACAGGGCATCGCTGATTCCTGCTTTCTCCATAGCCAAAGGGATAGCCGCTCGCCAAGCGCCTGGTGCCACGGTCTGAAAAGGAATTAGCCTGAAATATGAAGGTTCTTTAGTGTGGCAGCCGTATCTGAGCTATAGATCTGAAAGTAGCGTTGTCCCAGGTCGATATCGGCAAAGAAGGCTAGTGCAACTACGCCGAGCGGCAGAGTTGTTAGCCCTGACGCCGGACCATTCATTCCGCTGGCGGCTGAAGGCAATCCACGGGCGCCCCTACGCTCTGATTGCAGCCGAATAACCGCCCAACCGTACTTTACCGCTTGGTAAAAGAAGAGTGGGCGACCACCCATCCGTGACCGCGAAGAGCGCTTCCCAGATGGTGGATGAGTGACTTGGCCCGTTTGCAATCGTCGAAACTTCCAGCGAGCGCAACTCCGGCCGATCGGAACGATTGGATTGCTGGCAGAATATGTTTTGACCGTCCCTGTCTGTCTGATTTACTTTCGCTGGTAACCGCGCGATCGCTGTTGCCAACCTGAAATAAATGGCGCGTACCGGAGGATCAAGTGGGAAGGAATACCAGCAGGATCATCGCTTCAGCGTTCCTTGTGCAGGTCGTTTTGTTCTGCCCAACCCATCAGGCGCGAGCGCAGGCGGATCCCTATCCGGCCATGGCTCCTCTGGAGGAGTATCTGATGCCAAAGGATGCGGAGATCGCGCTGGCTCGCAGCGCGGCACCGGCCTCCATCGCGGACGGCGCCACCGTGATGGTGCTCGGACGGCAGGGATACACGACCGCCGTGCAAGGCACGAACGG
>DASYBJ010000648.1:0-1577 GCA_036500845.1 Acidobacteriaceae bacterium
CCCGCAGGGTGGTCTCGCCGAAGATCAAAGCTGCGATAGAAGCACTCGCGCTGGAGAGTCCTCCTTTACCGGTCAGATCTATCTGCCGACAGATTCGGCAGTTTGCTGAGACCATTGGCGAGCCCCTGCCACGCTACGGAACGGTTTATGACCTGGTTCGTGACGTTCCAATCGGATTGCTCACTCTCGCCCATCGTGGCGGAAAGGCATACAGCGAAGAGTTTGACTTGGTTCATAGACGGGAAGCGCCTCGATCAAACGCCATCTGGCAAGCAGATCATGCGCAATTGAGCATCCGCTTGGTCAGAGAAGACGGCCAAATTGCTCGACCTTGGCTGACCATCGTCATCGACGACTACAGTCGTGCTATCGCCGGATATTATCTGGGCTTCGATCCGCCTTCATCAACGAGAACGGCCCTCGCTCTTCGGCAGGCTATATGGCGGAAGGGACATCCACATTGGCAGGTATGCGGCATCCCAGAAGTTCTTTATACCGACAATGGATCGGATTTCACCTCGAAGCACATTGAACAAGTGGCCGTCGATCTCAAGATTCGGCTTGTGTTTTGGACCCCAGGCAAGCCCCAGGGCCGTGGCCGGATCGAGCGCTTCTTTCGGACCGTCAACGAGATGTTTCTTTGTGAACTTGACGGCTACGGCAAGAAAAAGCGACATAAACCAAGCCTCTCACTCGAGCATTTCGAGGAACTCTTTCGGACATTCCTTTTGGAGACATACCATCGTCGACCCAGCGTCGCGGCAAGGGCGGCTCCCTCAGAGCGGTGGGAGGAAGGTGGGTTCCTGCCGCGCATGCCCGAGTCGCTCGCGCAGCTTGACCTCCTGCTGATGCAGGAAGTACGCGCTCGCAAGGTGCGTCGAGATGGCATTCACTTCCAGGGTCTGCGATATCTTTCACTCATCCTGGCCGCGTACGTTGGCGAAGATGTGACCATCCGGTATGATCCGCGGGACATGGGCGAGATCCGCGTCTTTTACAAGGATCGTTTTCTTTGTCCCGCGGTGTCCGCTGAGCTAGCAGGAGAGACCATTCCACTCCGCGACATCATTCGAGTGCGTGACCAACGTCGCCGCGAACTCAGCTCCATCCTCAACGATCGGCAACGAGTCGTCGATTCGCTTCTGCTACTGAAAAAGGGCACCACGCCTAGGGAGATACATGCAAAAGCCGCCGTCGCGCTCGAATCCGGAGCCCGCATCAAGAGGTACCGCAACGAGTAGCGGCGCGTTTGTCGAGACGATCGAACACAGCAGATTTGTTGAGTTCTGCGATGCATGCCGTCATTTCCGCTACATCGGGCTATGCTACGGACCACCCGGCATTGGCAAAACACTTTCTGCTGTGCGCTACAGCCGCGCGGGACAGTCTCGTGATCGGCACAAGCTGACGCCGTGTACGCCAAATAATCCTGAAATATTACGCCAAATAATTCTGAAATCCCGCGCCACTTAAAGTTGAAAGCTACAATCTTCCCGACCCGACCGCGGTCCAAGTGCTCTTCCTCAATCGAATGCAGCGGAGACGTTCACCAATGCGACAATCGGCCTGGAATCAGA
>DASYBJ010000649.1:0-3761 GCA_036500845.1 Acidobacteriaceae bacterium
CACGGCATTCGGATCGGTCTTGCCAGTGATCCATGTCAGGGCGCCATGCTCAAGAGTGGACACAAGCGATTCATGTGTATCGGTGAATGACCTCAAAGTCTCGCTGCGGTCGCTGGTGTCGATTTCTCACGTACCCACCATCCAAGCCGACGACTAATTCTCTAATGGGCTTGTTCGATGAAGAAGCAGCGAGGGCTTCCGCCGACTTCTGAAAACGTCTGCCTATCTTCATTGTCCGGTTGCGCACCGAGCTGGCAGATGCCCGAACCGACACGGGCAAAAGCTCGCCAAGAAAGTCGGCCGCCTTGCCGAACGGCAGCAATCTCGTGCTCCATGGGTGTACCTTGAACTGCCTCAGCTACCAGCTTCAACGTCCATTTCATCGCGCCACCTTATCCCCCACAACTTTGCATGCTCTTTTTTAGCAAGGATATCGCGGAAACTCTCCTGCTGAGCGCCCCCCCGCACAAAGCCCCGCGGGCGCGATTCGCGTACCGGGCTTCCACCTTGGGTGCTTGACGGCAAAACGTTCATGCGGTCAGGGATGAATGATTCGCACGGCAGAGCAGAAATGCTGCTCCGAGTTGCGCGGCACGATCCCACGTTGTGCGATCCTCTGGACAATGAGAGTCGTCCTCACCGATCTCTCGGTGAGAAGACGCCAAGCGAGTTCGTCAGTCAGTTCGCGGCTAGCCGCGAACTGACTGCTACCTAGACCAGTCGAAGACTAACTCTAGGCTTGTTTCAAGAAAACTGGTCCGATCAAGCCCTTCAATCCTGAGTTACACTAACTATCCACTCGGCACAAATCTTCGAGCATACCAGTTACACTATAGGTCAGAAAATTAACCTAAAAGGGAGAGTTGGCCGGACAACCTTCGCCGTCGGTCACAGTCTTCAGTACCTGTGCCTCTGCGGTCAAGGTACGGCTGAAGCAGCTGCCGTGCGAGTTTCTTTGAGTAAACGTCTGTGTCGCCCTGCTGTCAGTCGGTCCCGATGCTACCCCGTTCGCACTTACAGCCCGTGTATCGGTTGTGCTGACTTCGTTGCTCGTTTGGCTCTCGTTGGAAAGGCCATTTAGATCTGTGCTGTCCTTCGTCAGGAACAGCTGATCGATCGTAGTGACCTGTTTCTGGCTGCCGTCCTTATTCACCACAAACGAAAAGTCGACCGTAAGTGGATAAGAAACATGTTTTTCAACCGTAGTCGTCAGGGGACCGTTGCGGGTAATCGTGGTCGAATCGACAGTTGAGGTTTGCACCGCATCCTCGATGTCAGTGCTGGCGTTGACGTTGAAGTTCTGCTTGCTTGTGAAGTTGACGTTCTGCCGGACCGTTGTCTCGACGCGTCCATGGGACGTGTTGACGAAGCCGGTGATGAGGAAGTTTCGGTTCGAGTCCACGGTGATGCTGCCGGTAGATCCATTTGCGGTTGTGGTTATATGCTCCGCAACAACAGGCGTGGGCGCCGGAGTGAGATTATTGCTAAGGATGCCGCCAGTTACTTGATGGCTCCCATGATCCGTGAAAACGAGTAGGTTGGCCGTAGCCAGAAAGAAGGAGTTGGCGTTGAAGACGCTGACTCCAACAGTATGCGGTTGGCCGTCGGCGAGCAAGCCGGCAAAGGGGCTCAAATCGACGCGGTAGGGCTTGAAGTCGAGGGTCTGCGCTCCGGGAATCGGCTCCCAAAGAAAGGGGTCGATCCCGCCTGTGTATATCCATGGGGACACCGGAGCGACACCGGCCGCCTTTCCGTCAATGGTGATCTCGGTCTCGCGAAAGGCAGTATTGCCGCAACTCTCAAGATTCGTAGTTTGATCATTGGGCACACAGAGATACCAGAACTCATCATTCGACTGGCTCTGCGCAATCACATCAAGATAGACGCGCTCGGTATTGGCAGGCAGGCTGAGGGTTTGAGTGACCTGATCCGCTGTTGTATTGAGCGTGCCCGCGTCCCCACCGCTTCCATTCACTGGGACAATCACATCGGGAGTACTGGGAATAGCAGCAGCGAACGAGGCAGGGTAGAATTCGAGGGCTGCGTTCGCGAAAATAATGCTGTTAAAGGTCTGCCCACCGCTGACGCCAACAAAGTTTCCCAGGTTCGCTTCGCCAGTCTGCGGGGAGCTGAAGATTGCCGTCAGGTCGGTAACATCCCGCTCGACATGCCAGGATGGGCTGAGGGTTTTGCGAGGCTCGGCGGTAGTGCCGTAGTAGATATTCGCATGGCCGAGATAGAAAGCTGCGGTTCGATCAAACTGCCGTCCCGACTGCACAGTGAAGTCCGCGGTAAAGACAACCTTAGCCCATGGACCCGGGCAGGATGGGGGTGGCGTGTAACTGAAAGTTGCCGGGGTGAAATTGTCGAAGGGAAGATTTTGAAAAAGCGACACGATGCACGGGTTGGTTGGGGGACGGGGCACAAGTGGCTCTGCGGTGATCGGATTCGATGACCCGATTTGCGGCGTGTCCGGCACGGTTACGACTTGAGCCTGTGTCACACCTGCAAAACAGAGAAAAGCAATCGCAGCGCCAAAAAGAAACGGAACAAAACGCGAAATGGATGCTTCCTTTCTACGTTTCAGCGAACAGCTAGAGGATTTAGAACGATCTGGAATTCGTCCAGATACTGATAAAATCAATGCCATACAACCTCCACCATGCATTAATCACGTTATGTGCCAAGAGGCGTATTAGCGCTACCTCATTGGAAATAAGCATCTTTACGCAAATCCGCCATGGTTTTTCGTACTACGAACTATCGTATGGCTACGAGCGTTCGTTTACGTTCTACGACAAATCGTAGTAAAGTTGACACCTATCTCAATGAAAGCCCTGTTTCCAGAAGACGAACTGGAACGCCTGGAGGCACTGTGGCGGTATCGCATCCTCGATACTCCGCCGGATGTGGCGTTCGATCGCATCGCGGAGCTGGCAGCAGGTTTGTTCCGGGTGCCGATGGCGATGGTTAGCCTGGTGGACCAGGACCGCATCTGGTTTAAGTCGCATCACGGTATCGAAGCCGAGCAGGTTGTGCGCGAGGCCGGATTGTGCGCGTCGGCGATTCTTGCGCCAGAGGTCTATCACATTCGCGACGCCATTCGTGACGTGCGTGCAAAAACAAATCCGCTCGTGGCAGGACCTTTAGGCGTGCGTTTCTATGCGGCCGCGCCGTTGCGCACCCATGACGGATTCAAGCTGGGCGCGCTCTGTGTTGCCGACCGTGAACCCCGCGAACTAAGCACAAGCGAAGCGCAGATGCTCACGAACTTTGCGGAGCTGGTCATGGCTCACATAGAACTGCGATTGTCGGCAAGCAAGGTCGCCGAACTCGAACAGGCGGAGCGCAGGATCAGCGAGCAACTGAGTGAGGCGAACAAAGCCCTGGTGCAGAGCGAGGAGCGGTTCCGCGATCTTTTCGACGAGGCCCCGATCGCCTATGTACATGAAGGCCTGGATTCTCGTTTTATCCAGGCTAACCGCACAGCGCTGAGGATCCTCGGCCTCAAGCCCGAAGAGATCGCCGGGACATTCGGGAATTCTTTTGTGCCCGATACCGCTGACGCCCAACGCCGCTTGTGCGAGGCGCTTGATTCCGTCGGACGCGGCACCGACACAAGCGGGGTCGTGCTCGAACTTCGCCGCAAGGACAACGGCAAGCCAGTGTGGATCCAGTGGTGGTCCAGGCCGGCCACTGACGGCGATTACACACGCACGATGTTTGTCGACATCACGGAACGCGTGCTGATAGAGCAGGAG
>DASYBJ010000650.1:0-19078 GCA_036500845.1 Acidobacteriaceae bacterium
GTCGAAAGCCCGCCATACGACGCCCATACCACCATGGCCAAGCTCTTCCTTCAATTCGTAACGGCTTTTGGTCTTCTTCGCCATGGCTTAGAAACGTGAGAGCACTGCCAATGACGAGGCGTTCCTCCTCCATTCACGGGCGCGCGACCGTTTTCCGCAGGAAACGCCCCTTCTCTTTTTGAAGGCCCATCTACCTACAGACTGCCGTGCAGGCACGAGCCCGCATTGCCTGCGTCTTGTTACGCAAGAATAGCTTCCGATCCCGGAGTGGCCTTGCCTAGAATGTCGCTTTGTTATCTAAAACTGTGGCGGTTTCTGTTACGAGAATCACATGTGCGAAGTTGATTGTTTTTTCGGACCTCCTGCGAGGGGGGGCGAAAGCGAAGGTTGAACGGGGCGTTTTCGGTACCGAGCCGAGAAAGGGGGCCATCTTGCCCAGCCACTGTTCACTCCACGAAAAGCGCGCGTAAGTGCCAAAATCCGTCCACGAAGGGGGAATCCAGATTTTCGCCGGTGAGGAGCGCCGGTTGAAAAAGCACTTTTTCCGGCACGCCCTTTCCTTCGAGGAGATTGATCACATTTTGGACCGCAAGACTCCCGATCTCTTTGAAAACAACGGTCATCGGCAACCGCTTTGAGCCTTAACTCCCGAGAACCTGATCGTGCGCTATGCGCAAAGCGCGTCGCTCAATCCGCAAAATGGGACATATGTACCATTGTGACTTCTTCCCACGAATGACTATAGTTCGTCCCGCGTACAAAGTCAGCCCGGGACATTCGATGTACACACGCGGGTAAACCCAGTCTGGTTCTCGATAGGGCGAAGATCAACGCATTCTGGAAACCGACCTAATTTTGCGGGAGGCAACGATGAACTGCAAACAATCCCAGGAAAGAGCACCTGCTCACGGAGGATGGCTAGCGAATAACAGGCGATTTTCCCATCAGGTGCTTTTCGTCACATCGATCGCATTCTTCATTCTTTTGGGACGATCGAGTTCAGCACAAACAACCTTTGGAACTATTCTCGGAACGGTGATCGATCAAACCGGGTCGGCGGTTGCAGGGGCCACAGTGACGTTGACGAACCTTGGGACTTCCGATAAGCGGACGGACCAATCGGATTCGAGCGGCAACTATCAGTTTGTGAACCTGGTGCCGGGAAACTACAGCGTTGATTTCGAGAAGACGGGCTTCAACCACCTCAAGCGGGACCTGATCACCATCGTAGTTCAGGCAGCCGTACGGGTCGATACGACCTTGCAGGTTGGAGACGTCAAGCAGACGGTTACGGTCGATACAGTCGCACCGATCATCGAAACGCAGCCAGGTTCATTGGGCCAGATGGTTGAAGGCAAGGTCGTTCAGGAGATGCCACTCAACGGGCGCAACATCCTCAACTTGGTGGCCCTCGCTCCTGGCGTAGTGCCCCAAGGCTCGGTGAGTGGAAATCCGCTCGGAAATCAAGCCAACGGCACCTTCACGAACAACACCGGTTGGGGCAACTATCAGATTGGCGGCGGCATGGCCAATCAGAGCGCTTTCTACCTGGACGGCGTACCGTTAAACACCACTTACATCAACAGTCCCGCTCTTGTACCCACGCAGGACGCGATCCAAGAATTTCGGGTGGACAGCAACGCGGTTAGCGCGGAGTTCGGTCGCTTTGCGGGGGGTGTCGTAAACATGGCGACCAAATCCGGAACGGATCAGCTGCACGGCAGCGCCTATGAATATATTCGCAACAAAGTGCTGAATGCCAATACCTTCTTCAACAATCGCGCACATATTCCGACGCCGGCCTTTACCCAAAACCAGTATGGCGTCGAGTTGGGCGGTCCAGTTCGCCGTGAAAAGCTCTTCTTCTTCTTCTCGTGGGAGGGCTTTGCCTTTCGCACAGGAAACTCGATTACAACAACCGTACCCACGGCAGCGATGCGCAACGGAGACTTCAGCGATCCCTCGCTCCCGCCGATCTTTGACCCGCTTACAACTTGCGGTTTATCCGGCACGTCCGCATGCCCTCCCGGCCGGACCGCGACCCGGGTACAATTTCCCGGCAACAAGATTCCAACATCCCGGCTGGACCCCGCAGCTGCTCAGTACATGAAGTATTACGGATTGCCAAATCTGCCAGGGACAATCAACAACTTCGCAACCAACGTCAGCCTTGGCGGCAACTCGAGGCAGTACAACGGACGGATCGACTGGAACGTGAGTGAGAACCAGCGGGTCTTTGCCCGGTACACTTGGTGGAATGGGACCAGCCTGCCTAGTGACCCATTTCATACCCACTTCGGCGGCCTGAACAGCTACTTCGGCACACAGAACTTTGTGATCGGCGATACCTACACTTTCAGCCCGCGTACTGTTGCCGATTTCCGTTTTTCTTACCTGCGCGGTCGCGACGGCTTTACACCCGAGCAGGTGGGAACCAACCTCGCCCTCTTCGGACCCGCGTGGGCTGCCTTGGCTCCGCAGGTGACTTTGCCGGTAGCACCTTTGGCCAGCATCTCCGGAGTCTATAACTTCAACGGAACTGACAATCGCGCGATTCTCAACGACTACTCACTCTCCTCGAGTCTCATTAAGATTCTCGGTCGGCACACATTCAAGTTTGGCGGCGAGGTGCGCCGCAATCAATGGAACTTCGCCCAGAGCAGTACCGCCGCCGGAACCTTCAGCTTTGACCAAGGATTTACCGCGCTCAACCCCACCAACCTTTCCGCGCCATATGGTTCCACAACGAAGACCGGCTACTCCGTGGCTTCGTTCTATCTGGGTAATCCGGCCACAGGAACCGCTGCGAGCATCGCCTTCACGAACTCAATCGAGTGGTATGGCGGCCTTTACTTTCAGGATACGTTCGCAGTCAGCAAGAAGCTGACGGTTACCCCGGGCGTGCGCTGGGATCTTCCCCAAGGCTTCACCGAGGTTCGAGATCGGCTTACCGTATTGCAACCGAATGCGATCGATCCCCTTGGTGCAGTGGTCGGTCTGCCGCTTACCGGACAGCTCGCACTGGTCAACAGCTCAGCCTACCCGAATCGTACTCAGATCGAGGGTCACCACAAATTGTTTGCTCCACGCGTGAACGTGGCCTACTACGCTAATCCCACTACGTCGATTCGGGGCGGCTACGGTCTGTCATGGATTCCGCCCGATATGATCAACTACAACATGGCTCCGTTCCAGTCGCCGGTGAACGCGGCAACGACCACCATGGTATCTTCCATAGGCGGAACCTCTGAGCTGCTGCCGGCTGCCACTTTTGGCAACCCCTTTCCTACTGGCCTTATTCCGCCCATCGGACATGATCCCTCACGGCTCGGCATATTCGAAGGCCAGAGTATCTCCTCTCCGGTCCCCACCGAGGCTTACGGTTACGCCCAACAATGGAACCTGGAGATACAACAAGAGCTAGGCTCCAGTTTGATGTTCGATATCGGCTACGCTGGCTCCAAGGCGACTCATTTGTCTTTCTTGAACCAGCAACTCAATCAGCTTCCGGACGGTCTGCTGGCCATGGGCCCCAGCTTGAACACGCAGGTATCTAATCCCTTTTACGGTCACATCACCAGCGGCCTGCTTTCCAACCGCACAGTCTCGAGGGCTCAGCTGCTTCGCCCCCATCCGCAGTTCCAGAACTTTCAAGACACGGCGGCCCAGCATGGCGGCTCGCACTGGTCCGCGCTGGAAACCCGCGTCGTAAAGCGATTCAAAACGGGAGGAGTGTTGCAAGGCTCCTACACCTGGGCCAAGCTGATCGGCAACACCGACACCCTGACCAGTTGGCTCGAGAACCACGGAGTAGCCGGCGTGCAAGACTGGAACAACCTGAATGCGGAGATGAGCCGAGCGAGCTTCGATGTACGCAACCGGTTCGTAGCCAGTTACGTCGTCAATCTTCCTTTTGGCAACGGCCAGCACTTTTGGGGCAATGCCGGCCCGCTCTTGAACCGGGTCGTTGGGGGCTGGTCGGTAAACGGAATCACGACGTTGCAGTCGGGGTATCCGCTGGCCCTGACGACGGCTACGAACGTCACCGGCTCCCAAGGCGGCGGATCACGTCCCAATGTGATTAACCAGAATAAGAAATTGACTGGAGCTGCGCAGAGCCGGTTGAGTCAGTGGTTCAACACGGCAGCATTTGCTCAACCCGCGGCGTTTACCTTTGGCAACGAAACCCGAACGGACAGCTCAATTCGCGATGCTGGCATCGCAAATTGGGATTTCACCATCGGGAAAGCCATTCCCATCACGGAAAGATTCAATTTCCAGTTCAAAACCGAATTGTTTAACCTCTTCAACCGAGTCCAGTTCGGTGACCCGGGGACACAGCTGGGGAGCGCCACCTTTGGGATCGTCAGCTCACAACTGGGGAATCCACGGCTGATACAGTTTAGCGGTCGTCTGATCTTCTAGCAGACGAATATTCACCGCACAAGACCGGTCGCGTAGATCGTGATGACGATCGGTGTTTACGTGAGCATGGTGCAAGGTTCGCAATAGTCACGGTAGATCCGCCAGCGGTCCTGGGAAAAGGAAACGAATGAATCCGATCTCGCGACGCGATTTTGTAGCTATGGGCAGTGCTCTCCTATCCGCCATTGCCATGGGTCAGAGTTCGTCTTCGGAAAAGCTAACAGTTGGGGAGGTAATCGAACGCATCAAGAAACAAGTAGCCATTCCTTGGCGTGAGAAGACGGTCGATAACCTATTAACTGGCCAGCCAGACATGCACGTGGCGGGCATTGCGACCACTATGATGGCGACCCTCGATGTGGTTGAGAGAGCTGCCGCTGGCAGTAAGAACATGATCGTAACTCACGAGACGCCATTCTATCTTCATCAGGACCAGACGGACGATATCAAGGACGATCCCACGCTGCTTTACAAACTGGACTTCTGCAAGAAGCACGACATCGCGCTCTTCCATTTCCATGATCATTGGCACGCACGGCATCCGGACGGTATCGCCGAAGGCATGGTGAAACAGCTTGGCTGGGAGAAGAATGTCATCGATCCCGCGAATCCGAAGAAGCTCACATTTGATGGAGTATCCCTGGCCCAGTTATCTCAACAAATCCAACACAAACTGAACAGCCGGACGATTCGCGTTCTCGGAGATCCTGCGCTACCCGTGCACAACGTTCAGACCAGCTGGGGGTTCGTCAGCCGCGAACCTGGCATCAAGATCATCTCCCAAGCTGATGTCGACGTGCTCATCTGCGGTGAGACCCGCGAGTGGGAGCTGGTCGAATACGTACAGGACAGCATCACCGCCGGAAACAAGAAGGGCTTGATCGTGGTCGGACACGTTCTATCGGAACAGGGCGGCATGATCCTATGTGCGGATTGGCTAAAGACATTCATCACTGAGGTCCCAATCGCGTTTATTCCTGCCTCAGAACCCTTCTGGACGCCGGATCATCCTCTCCGGGCGTGATCCGGACAGTCATTCTCGGCCGGTTCTTTCAGGTCGTGATAGCTTGCGATGCGATGGCAACAAACCATGAGAAGAACATCGCTCGGTACAGCTCTCAAGATGGACGGCAGGCGCGCCTTAAAAAAAGGCGTCACATATGGAGTGGTATCAGCTGGCCGCCTGCTTTCTGACCGCCGCGTGGGGGGCAGCACATCCGTGGCGTCAAGATGCACCTGTCCTATCGCCAGCGGCCAAAGTGTCGCTCCCCACTATGTTGATTCCTGTATCTGCATTGATTCCTGTATCTGCGCCGGTTGTCATCGAGGGATTGCCGAGCAGTACCGTCAAACTGGTATGGGAAGGTCTCTCTACCGGCTCGGTACGGCAACACAGATAGAAGACTTTACTCGAAACAATCTCTTCCATCATGCGAGTTCGGACAAGTACTACAAAATGGTCTCCCATGACGGCAGGTTCTTCGAGATGCGGTATGATCTCGGGCCGGATGGCAAGCCGGACAACCTCGTCGAGGAACAGATCGACTACGTGATCGGATCGGGGAATCAGGCCCGGGAGCTATCTGCATCGCACAGCGGAAGGGAGATTCATCGAATTGCCGATTACAAAGAGTCCAGGCGGCTGCAATGACTCTAGGGAAGCCGTGTTCGACGATTCATCCTCTGAGACGCGCTTTACGACGCTCCCTCACCTATGCGGCATTCCGAGCTCCAGCGACTTGGAGGATTCCGCGCTCACCAGAGACTGATCGTGAGCGAGAGCCGTCATATCAAAGCCAGAGGGGCATGCGGCATCGCGCTGGACCCAGTCAGCGCTGAGCACCGCATAAACCTCGTCGGTATAGCGCTCAAAAAAGTTCCAGCTCATTGTCTTTAGCCTGCCCCAAGTGACCACATAGATCACCTGATCGTTATAACCCACCGCGGCCACACAATGGCCGTTCGCGAGTTGCGGAGCGGCGTCCTCCGGAGACACCGAAGCCGGGATCTCCCACGGAATCTCAGGCCATCCCGGCGGATCCCCCGAGCAGGCGAAATGCGGCAAGTCGAGACCAATGTAGGCGCTTCCAAACAAATGGATCACACAGCGCAGATCGGCAGGGTTGGCGTGGCCGGCGCTGACATAGGAATGAACGCGGTGATCGCCGATGCCGGACCTGCGCCAGAACTTCAAAGCATCCAGCATGGAGACGCAATCCATCAGGCGGTCGCTGGTTAGCTGGGCGTGAGCCCGAATAATATCGTCATCTGTGAGGAAGACGCCATGCTGATTGGCCGCTGTCCAGTGATGCACCATGTGCCCGGCGGCCGCCGAAGTGCAACAGTTAAAGCGATCATTGGCAAGCATTGGCCATGACGCGGTGTTATCCAGCATTTCCTGCGCGGGCGGTACCGGCAAAGTGGCAACGGTTACATAGTTCCGGAGCTGGAGCGTTCTCGAATCGGATGTCGATCTTACTCTACCCAGCCGCATGGCGCCTCCTGTGTGTGGAAGGATGTTCAAGCTTCATCCGGTCAAGCAACTGCCGGTAACGTGGAGTATCGTGAAGCTTCCTCAGGCTGGGAAAAACGGTAATATATGCGACGAAGATGTCGCGCCGCTCCGCTGCCCTTTCCAGCCACGTCAAGGCAAGTTCGTGGTCGCCCAGTGAGGCCGCGGCGACGGCGATCGGCACCGGCATCGGATTGCCATTCCTCGCGAGCTCGAGCATCTCGTCCAAAGCGGCGCGAGCTTTCTCCGAATTCCCGTTCTGCACATGGGCTTCCGCCAGCCACCCCATCAAAACGGGCATGCGGCTTTGCTCGATGCCGCGCTCGAAGGTCTGTACCGCCTCATCGGTACGGCCGGTAAGGGCCTGTGCGATCCCCAGCGCATAGTAGAGCTCAAAGTAGTGCGGTGCGGAGACGAGCGCACTTTGCGCCAGCAAAATGCTAGTGTCGTGATCACCCAAATAGGCGCGCAGCAGGGCTTCCGCTGCCAGTAAGGGTGCAGATAACGGATCGTAGGTGAGTCCGATGCGCGCTTGCTCCAGGGCATCTTCCAGCAAACCCTGGGTCATGAGGTAAGCGACGTACAGATAATAGGACTCGCCGCGTTGGGGCCGCAGCTCGATCGCCTTTACCATGTGGCTCCGTGCTCCCTCCCAATCCCAGTCGTAAAACTGCAACACCGCGGCGAGAGCCAGATGCCCTTCCGGCAGAGCCGGATCAAGGGCAATCGCTTGTAGCGCGGAGGAGCGCGCAATGGGCCAAGCTTCATGCGGAGGCATCAGCCCAAGGGTCCCCTGCAAACAATAAAAATCAGCCACTCCGGCATGAGCCGCGGCGGATTTTGGATCGAGCGTCAGAGCACGCTCGAAATATCGGCCGGCGAGCTGAATATCTTCGATCGTCTTCCGATTCCACTGGTAGCGGCCTTTCAGATAAGCCTCGTAGGCTTCCGCCTGCATTGGAGTTCTGGCCTGCAGATCGAAATCGGGTAGATTCACCGAAAGCTTGTCGCGCAAGGCAGAGACCACCGACGAGGCAAGCTCGTCCTGTAGCTCAAAGACATCGGAAATTTCCCGATCGAAACGCGAAGACCACAGATGAAATCCCTGACGGACGTCTGTAAGTTGGGTGGTCACTCGGATGCGCGCTCCGTGGCGTCGAATGCTGCCTTCCAGAATCACACTGACGTCGAGAGCTTCGCCAATTTCGCGGATGTTCTGCGTGGTTCCCTTGAACGAAAACGCTGAAGTACGCGAGACGACCCGTAGGCCAGGGAGCGTGCCTAACGAAGAGATCAGTTCGTCTGTAAGTCCGTCGCTGAAGTACTCATTCTCCGGATCGGAACTGACGTTGCGCATGGGAAGCACCGCGATGGAGATGCCTCCGCCGGCTTTCCGGTCGTTCCCTGAGACTCTCGCTCCATCCGGACGCGCCGCGCTGCCTGCAACGGGCATCGATACCTGGGTCGGCGCAGTAGAGGCGCTGGAATCCGAAGAGATGGTCGTGACCGCGGTCGATGAGCTGGCCGGGATCTCCATCGTGAGATTACTGTCTTCACCAAGCAGGTTCAGCAAGTCCGCGGCGGAGGAATGCCTTTGATTTGGCTGGAGACGCAGGGCGCGCTCCACGGCCAAGAGGATGGACCTCGGTAGCTGGGGCCGGACCTGATGGAGCGGAATGTAGCGGCCCTCCGAAATCGCCACCATCGTCGCGACCTGTGTGGGCTGTCGAAATGGGGGATGCCCGGCGGCCATCTCGTAAAGCACGGCTCCCAGCGCCCATATGTCGGCACGATGGTCGACCGGATCTCCCGCGAGCTGCTCGGGTGGCATATAAGCAAGCGTGCCCATCACCAGGTGTGGCGCGGTTAACGGGCGCTGGTGAGCAACGCGCGACAGACCAAAATCGAGAATCTTTAGGGTGCCGGAGTGGAGCAGGAAGAGGTTCCCGGGCTTGATGTCACGGTGCACAATGCCCGACATGTGTGCAGCATGCAGCCCGGCAGCAGTCTGACGTCCGACATCGCAGATGCGAGCCGCGTCCAGCGGCCCTCTCTTCATCAGCAGTTCTGCGAGGTTCTGGCCTCGGTACAATGCCATCACCAGCAAGAGTGATCCGTCGGGCGCCTCCTCAATCGTATAGATCGTGCACAGGTTGGGGTGATCGAGAGCGGAGGCGGCGCGTGCCTCCCGCAGGAAGCGCACTCGCGCGTCGGGGTCTTCTGAGGTCGACGGCTGCAGCAGCTTGATGGCGACGCTGCGCCCAAGACGGATATCCTCTGCCTCGAAGACAATACCCATCCCCCCTTCGCCGATCTTTCGAATCAGGCGATAGTGGAGAAGCTGATCACCCGGACTCAGTGCCAACAACATCTCGAAGACCCATTGACAAAAACCGGCTTAAGCGAGCACCGGTCCCGTCGCTGTAAATATGACGTCGGCGGCGCTTGGGTCGCCGATGCGCTCGAAGTGCTCCAGTATGTCCTTGAATACTTGCTCCAGATGACCAATGGTCGTGATCGCGCTAACAGTAATCAAGTTCCGGTGTCGCTCGTTCAGATGCAATGAATCGAGAGCTGCATCGAATTCAGCCACGTGCCCAGGATCGAGTTCGGCGTGCCTTGTATGACAGGACATAGAAGAGAGCGGGATGCCCGTCCGCTTGGAGACTTCCTGCAAGAACTCCATCTGCGCGGGAGCTTCCAGAACGGCGATGTATCCGAGGTAGGCGATCGGATGAACATGCCACATCCAATAATATTGTGACCCCACGAGAGCCGCGATGCTCGGGTAGGGAAGGCGCTCCAAGACGCGTTCCCGGGACACGCCAAAGGAGCCGAGATCGGCCAGCAGCCATTCTCCATGACCTTCTTCTTCCTCGGCGTGCTCCAGATAATAGCCCTGGAGCCATGAAGCCAGCGGGTCGATGTTTCTGAGTCCACCACATCGCTGTGCGGCAGCTCGCATGGCCGGAGCCGAGGCGACAGTCACGCCATACATCGCGAAAATGAACTCCGGATAGAGCTCGCCTAGCCGTGGGTGAGACCACACCTCATGAATCAGCGGCGTAAGCCGCCTTCGGGCAAGAGATATGACAGCGCGAAGGCGTTGGCTGTTCGTGGACGTGTCCCCTCCACCCTGATGGTCTGCTACGCTATCCCACTCCATTTGGCAGATGCCTCACACTTAGAGAATCATTGTCCCCATTCGGTGGGAATCGCCAACCTGCACTTTACGGCTAAAGAAATCGTCTCCAAGTTTGGAGCGCACGGAGATCAGCGCATCGACTTCGGGCGCACTGAGTTGGTTCACGCTATTTATTTCGTCGGGGGTAAGCGGATTCTGGACATCAATCAGTCCAGCCTGTTGCAGACGCTCGAAATTGGTCATGACCATCCTTTGGGTTTAGGCACTTGGTGTTTTGGCGGGGAAGACAGCTGACGTGTACGCATGGTACACCAAACCAATTAAAGCAAGCACCACTAACCCACGGCTTGACCAGAGGCATCCAGGGTACTTCTATCCAGGCCGAGCCGGGTTTCTGTAACTGAGGATAGCCAGGAGGAGCGCTGGAACCTGAACCGCTTCAAGTGTGTCGCGAGAAAGGCCCTCCATCTGACGGATCACCGCTTCCGCCGGCGTGCAGCCAGCGAAGCTGGATGCGAGGGAGCGTCCCGAGCCGCTCGCAAGGGTCCGGGTGTCCGGGAGGGTGATCAGGCGCGGCACATGTAGATGAAGCAGTGCGTGCAGCTCTGTGCGCAGAACTGCTTCGGGAAGATCAGTAGGCGCGCTCCCTCGAAGCGTGCGGAGAAGAGTGCTCTGCCGGCCGTTCCTTGAGCGAAGACGGTGTGGTTCCAGAGACTGGTTCAACAGGATGGCATAGGTGAGAGTATCGCGGAGAACCACCCGTGGCGCGTGTGCCCGTTCCAGCACGAAACGCCAGCGTGCCCCTTGCGCAATGAGCGCCTTGCGGCTGCTCAAGAGGGCTCCGGCCGCCTGACGATATCCGCTCCGGATCTCAGGCAAGACGGCGAGCGCAGAGACCGTGCTTGGAGCATTGCCATGGTCCAGAAGCGCGGCAGGCGTCGAGGTCAGATGATAACGCCCGTCGAGATCGATGGCCCACTGTGGCAGCCCGATCCCGGATACAGGTCCTGCAGCTCCAAAGAGTCCTGAGGTGTCAGGCAAGTCCGTAGCGGAGTTGCCTGGAAGCAGACCTGTGCCGAGAAGAGAATCGAGGAACGCGGCGACCCTCGTACTACCGCGTGAATCCCCTGACGACCGGGGCGGGAGAACCTCCGGGGTTGCCAAGCATTCGGCGTCTGTCACTGCAGGCCCGCTCGGCGTGGCAATGATGTTATCGAGATGCAGATCGGTCAGCCTGGCATGTTGGGCCAGGCACAGCATGGCCCCCGCGGCATGCCAGTAAGCAGAGGTGTCGGAGCAGGCTTCAACGTTGCCGTACAGACTTTCCGCAGGCAAGCCGTGCCGGGGCAGCACGGATTCAGCCCAGCCATACCGGGCCGGATTGCCCGCCAGCACCCGTCCTGCGGGTAGGCATAATGCAGGCTCCGCCTCTGCAACCGTTCGGAGGAGTCGATGCCAAAGCCACTCGCCGGTCACAGGGCGGGGCTTGTAATAGAGGCAGCGTCCGCCTCTGAAAACAATGCGCAGCACCATATGGCCACCGGGGTGAGTATCGGATGCGGTTCTGGACACCGACTCAACCGGCGGCATGGCGGCAATACGTAGCCACGTGGCCAACCGCGGTTCATCCCGGTGCAGCCGGTCATGAAATGCTGCCGTTGCGGCTGCCCACTCGGAAACAGCCTGTCGCAGGAGCGGAAAAAGCGCCGGGAATTCGCGAACAAGATCCCGTTCTATCGAGAGCATGGGGTCATCCGCATTCAGAGGGCAGGCGGCGATCGCCTGCGCCAGGATGCCCCTTAACCGCTCCCGGAGTATTCCGAGCAGCGAATCTGTAGGGATCGGCTCTCCTCCAAAAACCCGCTGGACGGCCGGTACTCGGCGTTCGAGGCGCTGAATAGCGTCCGTAAGTAGAGGTTCGAGTAGCATTTCCATCCATGGGGGCGAGACCCCGGGGATTGCTGTGCCATTCGCGGCAGGATGGCAGCCGGTGCCGGCCGCCTGGTGCAGGTTGGGATAAGGCTCCAGAGTGCCCTGGTAACCCAGAACCAGGAGCTCTCGGTTTTGCGGGTTCGTGGGTGAGCATCCGCTCTTCACCGCCGGCTTGCGCATCCCGACAGTATGACTGAAGAGTGGAGTAAATCTTCCGGAGGGAAGGTTGCAACGGCGAACAATCCGGCAAGATTGTCTGGGCTGTCTCCGCCACAGATCGATATGCCCCAGTTGCCTCTACTCGATTCTGATTTATGCGCCTCGCAAATGCGCGTCTTCGAGGTGTGCATAGTATTGCTGTTCCGTCTCCCGAATCTTGGGAAGGCCAACGAGATTATTGAACTCCTCGAACTCGATCATGCGGTCGTGAAAAGGTGCCGTGGTGCCGGTGCGGAGCAGTTCCGCGGCAAGGTCGCTAGCCAGCTTGGCGTATACGTAGGTAAAAGCATTCGGCCAGATCACTGCGGCGAAGCCGATCGACTGCAGTTCGCAGGCGGGCAGGATTGGCGTCTTGCCGCCCGGAATCATATTAGCCAGCGTTGGCACGGACACCAAACGAGGAATCTCACTCATCTGCTCGATACTCTCGGGTGCCTCCAAAAATACCCAATCGGCACCGACCTCCACGCACCTGTGTGCGCGCTCGACCGCTTCCGAGAGGCCGCCGACCGCAATCGCGTCGGTACGAGCCAGAATAGTCAAATCCTGATCTGTGCGCGTGTCCACAGCGGCCTTGATCTTTGCCACGAACTCATCAATGGGGATGACATGCTTGCCAGACATGTGGCCGCAGCGCTTCGGTGAGACCTGATCCTCCAGCATTATCGACGCTGCACCCGCCTTCTCGAACTGTTTCACGGTCCGCTGGACATTTGTGGTATTTCCATGACCGTTGTCGCCGTCTGCAAACACCGGCAGCTCCACCGCATCAGCAGTCCGCCACACAGCGTCCACCATCTCCGTGAGAGTCAGTAACTCAACGTCCGGAGCGCCGATCAGAGCTGCAGAGCTGGCGTAGCCACCGCAGGCGACAACTTTAAAACCTGCTCGCTCAATGATCTTTGCACAGAGCGGGTCATGAGCAACCGGCATCATCAGGATCTCTTTCGCCAACAAATATTGCTTGAAAAGACTTGTCTTTTTCATGATGTCTTGGCTCCTTCATTTGGTTGATGTTCGGCTTTGCGATCTCGAAAAAGTAAGTGCTTTGGTGTGCGGCGACATACATTAGAGAAATCCCTACCAATTAAGGCGCCGATTGGCCGCTTGCGGCCTCGATTGTAGAGTTACGGCTAACCAGTATCAATGGAAGCCTCCGGCACGAGTGTAGTAGCCGCACTCGTCCCCCGCGAGAAGATCGGTTAGTTTGCCGACGAATCGTCGTGGATCCAAAACTATTCCTCAGCGCGTCAATCGCACCCTGTGAGACGGAGAGGCGCAACTTCTAACTTCGCTCTTGACGGTAGACTCAGTCAGCTAGCAAGATATCAAAGATAGATTCGTGCGATTGTGTAGCAGTCGCGGGTTCTATCTCGCGGGCCAGAGCTCTCTTGCTCAGCCCTCTCAAGGGGCCATCGCCCTGTTTCCCATGCCCTGTCTGCATGGACGACATCCTCCACATGTTTAAGGGAGTCAAAGCCGACTCTACAATTTTTCGTTTGAGGAGAACTGCCCATCTATGGCATGGCTCGCCGCGCTGTTGTTCTCGGTCTGGATGCTTTTGCCGGCCGGGCTGCAGAAGAGAAGGGAACTTACGACGCCGAGCGACGTCGGCTTCAATGTGGGCGATGGCTGCCCCATTGCGAACTGCTCGCAATTCGTGACGTGTTGGATTGGATTCTGCGGCGAGCTGCACTCTCCCGCGAATCTGGTCTTCAATGGAATCCTTTGCGGTTCGGCAAAGGAACAGTCGATCCAATGACACAAAGTCGATTTTCCCCTGGCAGGCGAAGAGCGGCGGATTTCGCACGTTCATCCCGGCCTGCTTTTTCCTGGGAGGAAGCAGATCGGTCTCCATTCACCGTTGAAATCGCAAGACACGGTTCTTGCTCCGGTGAAGAGGCGGAACGCGTCACCGCCATTGCCCCAATTGTGAGCAATAATATCGGCGCGGGGCCTATTCGTGAGCCGTTCCACTTTGCGCTCTGCGGCGCAAATTTCGCCGCAGATAAATTTGCGATACGGTTACCCTCGAGCAGAATTCTTCGCGTCCAGTCGATTCGCTTCGGAGACCAAAAGCTGGTCGCTGCAATTTCTCACAGCTCTTCAACAGCCATTTCTTGAGGTGAAATTCCGTTTATGCGCACGTCCATTGCTGCTGTTTGTCTCTTTGCCGTGACTGCTCACGCCCTTGATTCAGGAAGTGCCCTGCGGGGATACGCTGCCGAAAGCTCTGGTGTGGAAGTTCAATGGGAGCAGAAATTTCGAGAAATCCCCGATCGGGAACGGATTCGCGAAAATATGCGCCGGCTGTCGGCCCGCCCCCATCACGTTGGCTCTCCCTATGACAAGGACAATGCCGAGTGGCTGCTTGCGCAGCTGAAGTCCTATGGTCTGGATGCGCAGATCGAAACATTCGACGCTCTCTTTCCCACGCCGAAACTCCGATCACTCGAGCTCTTAGGGCCTTCGAAATTCACTGCCAAATTGCAAGAGCCGCCACTGAAGGTCGACCCAACTTCGGATCAGACGAGCGAACAGCTGCCCACCTACAATGCCTTTTCACGCGATGGAGATGTCACGGGTCCAGTAGTGTATGTCAACTACGGCCGTCCCGAAGACTATGATCAGCTCGACCGAATGGGCGTTTCCGTCAAAGGTGCCATCGTGATCGCCCGCTACGGAATGAGCTGGCGTGGCATCAAGCCTAAAGTTGCAGCCGAACACGGTGCGATTGGCTGCCTCATCTATTCCGATCCGCTCGATGACGGATACGTCCGTGGCGAATCCTATCCCGAGGGCCCGATGCGCCCGGCGGATGGCGCGCAGCGGGGTAGCGTGATGGACATGCCGGTCTATCCAGGCGACCCTCAAACGCCGGGGATCGGTGCGGTTCCCGGCGCGAAACTGATTCCGCTTGACCAAGTCCAGACCATCACCAAGATTCCGGTCATGCCCATCTCTTACGCGGATGCAACGCCCTTTCTGAAGTCACTGGGCGGTCAGACTGCGCCGGAAGCCTGGCGGGGCGGACTGCCGTTCACGTACCGGGTCGGACCCAGTTCAGCGAAAGCGCATCTTGCACTGAAATTCAACTGGGACCGGAAGCCTCTCTATGACGTGGTCGCCCGTATTCCAGGCTCGAAGTATCCCGACCAGTGGATCATCCGGGGGAATCACCACGACGCTTGGGTGAATGGGGCCGAAGACCCGCTTTCCGGAACGAGCCCTGAACTCGAAGAAGCGCGCGCTCTTAGCGAACTGCTCAAACAAGGCTGGAAGCCGGAGCGCACAATCATCTACTGCTTCTGGGATGGAGAGGAGCCCGCTCTTCTCGGATCCACGGAATGGGCGGAAACTCATGCCGAAGAGTTGAAGCAGCACGCAGTCGCTTACTTCAACTCCGACGGAAACTCCCGCGGGTACTTTCGCGCGGAAGGCTCCCACTCACTCGAGAACTTCGTCAACGATGTCGCCAAAGACATTCAGGATCCCGAAACCAAGATGTCTGCTTGGAAGCGAGTCCGGCTTGTCGATATCTCACGCGCAACCCCCGAGGATCGCTCGGAGCTGAAGTCCCGGGCTGATCTGCGCATCCCAGCGCTCGGATCGGGTTCTGACTACACGGTATTCATCGATCATCTGGGCGTCGCCAGCGTCAACCTTGGCTATGGTGGGGAAGACGAGGGGGGCGGCCAATACCATTCCATCTACGACGATTTCTACTGGTATACACATTTTCAGGACATGGATTTCAGTTATGGGCGTGTCCTCGCGCAAACGGCGGGCTCTATGGTCATGCGTATGGCAGATGCCGATGTACTGCCTTTCCAATTCACCGATTTCGCTGACACCATTCACCTCTATACGGGGCAGCTGAAAACACTGGCAGAGAAGATGCGCAAGGACGCGAAAGAAAGGAATGAAGAGATCGCAGAGGGCGTCTATAAAGCGCTCTACGACCCGAAGAAGACTATGGTGCCGCCTCCAATCGAGCCGATCCCGCCGTATCTCAACTTTGCCCCGCTTGATCAGGCCTCGGATGACCTCACAATAGCCGCTCAGGACTTCGACAAGGCCTTCGCGACCGCGAAAGGAGTCGCTCCCCCGGAGCTGAACCTAGACCTCATCCAAAGTGAGCGCACGCTGATCGACGCGGGAGGGCTGCCCCATCGTCCGTGGTTCCAGAATCTTATCTACGCTCCAGGCTTCTACACCGGATATGGCGTTAAGACCATTCCCGGGGTTCGCGAGGCCATCGAGCAAAAGGATTGGAGGGAAGCCGATGCGCAGATTGCGCGTGTGGCAGCAGCGCTCGAACGTGAGGTGGAACTTCTCAAGCATGCCACCCAGATGCTTTCGCCCGCATCAAGGGCCGATTCGCAATAGCAAACGGCACTAAGTTACCCAGGTGCGTCTTGCCAGAGCCGGTAGCTCGACCAGGCAGCGAGAGTACAGACGTCGCGAATCTCACCTGTTCTGAGCTTCTGCTCGAAGGCGGAGATCGGCAGTCGGACGATCTCCATATCGAACTCTTCAGGGTCGCGCTCGTGAGGGCCTTGGGAAAGCTCTGCGGCAACAAACACATGCTGGCGCTGCCGTAGCACGCCATACGCAATCCACATCCAGGGCAGCTCGGTCATACGCCCTGCGATAAGGCCGGTCTCCTCGCGCAACTCGCCTCGGGCTAGAGTCTCCGGGTCGACGTTCTCCGCTTCCCAGCTGCCTTGCGGCAGTTCAAGTGCTCGCTCCCCAATGGTGTAGCGGAACTGCTCGACTAACCAGATGTGATCGCCGTCGATTGGCAGAATTACCGCGCAGTCCTGCTTCTCGACTACGCCATAGATACCGTGAGCTCCGTTCGTGCGCTCAATCGCATCTTCACGAACACGTATCCAGTTGTTACGGTAGATCTCGCGGGTAGAAAGAGTTCGAATAGCCATGTCTTAGGATCGCAGGGACGAATGGAACGGAACAAGTGGAGTGCCCGACCTGGATCGTTTGGGGTGTCGTCACGGCGCCGCGGGCAAGACGCTCGTGTGATCCGCACGCCGTGAGCTTGCTGAGGTGCAAATAGGTCCAACGTCCTTCGCCACATGTTGGACCTATTTGGGGACCCATCCTATGTCATCCAAATCCTCGAGTGCAGCCCAAGATTTTCTCACGCCGCCCGTAGTGTCGCTCTCGCAAACGAACCCATGCCACCTTCGATTCAGTCAGGGAATCATGGAGCGGAATCGCCACGGCTTCAGATTTGGTCGTAGAACTTCAGGGCCATGGCGCCGTGCGTTGCCGCGCCTCCAGCGCGCAAAGCAGCGGCGAGGAATGAGCTCTCGGTGATCTCCTCGCGAGAGGCGCCTGCAGTTTTCGCGCCTTTTACGTGCGCTTCAATGCAATAGGGACATTGGGTCGTGCAAGCAACAGCCAATGCAATGAGCTCGCGATATTTTCTTGGAATCGCGCCGTCTTCACGGCCAACAATCTTATCCAGGGCGAGCCATGCGTTGAATTCCGTAGGCGCAAGCTTCCCCATCTCCTTGAGAAGCCGCAGATCGTTGACATCATGGTAGTGTTCGCTCACTCTTCCTCCTGTGCATGAGAATCGTTTTGAATATACGGTTCTTGCCGATCCAGTTCCACTGTGCGGCCAACGGGTTCTCCGATGCTTGAACATTGGGCCGAATCTCCCACAGATGCACAGGCGCACGAGCTCTTAACACGTCACATCGAGAATGGCGTCCGGCGCGGAGTCCTCTTCGATCTTCCGGAGGACTCCCCGTAGAATGAATATTCAGTTCGAATCCAGTGATGGCCCTTAAAGACAAACGCGAAGCGATCCTGCAGGCCATGCTTGAGCTTGTGGCTGAACGCGGTTTTCACGATGCCCCCATGTCACTGGTTGCAAAGCGTGCTGGCACTAGTGCCGGCATTATCTATCACTACTTCGCCAGTAAGGATGAATTGATCCGCGCGCTTTATTTGCACGTAAAGGCCAAGATGGGCCAATTCCTCGTAGAGGGCCAAATTGCCGGCATGTCTGCAGAACAGGCCTTTAGGCGGGTTTGGATAAATGCCTACGGTTTCTATCGTACTCATCACCAAGAAGTGAAATTCCTCGACCAGTATGAGAATTCACCCTATTGTGGGACACCTTCTGATGTTGACGCCCTGGTGCGGCAGGATGAGAACTTTGCCCTGCTGGTGAAACTGTTCCGCCCAAGGAGCAGTGGAGGTTTACTCAAGGACCTTCCTCGGGAAGCCCTCTATGAGCTCTCTGTTGGCGTGGCCGCCCGTCTGGCGAAACAACCCAAGGCATTGAGCAAACAAATGTTGGAGGAGATTGCTGCCTCGAGCTGGAGGGCTGTGACGTAGGCCGATATATTTTTTTGAACCTTATTGAATGAACGTTCAATCTATAGACCAGCTTCGTTGCCTTTCGCTCAGCTCAAATCGACCGAGCGGCAGAGATAACTTCCGAACAACAACCTTCCCAAGCGAGGAATAAGAATCATGAGCTCCAAGAAAACACGCGTTTGGTTCATAACCGGCGCATCCACTGGTTTTGGGCGCAAGCTGGCCGAGGCGGTACTGGCTAAGGGCGACCGTGTCGTTGCAACTGCTCGCAAAGAAGCGACTGTTGCCGATCTGGAGCGACAATATCCGAACTATGCCCGAGCCGTGCGTCTGGACGTCACCGACCTTACGCAGGTAAAAGCCTCTGTGCAGGCCGCAATCGATGCATTCGGTCGAATCGATGTGCTGGTCAACAACGCCGGCTACGGACTTTTCGGAGCAGTGGAGGAGGTCAGCGACACCCAGATCCGCCAGCAGTTCGAAACCAATGT
>DASYBJ010000651.1:0-3431 GCA_036500845.1 Acidobacteriaceae bacterium
CACGACTGGGCGGGGTACGCCCTATGGATTGGCGATGGCGCCGGTCATCAAAGTTGCATCGCGCAGCGCGTTAGCCGAGCGATGGTCAGATTTGATTGATGTCGACGCGGGGCGTATCGCTACTGGAGAAGCGACCATCGAGGAAGTCGGCGAGCAGATCTTTCACCTGATTCTGGATGTCGCCAGCGGTCGCAAGCAGACATGCGCGGACCATTATGGTCTGCACAACGATTTCGCTCTTTTCAATCCTGCGCCTGTCACCTGAGGAGATCCGGTCCCAGCAGGTCAGCCCTGGGGAGTCACGCTCACATCCACCAAGGAGACGCCACGCACGACGAGGATAGGGTGCGGGATACCTGCCCGCTCAGCCGTTAGCAACCGGTGCAGATCGTCCACGCCGGCGACCGGTTCACCCGCAAAGCTGACAAGGATATCGCCCTCTTTGAGTTCGGAGCGCGCGGCAGCGCCCTCGGCACTGATGGCCGTCACCATGACACCGGAGCTGACCGGCAACCTATAGGCATACACAAGTTTGCGGGGCAGAGGAACATTTTGCGCTGAGATGCCAATGGTGCTGCGCCGTACACGACCGTGCTGCAGGATTTGACTGACGACGTACTTCACCGTGTCGATACCGATCGCGAAGCACAGCCCTTGCGCTGCAAGAATGGTCGCCGTGTTGACACCGATGACGGCTCCGCTCGAATTCACTAAGGGCCCGCCGGAGTTCCCCGGATTGAGCGCCGCATCGGTCTGGATGATCTCTTCCATCATGCGGCCCGACGAGGAGCGCATGCTGCGACCCAACGCGCTCACCACGCCTGCGGTGACGGAGAACTGGAACCCGTACGGGTTCCCGACTGCTATCGCCAATTGCCCTACACGAAGTTGCTTAGAGCTACCGAGCTCAGCCGAAATCGGTATGGGGTGATCGGTACGGAGCACCGCGGTATCAGTATCCGGATCTTCGCCAATCAGGGATGCGTCGGCCTTCGTGCCGTCGATAAATGTGAGCGAGATGGCGTTTGCACCGTGCACCACGTGGCTGTTGGTCAGCACGAGACCATCCGGCGTGAACACGAAGCCCGAACCGGAGCCGTCACGCTCTCTCCGCCCCTGCGTCGAGCGAACATCGATCTTGACGACTGCGGGGCTTACGCGTTCAACAGCCCGCGTCACCGCCCGAGAATAGGCATCGAGCAGCTCCCCGTCGTTGGGCGTGCTAGGGACCGAAGCCTCGGGCGGGCTGGCGCTGGGACCATTCAGGAAGGTAAAGTCATGTTGCATAGCTAATAACCGTGGTCCAAGAGATGCACTTCGCCGCGCGAAAGATTCGCGGCGAGGATTCGGGGTGCGCTCAGGTTAAAGAGAGCCGATTGCAGACCGATTTTTTGTCTGATTCGACGGACTTGGTGGGGGTGCGCAACCTACTGCGTAATCTGCGCAACCAGGAGTTCGATCACCGCCAGGTTCGGCAGAAGCTCCTCCGGAATACCATGCCGCTCCCTGAGAAATTCCGGGCTGTTGTAGCTCACCCACGTTCTACCGGTAGCATCCTCAGCAATGAGAATCTTGAGCGGCAGATCGATTGCGCTCGTTGGCGAGGCAAGCATCACGGGTGTACCCGCCTTGGGATTGCCAAAGATCAGGACTTGGGTCGGCGGCATGGAAAGGCCTGTTCGAGCCGCTTCCCCGCTGTGATCGACGAGCGCGAAGAGCTTGATTCCTTTCGTCTCGAGGATCTCCTTCAATTTATGGGCGGTCTCGGCCACCGAGTAGGGACTGAGCTTGGCGATCAAGCCGTTCGCGGCGCTACTCTCCTCCTTCATCATGATCCTTCCCACTATAAACGGCGCCCTCGGGCAGGCGCTGCGTCGCTGGAGTATAAGGTCCCGACCGACACACCGGCCCGCAACGCCACTTTTGTCGTGGTCAGCCGCTCTTTTCCGACGTGGAGCAAAACCTGAATAGTGGCTTCGAGAATCGCGTCCACGCTTGCAGCCGAACGAGCTTGAACTGGCGATTTCCGGGGCTCTAGAAGCAGTTGTGAGCGCTGAGGCAAATGCGAGCTCCTAACCCGAAGCTTCCCTCATCTAACCACAAGCAAGAAAGCTTACTACAACGAACGGCAGACTAGAGGAGAAGCAGAATGGCGAAACAGACGGACATTGGCGGCAGCTTCACGTTCCCTGGCACCTCAATGACATTGAACCGCATGGGCTATGGCGCGATGCAACTTGCCGGCCCGCAGGTGTGGGGGCCGCCGCGTGATGTTGATAGCGCGGTTGCTGTTCTGCGAGAAGCGGTTGCATCTGGCGTGAACCACATCGACACCAGCGACTACTACGGTCCGCATGTGACCAATCAGCTTATCAAGGAGGCGCTCCATCCCTATACGGATGGCCTGGTGATCGTCACCAAGGTGGGCGCTCGCCGGGGTGAAGACAAGTCTTGGCCTCATGCTCTTTCGCGTCAAGAACTCATCGATGCCGTTCATGACAACCTCCGAAATCTTGGGCTCGACAGGCTTGATGTCGTCAATCTTCGGGTGGGCGGAGTCATGGGGCCGTCGGAGGGATCCATTGAAGAACCGCTGACCGTGTTAGCCGAACTCAAGCGTCAGGGACTGATTCGTCATCTCGGTCTGAGCAATGTTAGTCCCGAGCAGTTTGCGCAGGCTCAGACCATTACAGAGATAGTCTGTGTGCAGAACCATTACAACCTGGCACACAGGAACGATGATCGCTTCATCGACGATCTCGCGGAGCAAGGCGTAGCTTATGTGCCATTCTTCCCACTCGGGGGATTCAGTCCGTTACAGGCGTCAACGCTCGATGCAGTGGCAGAGTCACTGCAGGCCACGCCGATGCAGGTGGCGCTTGCATGGCTTCTTCAGCGCTCGCCCAACATCCTGCTGATCCCAGGCACATCTTCAGTCAAACATCTCCGTGAGAATCTCAAGGCTGCAGCGCTGGGAATTCCTCCAGAAATGGTCGTTAATCTTGACTCAATCGGCAGAGGTCCTGGGCAGTGATACATGGCTCCCGGGCGCGAGCCACTATATCCTGATTCCAAGCATGGCACGTGTCAGAAGTCCTGAAAAACGCGGCGCTGTCCTCGAGGCACCAGTGCACGAGATTGCCGAGACCGGGCTCAGCGCGCCTACGGCGAAAAATCGCCAAGCGCGCGGGCGTTGCCGCGGGCACGCTCTTTACTTATTTCGCCAACAAGGAAGAGTTCCTGAACGAGCTTCATTTTTGAGTTGAAGATAGAGAGGCCGCGCTCAACAGGATTTTCGCCAGTGCTTTCCGGACCACGCTTCCACAGCCTTTCTCCCACGGCTCCTTCTTACTTATCTTATCGGCCCAAGCAGGTCGTTCTTGTCGACACAAGCAGATCGCGATCATCAGACTTGATGAGTCAAGCGACAA
>DASYBJ010000652.1:0-3531 GCA_036500845.1 Acidobacteriaceae bacterium
GCAACTGGGACGAAGACTGCGCAGAGCGTCAAAGCAATAGCAATGAGCGCGGTTGACACCTCGGTCATTGTCTCGTGGGCGGCCTCGCGTGGCGACATGCCTAGCGCCATGTTGCGTTCGACATTCTCAACCACGACGATGGCGTCGTCGACGACGATACCGACGGCAAGCACCAATCCGAACAGAGACAGGTTGTTGACTGAGCCGCCCAGTATCGTCAAGATCGAGAACGTCCCTATCAGTGAGACCGGGATTGCTACGACCGGAATGATTGTCGCGCGCCAACTCTGAAGGAAGATATAGACGACCAGGACAACGAGTACTACAGCAATAAAAACCGTTACAATGACTTCGTGGATCGACTGACTCACAAATGTGGCGGGATCGTAGATCTTTAAGTAGTCCACACCTGGCGGGAAGGTCTTCTTAAGTTCGGCCATTCGCTTCCAAATCGTGTTTTCCAGTCTCACAGCGTTTGCGTCGGGTGTAGGAACAACTACCCATTGGGCGCTCGGATATCTGTCCGCATACGCCAGTGAGTTATAGTCCGCAGAGCCGACTTCGGCCCGGCCGATGTCGCGAATTCTGGTAATGCGGCCTTGGTTGTCCGTTTTCACAATCACATCCTCGAACTGCTGAGGCGTGCGGAGACGCCCCATCGCTTCGATGTTGAGTTGATAAGCACCCTTCGTCGTTACCGGCGGCTGATTCAGCACACCAGCGGAGATTTGCGCATTCTGTGCACGAAGCGCCGCAAGAATCTCGGTCGCGCTGATGTTGTAAGCGGCAGCCTTATCCGGATCGATCCAGATACGCATTGCGTATTGCCGGTCGCCGAACAATAGAAAGTCTGCGACACCGGGCAGGCGAGCAATCTCATCCCGGATGTGGATCATGTAATTCGAAAGGTACTGAGGCGAACGGGAACCATCCGGCGAATAGGCGTGTACGGCCAGCAGAAGGTCATCAATCGTCTTCTTTACCTGCACGCCTTGAAGCTGAACTTCCTGAGGCAAGCGCGCAAGCGTATTCTGGACGCGCGTTTGGGTGAGCAGCAGGTCGTTATCAGCATTGCTTCCGATATAGAAGATGACCGTGATCGTAAGCTGTCCATTGCCTGTGGACTGGCTGCTGATATACTCCATGCCTTCCACACCGTTGATAGCCTGCTCAAGCGGCGTTGCAACGGTACGAGCAATAACATCCGCGGAAGCGCCGGGATATAGTGTCGTGACCTTGATGGTCGGGGGAACAATGTTCGGATACTGCGTGATCGGCAACGAGAACATGGTTGCCAATCCGGCCAACACAATGAACACGTTGAGAACAATTGCAAAACGCGGATGTTCGATGAAAAAATGGGCGAGTTTCATGGCTGTTCTTAGTTGCTCCCTTCATCGGAACCAGCGATGATCGTGCCCGCCTCGGCCGATACCTTCCTCCCTGGCGTTACCGGCGGTCCGCCGATTACAACTCGGTCCGAAGGAGCAAGTCCGGAATAAATGACGCGCAAGCCGTAACGGAGACCGCCTGTCTGCACCTTCTTTTCCTTGAGCACACCATCCGCTCCAGCAACTTGAACCATGCGATCCGTCTGATCCACCGATACGGCGGCATCCGGAACAAGAAGCACTTGATGTGAAGCCTGAAGGTTCACTCGTACACGGCCAAACTCCCCCGGAGTCAAGAGCAAATCTGAATTGGGCACAGTGGCGCGGGCATGAATCGTTCCACTGGCGCGGTCGAGGCTGTTATCGAGGAAGTTCAAGGTGCCGTGGCGCACGAACTGATGCTCGTCGCTCAGCGCGATATCAACTTTGTTCGCCAGTGCGCTCTTATGCGTTGCCCGATCGCGTTGGAAGTTGAGGTAGTCACCCTCACTCATGTCGAAGTTGAGATAGATAGGATCGATTGAGACGATGGTCGCCAGGAGCGTGGTCGAGCTACCGCCGCCTCGGTTTCCTGATACAAGATTTCCGACCGACACGAGGTGGGTTCCCATACGTCCTGAGAACGGCGCATAGACATGGGTTCGATCGAGATCGAATTTCGCGTCGCGGACCTGCGCTTCGGCCTCGTCCAGTGCCGCCTGGGCCGATCTTTGCTCCGCAGAACGTTGCTCGACGTTCTCGAGAGTTCCTGCATCCGTTTTTTGCAGGGTCTGAGCACGGGCTAGCTCGGTCTTTGCCAGTTCGAGTCTCGCCCGAGCCGTCGCAATTTGAGCGGTGCCCTCGTCAAACTTGATCTGGTAGGGAGTGGGATCGATCGTGAACAGGAGAGCGCCCTTCCGAACTACGTCGCCATCCTTGAATCCGATATAGGTAAGTGTGCCCCCGACCTGTGCCCGCAATTCGACCTGATCCACGGGCGAGAACTGTCCCAAAAACTGTAGCCTTCCGTGAAGATCCCGCTGCAGCGGCTGACCGACTGTGACTACCAGTGTGGGGGCTGCGGCACTGACAGGCGCCTCGTGAAACAGTTTTGGTGCTACCACTACAGCCGCTACAACGACCAAGAGCAGAGCGGCAATACTCGCATACAGTTTTGGTCCGTGTTGCGCGGAGCCTTGCTCGCTCCCGGATTCTGCCGTGCTATTTGTGAATGCGCTATCCATGTTGTCTCCGCGTATGAGATTGTTTTGAATCGATCCTTGTGAACGTCAGAACTCTCGGTAAGCTGTCGCCGGGCCTATTGCCGCGAGGTGTTGTGGGCCTTCACTACTCGCTAACTGCGCGAGCTGCCTGCGCTAACGCTCTACTCCGGTCAACGTTGCTTTCAGTACGTCGTGCTTGTTTCCAATTCATCGAAATTGAGCGGGCTTGCATTGGCGTCCAACCACTTCCTCAGAGCGTCGCCTTCAATCGTGCCTTGGGACATCAACTCGCGAGCGAGAGATTCGATCAACGGTTGATCCGTCCGCAGAAGCCGCGAGGCCAACTTGTACCCGGTATGCGCAAAGGGATTAGTGTCTGTCACTGCTTCGGCGACGCCCCAATCGACCGCAGTCTGCCGCGCGTCAAGCGCACTCGACATATCGGATACGAGCTCTTTGCGCAACTCATCCGAAATCGGATCACTGATTGCCTGGTCCACGATCGATCCGACGTAGATGAAGGCGAAGGCTCTGCCTAGCAGCTTCGCGTCATGCTGGAACGAGTATCGCTGGCTCTTCCAGTCGGATACGATATCGCTGGGGCGCTCGCTGCTACTAGTAGCCGAAAGCAGCGCGACCGGAAATCTTGCACGATATGCCATTATGGCTCGTGCGGCGAGATGTTTTGCGCTTTGTTGTTGTGACGCTACATCTTTTGGCATTTGAATCAACTCCTGGCATTTCTATTTGACGATCACTTCTGTTTCTTGACGGGTGCGGTTTTACTCCCCAGCTCCAGGAGCCAAGGCTGTGATCAAGCGCAGCGTTGCACCTATGGTCGCTACGAAAAGGTCTGCTCTTTTCGGCGGACGCACCAAGGTCCGCCTTCGTCAAAAGCTCTAACTTTCAATTCCGGGTCCTTCCATTGCATATCCGAT
>DASYBJ010000653.1:0-4886 GCA_036500845.1 Acidobacteriaceae bacterium
CAATTTCGTCACAATCACGTTGTCCGCGGTGTTTGCCAGCCGCGTATCGCCCAGACGATGGAGCAGACCATATGCGTAATAGCTGGGTTTGTTGATGCCGCCTTTCGCCCTCAAGCCAAACGCTCCCTCGAAAGGACGGGCGATCGGGCCACCTTCTTCAAATACATCGGAGAAGGTCCAAAACGACAGCATGGTTACCTGGCCATCGCATTGGCGAATCGTATTGGCCAGGGCCGGTCCGACAAAGATGGTGTCGCGCGATTCCTTCATTCCCTGGACATTCCATTCAGTCCAAAACAGCGGCAAGTTCGGCGTAGCAGACGATTTGATTTCTCCTTCTACCTTGGCCACGGCCCGGCAAACGCGGTTGTCCATCGGAATGTCCTCGTCGGTTCCAAACAGATTCTTTACCGTGTCGTCGGCGTATCCGTGCGTAGACACGAAATCAATGGGGACATGGCCTGCCGACGTGTGCTTTAGGAAATCTGTTACCCACGCTGCTGCTGCAGTGGCCGGTCCGCCGACCCGCAGCCGTGGACTTACCCTCTTCAAGTCGCGCGCTGTATGGTCATAAAGCTCAAAGTAGGAATCCTTTCGCGGAATCCCGTTCCAGAAGTCGATGTTAGGCTCGTTCCATACCTCGAAATACCACTGCGAAACCTCGTCAATCCCATACCGTTCGACGAGATGGTTGGCGAAGTGGACCATCAGGTCATCCCATCTCTCCATGCTCTTGGGCGGGGAAACGTTCTGCTTGTACCAGAATGGATGGAGGGCATCCGGGTTGAAGGCCAGCTTCTTAGGCATGAAGCTGATCTCCACGAAAGGACGTACGCCGTTCCTCAAGAGGCCGTCGTAGATTTGATCCACATAGGAGAAGTTGTAAACGGGATTTCCATGCTCGTCCTCGTTGTAAACGCCCACTTCATCGTGGAGAATCGCGTGGAAGCGCACGTAGCGAAAGTCCGCCACTTGTTTTACCGCGCGCAGATCTTCCCGATAACTCTCTCGCAGCGACAGAATCGCTCGTCCTGAACCAAACATCTGTTCCCAGAAATGGGGGAATGGTGTGCCCTGCGCCTTCGCGTCGATCGCTACCTGCTCTTGAGCCGCGCAACTCGCGCCGAACGCGAGAAGAAGCGCAACTGCCAACACTGCGCAAAGCGAAGTTTTGATTGCCCGCGAGCAGTCTCCACGAAAAGGGCGTTTTGAATATGCAAGCGGAGTGCGTCTCATCTGCTCTGGTCCCCCAAAAACTTCCAACAAAGAAAGAGCGCGTCTTTAAAGGACCTGGTCCGCACGCATCGAGGGACCCTGGAGAATCCCTCGATGCTGCACAGATTCGAGTCAGGTCAGAAGCTGAACCGTCCTTGCAACTCTACCGTGCGCGAGCCTAAGGCTGCGGCCGCCTGACCGAAGTTCTTGTTCGAGGCGCTGACGGTGTCGCTGATGCTGCCGCCGTTGCTTGCGCCCCCGCCTTTGAGGTTGAGAGTGTTGAAGAAGTTGAACACGTCGGCGCGAATCTCGAAACGCGCATTCTCTCCCAGCACAGCCATCTTCGGGAATCCGAACGCCTTGGCCAGCGTGCCATCCAGATCTCTGTAGTTCGGTCCATTGAATGAGTTGCGGGCTACTCCTGGCAACGGAGGCGGCGCGCCCACAGCGGGAAATGCCGGCACTTTGGGAGGTGCGGGTGCCGCAAAATACGCCAACGGTCCGGCTGGGAAGTCCTTGTTCGGGTTGCCCTGCTTCAAAGCGCTATTGCTGGTATCGGTGCCCGCCCCTCCCCGATAGACAGTCGGGCGCAGTGTGCCATAATTGCTGCCCAGGTAGTAGAGATCGCCCTGGCTATAGACCGGTGTCCAAGGAAAGCCGGTATGGAGGTTCAGGATCCCGCTCAAGGACCATCCGCCTGCCACTTTCTCCAGCCAGCCATGGCTGCCGTGGAAGAACGTCGGCTGCCACAAGCCATAGAGTTTGAAAGCATTCCCGACGTTGTAGTCCGAACGGCCCCAAGCTCGGGAGGGACTGAACGGATACGGATCCTCGTAATACGGTTGCGATCCGTCATCCATGGACTTGGCCCACGTGTACTGCGCGTCCAGAAGAAACGAACGAGAAAACTGATGCTTTATACCAGCCAGCAGCGCGTTGTAGTTCGCATTCCCCGCAGCTCCATAAAAATCTACCGTCTGTACGATCGGATTGAGCGGGACGCCGAACGGTCCATAAACCACGTTCGAGTTATATTGCTGGATAAGATGGCGTGATGTGCTTCCCTGATACCCGAGAGTGGCTACCCACTGATGTCCAAGGTCGTTCTGCGTGTCGAGTGAATAGTGATAGGTGTACTGGGTGGGAAAATTCATAGGGTATCCCACGACCTGGATTGGGCTCCCCTTCAAAGGAAGGTTGTTCGAACCAAAGCTCGAGATAGCATTCGGATTGGGCGGATAGCCAAAGAACGAGTGAGGATCGCTCGGTACGCCGTACACGATGGGGCTCGCCGGCTGTGCGAACGTACTGCAGCATAGATTGGAGAGATTAATCACGTTTGGCGGATTGTTCACTCCATTCGCTGCGATCGCGATTTCTTCCTGGTTATAGTTCAAGCCAAATCCGCCGCGGACCACAAACTTGCCTTGATAGCTTTGTGGGCTCCACGCAAACCCGACCTGCGGCCCGAAGTTCCACTTCTGCGCGTTGTAAAGATTGCCTCCGATGCGCAGCCTCATGCCGGTGAATGTATTCGTGCCGGAGCCAAGCTGGAGTACACTCAATCTCCCATTCTTGTCCGACATTGGTCCGAAATAGGACCAGCGCAGCCCCAGGTTGAGCGTTAGGTTTGGCTTGACTTTGTAATTATCCTGAGCGAAGAACGCCCAGATGGTTGACCTGTTATCTTGCCTGTTGGCTGTTACCTGCCCGTTCAGCGGGTTGAAGTTCCCGCTTTCCGAATAGGGCGCGTCATTGAGGAAATCCCATACGTTCGTAAAGTTATAGTTAGGCCGGGCGCTATACGTTGCTTCGTTGAGGTAGTACAGCCGGGTGACCTGGCCGCCGAACTTCAGCTGATGGTTGCCTAGTACTTTCGTCAGGATGTCCTGATACCCGTATGTCCATTGATTGAAAACGCTCGGCCCCGGCGCGCCGAAAGGTTGAAAATTGAAGTTGCTGCTAAAGGTGTTGATCGTTCCGATTTGCGGGCCGACATTCGGCAAGCCCAGGTAGTCTGTCGGCAACCCAAAGGGCGCCTGGGGATTGGTGCTGATCTCATTCCAACGCCAGCCCGCGGCATTCACGCGCGCTTCGTTCAGCAGACTGGAAGAAAACACATGGTTCCAGAGTCCGGCAAAGGCATCGTTGGTCGCCTCGTGATGCCAGAAATTTGCCGCGCGGATTGAGCCCTGGTAATTCGTAACAGACACTGGAACCCAATAGATAGTGAAAGTGATCCGGTCCTTGCTCGAGACGTTGGCGTCCAACCGTCCGTTGTATTGCGCCTCTGTTGTTTTAGTAGGATTGCTTGTGCTGACATACGCGATATCTGGGATCCCATCCAAGCCGCCGCCTACGCCCGGTGTTGCTGCATTCACAAAGCTCGGATCATGGGTTCCCAACGCGGACTTGAGCGGCGAGCCGATGTCCAATCCCTGACCCGGAATTGTGCGGCATTGTACGCCTTCGGTCAGTCCGATATTGGCGCATGTCTGCGGCAAAATTGCACTGTACGACGCCCCCTCTCCGGGGAACGTAAGCAGCTTCGCTGCGATGCTGCCGGTCGGCCCCTCCTTCAGGAACTGGGGCGTCTCATACCAGTTGGTTCCGGTGTTGACCCCGCTATTCCGCAAGGTCTCATATGCGAAGAATGCAAAAATCTTGTTTTTCCAGATGGGTCCCCCAACGCTGCCTCCAAACTGGTTGAATCGGCCTTCATCACGATTCAATCCGCGTTGTTTGGGAGTACCGGGAGCGACTGAAGATGCTCCGTTCCAGCGTTGGTAGGCATTCAAGCCAGGCCGATCCATCTTGAAGAAGAGGCTGCCGTGGACTGTGTTGCTGCCGGCTTTGGAAGTGACTTGAACCTGCGCGCCGCTGAAGCGTCCATTCTCAGCATCGTATCCGTTCGACACGATCTTGACATTGTCGACAGAGTCTTCGCTCGGGGTAATGACGGAAGCCCCGCCCCAAACCGCGCTGACTGTGCTGATGCCATCGATACTGATGCCATTGTTCTCGTTCTGTCCACCGTTCGCAACGATCTGCGGAGCATTCTCCGTCGAAAAAATGCCATCGGTGGCTTGTGATCCGTCTCTGTTCGAGCCGGGAAGTCTGTTGGTACCGCCGCCTGAGGCCTGTGCTCCGTCGCCGAAGGTGCCCGGCGCCAGCTGGGCGAGCTGAAACACATCCCGGCCGAACGAAGGCAGATGTTGAATTTCATTGCCGCTCACGGTGCCGCTGATAGAAGCGGTTTCTGTGTCGAGCGCCGGGAGTTCGGCGCCGGAAACTGTCACTGTTAGGGTCGATGCTCCTATGTCGAGCGTTACATTGAGCGCGTTCGCCTGTTCAGGAATCAGATGTACGTTGTCGATCTGCTTTGTCTGGAAGCCACCTTTTTCAACTTTTATCGAGAAAGTATCCGGCGGCAAACCGTTGAAGCTGTAAACACCGCTTCCATTTGTCTGCTGCGTCTGGATCTGGTTGGTCGCAGTATCGGTGAGCGTTACCGTCGCGCCCGGAATGATCGCGCCAGTTGAATCTGTCACCACACCTTGAATGGATGCGCGGTACTGCGCGTGCGCTTGCAAGGTAGACATCCAGTTCGCGATGACTAAAAGAAGGAGAAGGGAACTGCAATACCTCGCGATCCCTGCAAATGGATCTGT
>DASYBJ010000654.1:0-2860 GCA_036500845.1 Acidobacteriaceae bacterium
GGCTACGCTGCGCCACCTGGAGCGCGATGGTCTCGTCAAACGAACTGTGACCGTTCAGGTCCCAATCCGTGTCGACTACGAGGCTACGCCCCTGGGCAAAGCCTTCGTTCAACAGACCCATCCACTCTGGATGTGGTGCGCACTCAACCTTAGCGGTTTTGATCGGGCACGTGCTGCATTTGACCGCGGAGCACAATCCGCCCGAGCCAAATCCGAGGTTAGTGGCCGCATCGACCGAACGATAAACTCCCGAGTCCTCACCGGCCAGGGATCGAACCTTCTTGCATCAATCAGGGCGACATCTTCATAAACCATGGGCCCGCACTGAGTTTTCAGCGGGTCTGATTCCAGGCCGATTGTCGCATTGGCAAACGTCTTATTGGTCCAATCGCTGATGCCTATGACACGCTCGTCGCCAAATTTGAGTTCCTGTCGACCGGCGAAGAACTGTACCTTAGATTTGTAATGCAGGTTCAGATATCCCTGTCGCAAGTCGAATGTGTCTCGCATTTTAGAGGCAACATCGCGCAACGGCAATCCAAGAGCATGCGTGTTGTGAAATTGATATATATGCGGTGAGCCAGTTGACCGGGCGCACCGTCAATCCACCCCGTATGCGGGTAAGCTCATACAGACGATCTTTGCCGTTGACGTAGCCGAGTGAAGTCTACTCCTCGGTTCGACCGCGTAGTTCGATGTCCAAGCTCATCCAGCTGGGAAGCTCGTCCCAGTGGAATTGTTGTACCTGCCCTTGCTGTCGGGGATACATCTCTCGCTGTGCACGAGAGGAAGCTGCGAGGATGAAGAGAAGCGAAATACAGGAGAGGCGTGCCCAACTCGATACGTGTTGGCCCGCCGGGTGAGCCGTTACCGACAAAACAAACTCCTTTGTGACAAATACCAGCGAGACTCGCCCTAAGGTTATTGGGGCGTTATGACGACCTCCTTTTTGTTGATTTGGCGCAGAAACTCCTCGCCCGTACCTATATGCTCGTCCACCAGTCGAGTCGGCGTATGCGCGAGCCACTCGGCGAGAGAACTATCCTGGTAATCGGGTGTCGGGAAGACCACCAGAAACAACAGGTCGCTATCTCCGATGTTCTCGATGTAATGTGGCTTGGAACGCTCAATGTAGCCCACGTCGCTCAGATGAAAATCCATGGTTCGCGCGTGGCCGCCCGCATCGAACCCAGTCATGCGCGCAGTTCCCTTCACGTAGTACTGCCACTCGTCCGCGTTCGGGTGCCAATGCAGTTCACGGAACCCGCGGGGCTTGACCGTAGCGATCGCCGCAGCTATCCCGGTAACCAGCAAATTAGAACGATCGACGATCTTGACGCTGCCTCCGCCTGTCACTTTCGTCGGTTGCATTTGTCCCGCAAAGAACGCAAAGCTGTTGGGAACGGCTCCGTTTACTGCGTATACTTCCCTCTTTTCTTCATCGAGAGGACGTGGCAGACCGCTCGAAAAGATGTAGAGCTCTCGGGTGGGCAGGTTCTTGAACGTGGACTGCGGAGTGCTATAATTCTCAGCCAACACTTCCTTGGGTGTGTGGTGTAGCCAGTCCGACAAGAGAAATGTCTCGAATTCATTGAAGTTTCCATCGTTGAATACAAGTACGAACTGGCATCCATCGGGGACCCAGCCCTTGAATGGAGTGAGGCACACCACCAGGAAAGAGCCACAGGTCGCCCTCATGAACATCTTCAACGAAGGCTCGACCCTTTTGGTCGACCGCGGCAATACGCGCGCTCCCGGTTGTCATGTATGCCCACTCCGAACCGACATGCCAGTGCAGCTCATGGATGCCGCCCTTAATGAGCCTCATCTCAACGCCCGCCATGTTCCTGGATATAGGCAACTCGCGTGCGATGACCTGCCTGGTCGAGCCACCTGACTCGATACGTTTGTGTGCGTAGCTAAATGGATACTTGAAAGGCGGCTGGCCACCCGCGTCAGTAGGCGGCGAGTAGACCGAGTCGGGCTCGGCCTCATCTAGGCCCCCAGCCGAGATAAGTGCAAAAATTCCCCATAGGCTCTCAGAAGCGACCCTGGTCGCGCACTGTGCACTTTGAATTCACAGCAACCAGGGATGGAACCGCGTCCGCCAACTCCGGCCTTAACAAAGCTGTCTGGTGCAGTCGTTTGATACCATCTTCTTCTGCCACTAACCTTCGCGCTGTTGCAGAAATGGATCAGACATCTGGAGAACTACTGAATGCCCTCATTGGAGCGGACTGCCTATCCGCGGTTTGGACGGGTCATGACAACCCTTGAGTTGGAGCGGAGCTATACGCCGACGCCGGAGGAAATGGCGTGGCTCCGGGGCAAGGTGCGCACCCCGGGCCACCGACTGTCTTTAGCTCTGCCCTACGCCGAAAACCCTATAGCGAATTTTTACACTTATCTCGGCTGGGGGCCCTTATTTGACGGCACGTTCGTTGCTTGAACGGCGCCGTTCTCCTTGAAAATCTTAGGTTTGGTTGACATCGTTGTCTCCCCCGCGCGGCTTTGTTACCTCAAGGTACCCGATTGCCTTTGGATACCACAAGCCTCATTCTGAATATCAGAGGAGAAGCACCATCACGGATCGGAAAGTATGGACGGTAACGGGAAGTTCGCGCGGCTTAGGACGAGCGATTGGAGAGGGCCTGCTGGAACGAGGTGAATTGGTAGTCGCAACTGCACGCACCACGGGGGACCTTGAGGGATTGAAAGCCCGATTTGGGGAGCAGGTTCAGGTAGCGGCGCTCGGCGTAACCAGACCAGAAGACGCAAAGCGAGTCATAGAGGAGACGGTGCAGACGTTTGGACGGCTCGATGTAGTCGTGAACAATGCCGGCTATGGCGTCATGGGCGC
>DASYBJ010000655.1:0-4423 GCA_036500845.1 Acidobacteriaceae bacterium
CACGGTTCCTGGTTGACCTTGATTCTTAATAACTAGTAGAAGCAAGAGCCCAAGGTGCCAGCCATCCCTGCGGGACTGGTCGATCTCCATAAGGCCACCCAGGACTGACGTCCTGGGCTACATTCAGGCCGTCCCTTGCGGGACTGACCGCTTCCTGCGGATGTTTCGTCCCCGGTGTCGGTTACGCCGGTGGATAACTAACAAGTAAGCAGTCTGATGGTGTGACGTCAATCCTACAATCGCCATGGCCCGGAAGGCGCGCGGATGAGTTAGCGCATGGGCGAGAGTCGTCGCTGGCCTTGTCTAGCCCGTAGTTCGGGCGCCTGCGTCATCAACGGCCCGGCAAGAATCTTCAGACGCACCATGGTGGTCTTGGGTTAGTCATCAGTCACGACAAACTAAACGACATCGATGACGATGAGGGTGATGTCGTCCTGCTGAGCCATGGAAGCAGGTTGCCAATGGCTAACTTCGGAGAGCAGCTGATCGACCAATTCAGAAGGCGCACGGGACTGGTTGTTGCGAACGACTTGTTCAAGCTTGTGGTCACCGAAGGAGTCGCCGCTGGCATTCTCGGGTTCAATGACGCCATCGGTGTAAAGCAGGAAACGGTCGCCGGGGTTGATGGGCATGTCGCAAACCGGGTAGTCGGGCTCCGGCATCACTCCGAAAATTATGCCGTTGCTCTCGATGCGCTCCAGGTTGTCTCCCCGCCAGCGCAGAAGCGGCGGATGTCCCGCGGCTGAATACAGCGCCTTGCCATTCAACGTATCGATGAACAAATAGGCTGCAGTGACAAACCGATCGCGGAATTGCCCGGAAAGGACCCGGTTCAACCCAAGCAGCACTTCCCGGGGGTCATGAGCGCAGGACACGACCGACTGCATCGCCACCTTGATCATCGACGAGATGAGCGCAGCTGGGACACCATGTCCGGAGACGTCAGCCACCAAGAAGCCAACCCGATTCTGATCGATGAGAACGAACTCATAAAAATCGCCGGCGACGGCCGTCATGGGATGATAAGCGGCGGTGATACAAAGGTTGTTGAGTTCCGGAACACTGCTGGGAAGGATCGAGCTCTGTATTTCGTGGGCGATCTCGAGTTCATTTTCGATGGAGAGAAGGCGGCGCTCGCTCGCAAGGATTTTCTGCACGGCGACATATCCAAGCGAGAACAAGAGAACTGCGAATCCCAGCGAGTCCCAGATGGGCCAATGATTGTAATGCAGGGGGCGCTCCAGGTAGCTATACAGGGCCTCGATGGCGAAAACAAGCGTGCCAACAGCCAGGACGCCGCGGTCTCGCAGAGCGAGATACTTGCTAGATAGTCTCGGCACTGCGACGACTGTTACCAGGGCAATGAGGGAGCAGGCCGCGAGCAGATTGTTGAAGAGGATCAAATTGTCGCTCGAGCCGGTAAGAACGAAGTGGCCAATACCTGCCAAAGCGATCGCCAGGCCTACTAAGATCGCCGCCTGAAGAAATAGGCGCAATTTGCCGACGCTTAGCTCCAGAAAAGCAAGCAAAGCAGCAACGACGATCAGATATCCAGTAACAGCGTCTACATACGGAAGAGCAACCTGAAGCCAATGAGGCAGAATCCCCAGGGCCGCCAGGGGATCAACCATGGGTTGGGCCCCGTACATCGCGCTCCAGATTCCCAGCCATACCAGAGCCCGTCCGCCGCTCCGCCGACGCATCGCAGCAATGCCGCACGCGACGGATCCGACGAACAGGAAAACTGCTCCGACAATGACGTCAGTGAGTTGACCGCGAAGTATCGCCAAAGCTGGATCTTGCAGAGGCGCACCTCGCGAACACCGCCAAGACATCAGAACGGATGCAATTGCCTGGGCAACGGCGAACGGGAGTCGGGATGCCAGGATCACTTATTTAATACGCTCCAAGTAATTTGTGCTCTCGGTATTTTTGTGTGAGTGGTGAACTTGTATCTAGCGTTTCCCTTGCGTTGAGCCCGGAGGAAAATCCTTGAACATTTTGGCAACGGCTTTCTCCAGCTTCTGTTCGTTTTTCCCGGCTTTATCAGAGAGCGTTCCCTCGGCGCTGCCACGCCATAGGAGCTGCTTTGTTTTTGCGTCGTACATATCAATTACAAGCGTTCCTTCCTCGTAGTCCTGCTCCGTGATGGTAGCGTCGCCGAAACCTCCGCCGCCTCGCCAGCCCCATCCGCCTCCCATGCTGTCATAGAACATCTGGAGCGATTTCCGGTTCTGTGTAGTCTGGATGGCCACGATGACCACGCAGGGTTCTGAAGTACGGCATGCCAATGTTGTTGCCGGCAGAGCTGCGGCTGCCGGTGGGGACGGCAATGCCGGGAAGCCTGGCGGTGGGGGTGGCAGCGCCGGCGCGGCGGACGGTGCGGATGGCGACTGAGCGCCGTTGTCTGCCTGGGTGCCGTTCTCTGCTTGGGTCCAGCCCTTGGCCGCCAGTTGGCCGTTGACTGCATTCTTAACTCGGGCGTCCCAAAGTGAATCGAAAGTCTTGATTGCCTGCCACGAATAAGTCTTATATTGAGAGAAGTTGGCTTGATGGTCGAAGTCGTTTTGGATCTTCTGGCCAAGCGCAGATCCCAACACCGCCATCAGGAACGCACCGTAAATCGTTATTTGAGATAGAGCTTTCATCTGAAAAATCTCCTTTTCTGAAAATAAAAATGCACCGCAGTTCGAAAAGTGCCGGGCAATCCATGTCTGCCAGAACGATCGCTAAGGCCGCCGGCACGGCATTGAGCGATGCATGGGAATCATTCAGCTTCCCGATTCCCTGCTTGCCCTTCGTCACGATGCCAGGCCTACCGGCTCCGATCGTATCGACAAGGCAGCTTTCACTTGAGGTCTTAGCGACACGAGTGCCCTATAAAGCCTGGCTTTGACTGTATTGAGCGGTACACCCGTGGTCTGTGCGATCTCGCCGAGTGACATTTCCTCATGAAAGCGAAGCTCCACGAGTTTCCGATGCTGCGGCTTGAGGGTTCGAAGCACGTCTGCGAGTAGATGTGCATTCTCTCTTTCTGTGCAATGTTCGAAAGGAGTTTTTTCCCCGCTCGGCACTTCGAGTGGTCGCTCATTCTCGCCTGCCGTCATCGATTGAAGGTTTAGTTGCCAGTCGCGGCGCCGTCTGACGTCGAACGCTAGGTTCCGAGCGATAGCAAACAGCCAGGTAGTAAACTGGGAGCTTCCGTCAAACTGCGATCCGCGCGTCAACACGCGCATCCAAGCCTCTTGGACAAGGTCCTCCGACAGTTCTCGATCGGCGGTGAGGCGTATCAGGTATCTGCGCAGGCGCTGTTGATAGCGAAGGATTAACTCGTCAAGGATGTGTGGGTCGTGTGCCTTGAGTCGCTCGGCAATCGCTATATTCTCGTTTCTAATGTCATGATGAAGATGATTGCACGTCCCGTTGGTGTCTAAGTGATCGGGAACAGAACTAATTGCTGTTTCTTTATTTGCGAAATGTTGAAGCGTTTGCATCGATGTATATGCCTCCCATGGTGAATTGATGGATCGCAAGGCCCCAACAGTTATTGAACTGCGTGCCTCCTGCTGTAGACGGGGAACTGGCCCAGGCTCCAATCTGACCAAGCGCCGGTGTGATGATGTGAAACCCACCTAGCAATTCCACATCATCCAGGTCCAAACCGCCGGCCACGAATGAACTGCGCGGCTAACCAACTGGATCGTGCTGAGATCACCCGTGTCTTCTCGCCTTCAACGAACAGCAAAGAGATCTGGTTCTATTCGCCGCGCAGAAGCGTAGCGTGCTCCACAACATTAGTGTTCTCAGCCATAGTCGCAGCCGCCTTTGTTTCTGCTTTGCTCCGAGGGAATTCGATCCCGTCAGTCTCACCCGCAACCGACAATGTGCGTAGATATCCAGTATCTCCATATTTGTCGAAAGTAACATCAGTTTCTCCGTAAGGATTCACGGAGCTCGCAGGTGTGAAGTTAACGAGCACTCCATCCCTACGGGCAATATTCTGGATTAGCACTACCTTCGTATTCATGTTGGGTTGAGTTAGTATGTAAGAGCCTGCCGGCAGCTCGACATTGCCTGCGTAAAACGGAAACGGCGCCGTAAAGATGACGCCATTGTCGACTTGTGCCGCGAGCGGCATTACTGACAACAGGGACAGCAGCCCCATCTTCGCGACGAGCTTTCCAAAGTTATCCATAGATATCTCCAAGTGTTAGTCACACACTCTGTAATGATTAGGTAGGTTGTTTCTCAAAAGCCGCACTTAGTAACTCGGAATCGTTGAAGTGCGACGAACAAAGAATGAGCTTATGTTATGTAGACGCCACCACAAGCAATGTGGTTGCGTAAATAGCCGGTCTTAATCGAATGGTGCTTTGCCGCTTTCTGCCATATTTCTGGGACTTTGTATGGCAACTGGCCGTAT
>DASYBJ010000656.1:0-60642 GCA_036500845.1 Acidobacteriaceae bacterium
GGAGGAAGTTGCCGGAACAGCTGTGTACTTGGCCTCGCAAGCTTCGGACTTTGTTACCGGTGATACGATTCGTGTCGATGGCGGTTACGCGATCCGATGAAATTCCAAACGTAACTCAGACCAAAGCCAACCGGGAAGCCCGATATAGAAAGCAACAGCCAAGTTAGGCAGACGGCATATAACGCGCCAACCGGAAGTTGGCCAGACGTTTTCAACCTGATATGTCGTTGCTGCCTTGACCGATGTCAAGGCAGCGGCGAGCGGGACGACGTTACGCCTGGCATTGAGTGCCAATCGGGTTTGCAAGGGAGATGGCCATGATTTCGAAGCTTGATGTGAGGCTGCCCGCAGAAGGAGGAGTCGAACTCGGAGCCTGGCTGTTTCTACCGGAAGGATCTGGGGCATGCCCAGCCATCACTATGGCTCACGGCTTTGCCGGGACCAAGGAGCACGGCATCGAGCGCTTTGCCAAGGCGTTTGCTGAAGCGGGTTTTGTTGTGCTCGTGCATGACCATCGTAATTTCGGAACGAGCGGGGGTGAGACGCGTGGCGACGTCGATCCCTGGCGCCAAATCGCAGACTGGCGTCGGGCGATTTCCTACCTTGAGGCCCGCCCGGAGGTCGATCCGGCTCGGATCGGCCTTTGGGGAACAAGTTATGCTGGCGGGCACGCTATCGTGCTTGGCGCCACGGATCGTCGCCTGCGCTGCGTTGTTGCGCAGGTCCCGACGATCAGTGGCTACGAGCAGGGATTGCGGCGAGTTTCGCCAGATGCTTTGCCGGCATTGGAGCAAGCGTTCAGCGAGGATGAAAGGGCGCAGTTGCGCGGCGAGCCGTCGCGTCGGCAGGCTGTCGTCAATGACGACCCTTCCATTCCTGCCGCCTATCGCTCGAAGGACGCCATCGACTTCTATCTTCAGACGATCCCTTCGGGCCTCTGGGACAACGAAGTCACTCTCCGCTCGATACGAGCCGCGCGGATGTATGAGCCGGGCAACTGGATTGCTCGGGTATCGCCGACCCCGTTACTACTCGTCGTCGTACGCGAGGACAAACTGACGATCACCGATCTGGCGCTTCAGGCTTACGAGCGTGCGCTCGAGCCCAAGCGGCTCGCCCTCATACCTGGCGGTCATTTCGACCCTTATCTCGACCAATTCCCACGAGCGGAAGCTGCTGCAACCGCGTGGTTCCGCGAGCATCTCGTCGGACCCGGCATCAGCAACTCCTGACCCCGTGTTCTTCCCCACGGCGACTCTCGCTGTGGCCAAATCCGCGACTTCGAATTCCTCAAAACTTGTAATGGAGACAATGATGACTACAACTGAAACCGCTAAGGTTGCCCTGAAGTGGGATGTACTCACGATAAAGCGCCCCGGCCTTAGACGCGACTTGCCGGCTGGCAAGGAAGAGCTGATGTGGGTGGCAAATTCGTCGACGCTGATCTGCGGCGAGCGCGACGCTGTCCTTGTGGACACTTTCCTCACGACCGAGCAATCGCAGACTTTATTGGATTGGGTCGTCGCGAGCGGCAAGAATCTCACCGCGATCTATGTCACCCATGGACACGGCGATCATTTCTTCGGCCTCGCACCGCTGTTGGAGCGTTTCCCGAAAGCAAGGGCGGTCGCGACGCCCGCGATCGTCGAGACCATGCACCAACAGCTATCGCCAGCGTCGATCGAGAACTTCTGGCGCAAGCTTTTTCCCGGCCAGATCCCTGACCGCCTGCTCGTCGCCGAGCCAATCGAAGACAACGAATTGGAACTGGAAGGGCATAGACTTGTTGCAGTGAATACCGGGCGCACCGACACGGCCCAATCAACCTGCCTGCATGTCCCGTCAATCGAGCTGCTCATTGGTGGCGACGTCGTCTACAACGGCATTCACACTTACCTCGGCGAGACCGATACGCAGAGCCGACTCGAGTGGATTTCCACGCTCGACAAGCTCGAAGCCCTGCAGCCACGGGCAGTGATCGCCGGGCACAAGTTGCCGGAAAACGACGACGATCCCCGCATCATCGGCGAGACGCGGCAATATCTTCGCGATTTCAATCGCCTGAACGTAGCAACGACGACCGCGCGCCAGCTCTACGACGCCATGCTGGAACTCTACCCCAATCACGTCAATCCGGGCTCGCTTTGGGGCGCCGCGAATGTCGCCAAGAAGCAGGCTTAGGCGGCCCCGTGGCCTCCAACCCCAGTCACAATGCGCAAAGGATAGTGACCATTCAAAAGACATTTCTCGCGGTCGCCTTCACTCTGGCGGCTTTTTTCGCCGGCTCTGTGGCCGCTGCGCCAGCCGCTTATAAAGAGCCGCTGGATGCGCAGAGCTTGAACAGAATCAAGTCTCAGTTCAGCCAGCTCATGGATTTGGCGAACCGGCACGATCTCAAGGCCTTGCATAACATGTTCTGGCAGTCTCCCGCAACTCTTCTGGTTGCCAAGAGCGCCATTCCGTCCGAAGGCAACTGGGCAGGATTTTGGGGGAATGACGCCATAGATCAGAAGCTGCACGATATCGCCGGGTCGGGACCCGTCGTGCTCGCCCCCGATTTTTCCAAGCTCAAGGTCGTCGGGCTAACCCGCGACATGGCTGAATCCTATACGCCGATGAACATCACAGTGTCCTATGCAGGACAAGATGGCACGCCCAAACCGTTCCTGATGATCATCAATTGGATCAAAGTCGGGAAGGATTGGAAGGTTGCGTCCGAAATCATCTTGCCCATACCACCCACACCGGGAGTCAAGGGTTAAATAGGCTAAAGGCCACGGTAGCGCGTTGAGATCCTAACCTCCGCTTGATTTCGGAGGAAAGTTCTTAAACATTTTCTTTATATCCGCATCCAGCGATTTGGTGTTCTTATTCGCGTTCGCCGAGAGATCTTCCGTGGCCAAGCCTCTCCAAAGCAAGTTCTTGGTGTTGCCTTCGAAGATGTCGATTACAAGGTTTCCAACCGGTTGGTTACTTGTGGTAGTCGTGGCCTCGCCGAATCCTCCTGGATTTCCCGCGCCCCAGCCCCAACGACCCCAGCCCCAGCCGCCACCCCAGCCACCGCCGAGACCGTTATACATCGTCTCCACTTCCTTCTGGTTGTGAACATTGTCGGTAGCGAAGATTGTGACAGAACCGCCTGACGGTACTAACTGCCATCCTTTCGCCTGGAGCTGCGCATTTACCGCCTGTTTGATTCGATCCGCATAAAAAGGATCGGAGGTTTTGACGTTTCCCCACGAATAGGTGTGGTATTGGGCGAAGTTGGCGCTATGGTCGTAATCTGTCCTTACATTGCCCGCGAGAGCGACAATGGAAGATCCAAGCATAAGTGCAACTGCGAGTGCGAGGTTCGTTCGGGATTTCATGTGGCGAGTTCCTTTCTGGGTGTCCAATGCTGGTCGCATTTCCGAGCCCGGCAACTCCCCAAGGGACCTAGCCGTTACTCTAACGGCGTGCTTCGGCACGAGTGTATCCCAATTTCCCTTCGGCAAGCAGCAGCCGGATTCAGCAGGTACTCAGCGGGTATGCCTGGCATGGCCGCCACACATGCCGGGGTATGATCGGCCATCGCGGTAAACTAAAACACAGCGTCATAAGTAATTGCGCATAATTTAGCCTAGGGCGCCTGGAATCTGTTCACAACGCCTCATTGTCATCCCGGCCGCAGCGAATCCTTACTTTGTCATCCCGAGCGCAGTCGAAGGATCTGCGGTTTTGTCCGGCGTAAAGAATTTTCACTTCGCGTGGAATTCCTCACCATCGGGAATATCGCTCAATGACAACATACGCAATTATCTATGGCGGCGTGTTTTTAAACGTGGTCAATATGCATCTAATAAAGTATGCGCGTGTCTTCTCTTCGGATACTTAGCAGGGTGACATCCGTGTATTTTTGTGGGTTTAACAGCCGTCTCGAAGCAGCCAGTTTTCCTCAAAAGAGGCTTCCACCCTTACCACGCAGAACTCATTCGCTACCCAAAGGTAACTTTCCACGCTTACTGCGCTTTTCGCGCACTATTCTCCTCAAACCGGTGCCCGGCTCTGGGCGACGATGACAGCGAAGCACAGCATCGTAACCTGCAGCCGCTAGTGACCTGTCGCAGTGACTTCGGTAAAACACAGGGTCGTAGACCTTTGCGTATCGAGCAAAAGATTCGGCCGCTTCCACAATATCTCCTTGCACTCGACACGCAATTACTTATGACGTTCCGTTCAGGTCCGATGGGGCTCGCTACGGTGGCTATGTGTTACTACAGGGTATAGAACCTCTCTTGTCTCGAGCTGTGGTGGGGATTCGAAGCTCTGTGCAAGGGTGCAAAAGAAATTGTAACGGATTGCGTAATAGAAAGCAGCGACGCCGTCTATGGCCGTAATTTTCTTGCCCTCGTCGTACGTACGACCGTAATAGCTGATCGGCGTCTCATAGATGGCGCACTTGAGCTTGGCAACTTTGGCGATTACTTCGATTTCGAATCCAAAGCCGCTGGAACGTATTTTCATCTTCCGGATGATATCGCCGCGGAAGGCCTTGTAACAGGTTTCCACATCCGTGAGGTTGATGTTGGTAGCCATATCGGAGAGGAACGTAAGGGCCTTGTTGGCGAGATAGTGGTAAAAGTAAACGGCACGCGCAGCTTTGCGGACAAGAAAGCGAGAGCCGAAGACTACGTCGGCGTGGTTGGAAATGATGGGTGCGATGACGTCGGGAATCTCAGCCGGGTCGTATTCGAGATCAGCATCCTGCACGATCACAATATCACCCCGGGTAAGGCGGAAGCCGGCTTTAAGTGCCGCGGTCTTGCCGCTATTTTTGGCAAGCCGTGTGGTAACGATGACGTCGGAGTACCGGACAGCGAGGTCGTGGAGAATTTCGGGGGTCCGATCCTGTGAGCAGTCGTCGACAAGGATCAACTCGAGCAATTGCGGAAGCTTTAGAACTTTGCCCACGACCTCTTCGAGCGTCCGCTCCTCGTTATAGATGGGCACCACTACGGAAAGGCATTTCTCTCGCATGGGATCTGTTTCCTTCGGTATCTCTTTCGACCATCCTTCAATCACCTTACGCATGACCGCTGCGTACGCGGTGGCCTCTCGCGGTAGGGGCCCGGGGGAGTAGGCGGACGATGAGAGTATGTGCGAGACATTATTGGTCTCTCTGTCTGCAGCGAATTGCCCGCCGCCGCCATCAATAAGAGTGGCGTCATCTCAAGAGAGGGAACTTTACTTGCGCTAACGATCCACAATCGATCGCTCTAAAGGCTTTCCACGATGCTCGTCCAGAACGGTTCCAATTTGTTGTCAATTACTCCAATTGTCAGAACCGGGCCTGTTAGAAAAGGCATATTCTCCGGGGCGGCACTGTTGCTCTTCGGTTGTGGGATCGGCCCTGGATAAGACGCCAGGAGTATGACGTCCGGTTGCCTACCTGTCAAGGGCAGAGAAGGCTCGTGTCGATCACTTTTGGTGTCGATCACTTTTGGTTGACAGCTTACGGCCGGTCTGGGATACTCCCTTGTAACCGAGACGGCGAAGCTAGGTCTACTCTCGATCTCTCCTATTTCCATCCTGGACTTCATCTCACTTGGCATTTGCATTACAACCTCTAAAGGCCGAGATGTCTTTGTGCCAGCCGGCACTTGACCAGAAGGGAAGCCGTAATGCCGCCTGTTGTCTTTCCCACGTACCGTTGAAAGCTTTGGTCGCTATCTTTTCTAGCCTCCCAGTCCTTGGACCTTGCTCTCCTGGGTATCAATATGCAGATTCGTTCGCGCGCTCCCTTGCGTCTGGGTCTGTCGGGCGGTGGTACGGATGTGTCTCCGTACTGTGACCGCTTCGGCGGAGCCATCCTGAACGCAACGATTGGACACTACGCTTACGCAACTATCGATCCACTTCAGGAGGATGCGGTAGAGTTTTCCTCTGCCGACCTCAAGGAGGACAGCCGATATGAGGCCAAACCTCGCCTTGAGCCAGACGGCAGTCTCGATCTGTTCAAGCACGTTTATAACCACGTCGTGCGAGAGTTCAACGCAGGCATCCCACTCCGCCTCCGCATCACGACGCGCGTAGACGTCCCATCCGGATCTGGATTGGGCGGGTCCTCGACGCTCGTGGTCGCGATGCTGAAAGCGTACGCAGAGTGGCTGAATTGGCCGCTAGACGACTATCAATTGGCACATACGGCCTATGTGATCGAGCGCGAAGAGGCTGCACTGCAGGGCGGACAACAAGACCAATATGCCGCGGCATTTGGCGGGTTCAACTATATGGAATTTGGAGGCAACGGCCGAGTATTGGTCAATCCCCTGCGCATCAAGAGTTGGGTGATCTCCGAGCTGGAAGCGTCACTGCTGCTCTTCTATACCGGGGCATCTCGTGCGTCCGCAGACATCATTGCCGAACAATCCAGAAATGTTCAACAAGAAGAAGAGCAAGCGTTACAAGCCATGCACCAGATCAAGCAAGAGGCGCTTCGCATGAAAGAAGCACTACTGCGTGGCAATTTCAACCTATTGCATGAAGTGCTGCGTGCGAGTTGGGTTGCGAAGGCGCGTATGGCTCGGAAGATTCTAAGTGAGAAGATGGAATTACTGTACGCTCGCGCGCTCGAGGCTGGTGCGTACTCCGCCAAAATCTCGGGTGCAGGAGGCGGCGGTTTTCTGATGATCTTGGCAGATCCCATGCGCAAACGTCACGTCTCCGAAGCCTTGAGCTGCTGCGAACACGCTGGCACCGTGTATGGCTGTCATTTTACCGATCTGGGTGCAGAGGCATGGAGAAAGTGTTGAGAGATCGCACGCTGAGATCCTTGGAGCTGCGGTCGGCGTTCTGCACTCGTTTTTTGGGAAACTTTAGCTTGACTGCCGGTTAGTGACATGGAAGCTATTATTTTGGCGGGCGGATTGGGTACACGGTTGGCATCCAGGCTGAACGGAATCCCAAAGCCTATGGTACCTGTGGCGGGGCGACCATTCTTAGAGATACTTCTCAGCCGCCTAAGTCAAGGAGGGTGTACTCACGTGCTTCTCTCTGTGGGTCACCTGCACACAGCGATCCAGCAGCGCTTCGGAACAGCATTTCGCGGAATGTCGGTGGACTACGTCATCGAGGATGCTCCGTTAGGTACGGGTGGTGCCCTGCGCAAGGCCTTGAATCACGCATCGGAGGAGGCGGTTCTGGTCTTGAACGGAGATACATTCCTTGAAATCGACTATGCGGCCATGTTGCAGTTCCACAACGATCAGGCAGCCCTGCTGACACTCGCGATTACGGCACAGGCGGACATTGCTCGTTATGGCGAGGTCGTCTTCTCTGCAGCGCACATCCTAGGCTTTCGAGAAAAGGACCGGTCTGGGCCCGGCTGGATCAACGGAGGCGTCTACGCGATCAATCGGAATATCCATTGGCCCACTCGCTTGACTGAGCGGTTTTCTTTTGAAAGGGACTTTCTAGTCCAGGAACTACCGCAACTGGCGCCGAGGGCATATTGTGTCGAGGGATTCTTTTTGGATATCGGAGTCCCAGAGGATTTGGATCGTGCGCAGACGGAGCTTGCTGGTGAAGCAATTTGAAAATGAGCAAATGCCAGACAGATTTGGCCGATCCGTCACCAGATCGTTGCTTGATGCTGTCCCTTGGCCATCGTGACAATTCCTGCTTCGCGTTTCACGTCGAGGCTGCTGGACATCCCCAAGGGACCGGGCCGTGAGCAAGTCGCTCAATCCAACAGGTGAGCCGCCGTGCTTTCGTTCGCGTGCTCGTGAGGAAAAGTGGTAATCTCCCGCCACTCAATCTGCCGGTTCGGCCAGTTCCGGAAAGCCGTTTTTCAAGCTCAACGTACTGCGAACGACGTTACTAAAGGTCAAGCAAATTCCTCCGAACAGCGAACAAGAAGTTCAAGAGGCTTCGCTCGTAGGACCCTGTAAAAATCCGATCACTTTGATTGACATGTCGCAGTCCCTTTGGGATACTCCGATGTAACTGAGACGGCGAAGCTATGCGCAGATCGCCACCTCGGTTTCCCCGCCTGAATTATCCAACTTCTCCGGTTCTTCGACGTCGCTCGCGTAGGACAAATCCATCGATTCGAACCCTCGTAAGCACCGCAAAAGTGGTTCTGCGCTCGCCGAGCCGCGATCGTTCTGAACTCCACCAAAGGAAAACCATGTCACTGCATCTTCCGGAGCATCCATTCGCCAAACGCCTCGTCAGCGGGTGGAAAGACTTGCGGGATCCAAAAACGTTGCGCGGATTGTTCCGATCGCACTCCGACCGCGGTCACGAACGCTATCGCAGAGCAAGTATCACCGCCTCGGCATCCTTGATCCAGAAGGCTTTGACAATCGTCATCAGCTTCGTATCGGTGCCGCTCACGGTGCACTACCTCGGGCCGGAGCGCTATGGTGTCTGGTTAACGATCAGCAGTCTTCTGGTCTGGATGTCGATGACGGACTTCGGCCTTGCGGGCAACGCATTGGTCAATGTGCTATCTCAGGCGCACGGAAACGATGACCAGCGTACAGCTCAGGAATACGCATCTTCAGCGATCTGGGCGCTGAGCGCTGTCGCGGGTATTTTTGCCATCGCGGCAATTGCAAGTTTTCGGTTCATTTCGTGGAGCGCGGTATTCAAAGTTTCCACTGTTCCATCGCACGAACTGACGCTTGCTTGTGGATTGACGCTTGTCTTCTTCATCATAGGCCTGCCGTTGAGCGCTCAGTACTCGATTTATAGCGCCTATCAGGATGGCTTCCTGTGGAACATGTGGGCCATTGCGGGGAACGTGACAGCGCTGATGGCCTTGGTCATTGTTACGCGTTTCCATGGCGGCCTGCCCCAATTGGTGTTGGCGCTCTCGGGTTCCAGAACTGTTTTGGCGTGTGTCAATGTGTACTACATGTTCTTCAGGCGATATCCCTGGTTGCTGCCTGTGCCTTCCGCGGTGCGGTGGCATTATGTGCGTAGGCTCTTTAAGCTGGGCGCAAAGTATTTCGTGACCCAGCTCGGCACGCTCGGCATCTATCAAAGCCAGCCGATGATCATTACCCAGTTTCTCGGTCCGGCCAAGGTCATGGTCTTCGTCATCGCGCAGAAGGTGGTCACGCTCCCGATCGATCTGATCTGGATGGCAACGGCGCCATTTGTTCCTGCATTCGGTGAAGCCAAAGCACGCAATGACTGGAAGTGGATTAAAGGCGCGTATCGCAATTCAATGCTTGCCTCGGTCGCAGCAGGAGGGGTGCTTTTGCTGGTGACTGCGCTGGTGGCCAAGCCGCTGATTCGTGCATGGGCGGGTCCCGCCGCCGTGCCCGATACATCCCTGATTCTGTGGCTCAGCCTTTACAACCTATTCGGCGTAATACTCATGGCCGCCGGTCAGTTGTTGACCGGGATGGAGCGGGTAAATGCACTCGTGGTCTCGATCCTTCTCTGTGCTTTCTTGACCATCGGCCTCGGCATCGTAGCCAGCCGCTCGATGGGTCTGAGCGGCATCGCCATGGCCATGGCTCTCAGCAAGGTCGTTACTTTGTTCCCTATCTGGTTCTGGACCATTCGGCGCATCTTTGCCGCAGGAGAGGCTCAAGCCGTAGGGGCGGCGAGCCAAGCCGCAGCGTAAAACTAGGCCCCGCGTTTCGGAGACAGACTGATGAGAATTGCCTTCGTTAACCAGCCTTTTGATGTCATCGTTCCGCCCTTTCAAAGTTCCATCGGAATTTACACCTGGGGGATCGGCCGTCCTCTGGCCAAATCGTCTGAGGTGATCGCTTATGGACTGAAGGATTTCCACCCGGAGAACGCATCGCAGATCTGCGGCCCAAGCCTGCATCTACGTCTTATTCCTTCCGGGCGGATGGACTCATTGGTTTTCAAAGCGCACAAGAAGCTCGGGAACTTGATCCAAATTTCCAGTCCCATTTCCAGTTCCGACTTGCTGTTTCCCAAATATGGCCGTCAAGTTGCCGAGGATCTGCGTAAGCAGGAATGCGACGTGATTCACATCCACCACTGTTCGCAATATGCGCCTGTGATTCGGGCGCTCAATCCCAAGGCGAAGATCGTTCTACAAATTCACGCTGAGTGGTTTTCCCAGTCTAACTTCGAGGCGCTGCGGCGCAGGTTGGAGAGCGTCGATCTATTGCTCACTGTAAGCGATTACATCGGTCGGAAGACCAGACGCGATTTTCCGAGCATCGCTGATCGTTGCGAGACGCTGTACTCCAATATCGATTCGGAGGAGTTCCAACGCGAAAAAGACTACTCTGCCAGCCGCCAACGGAAGGAGAAACGAATCCTATACTCCGGTGCCATTTCTCCTCATAAGGGACCGCATGTTCTACTCGATGCCTTCAGCATGGTAGTGAAAGAGTATCCTGATGTTCACCTCGAAATGGTGGGTTCACTGGCGAATTACCCGTTGGAAGAAGTGTTTGATATGAAAGACCGCACCACGATAAAAGAGGTGGCCCATTTTTATGCAAAGCGGCCGGTCAGACGGCTAATGGCCAGGTTTGGCCTCGAGCCCGGCGACGCGGGAACCTACCAGGCCTATCTAAAAAGCAAATTGACCTCGGACATCGCTGAAAAGGTGACATTTACCGGGTTCATTGCACGCCAGGATTTAGTCGATCGATACTACGGTGCGGACATCTTTGTTTTTCCGCCGATTTGGGGGGAGGGTTTTGGGCTTCCGCCGGTCGAGGCAATGGCGGCAGGCCTTCCAGTCGTAGGCAGCCGATCCGGCGCCCTACCGGAAACCGTGGCAGAGGGCGAGACTGGATTTTTGGTTGAAAAGAAGGACCCACGCGCGTTGGCGCAACAAATCTTGCGATTGCTAAAAGATGACGATCTGCGAGAGAAAATGGGCCGCGCCGCGAGGAAGCGGGCGCTCTCCATCTTCACCTGGGAGCGGGCCGCCAGTCTTCTGGAGGAGCAGTATCGCCGGCTCTTGAGCGGGCAGCGAGGCCGCGTAGGCCCGCAACACCACACCAGCGTCGCCAGTTGAGAAGAGCGACGGTGAACGAAGATCGCAGCATGAAGATCGGGTGGCGTTTCCGTTCGAATTGTACGATCGTGATCTCTTTCTTCCAGTCCGGCGCCGCTGAGGCTATTCCACGGGCCTTGCGGCTATTTAGTCCCGCCAGCTATTGAAAACATGGTCTCGATATATGACGCAACGCACGATTGCCGAGCGGGCGGCCGTTGGAGTGGCTAAGGCGCTTTTCGCTGTAGGGTATGCCTGGCCCGGCTCACAGTTCTTTGGCCGCACGGTGATTGCAGGGGATGACGCGCGGGAAGTCGCTCTGACCTACGATGATGGGCCGAACGATCCTTATACGCTACGGTTGCTCGAGATTCTCGCCCACCACAACGTGCGCGCCACCTTCTTCCTAATTGGAAAGTTTGTTCGGCAGCGGCCCGAAATCACGCGCCAGATACGCGCGGCGGGGCACTTAGTCGGGAACCACACAATGACCCATCCGGTCCTGCTGCAGCAGTCGCCGCAAGGAGTACGCGAGGAACTGGCCGGCTGTAACGCAGCCATTGAGGACGCGACCGGCGAGCCAGTCCGGTTCTTCCGCCCTCCGCATGGCGTACGGTGCCCGGACATTCTTCGCGCCGCGGGCGAGTTGGGTTTGACGCCGGTGATGTGGAACGCGACGGGTCGTGACTGGACCGCACTGTCACCGGAGGAGATCCTCGATCGCCTTAAGCTGAAGGTGAGCATCAACCAGCGACGGAAGAAGGGCAGCAATATCCTGCTACACGACGGTGGACAGGATCACCTCGGAGTGGACCGAGGGCCAACGCTCGAGGTGACTCGCCGATTGCTGGAATCATGGTCTAAAACTGAGTGTCAATTCGTAACCGTAGAGAAGTGGGTAAGCCAAAGTTAGCTAAGCAACCGCAGTCAAAGAAGACGGCACTGCATAGGGACAACACGGATGCGAGTAAAGATCAGATTCAACTTGATACGTCCGCTGGATACTGAACCCATCTCATCTATACATGGATGGGCGAGGTTGGTGTTCTTCATGATGCTCGGATCTTTTTTCGGACGCGCCTTCTATTACCTCGGTTTTCCGCCAGCCAAGATTTTTATCGGCGATATCGTTCTATTCCTGTTCTGCTTGCTGCGTCCTAGAGCGCTTTGTGACCGCTGGATGAGTGCTCTGACCACAGGCGGCGCATTCGGCCCGCTTGCGTGGTCGCTCTTGCTGTCCATCCTGTACGGCATCTTTGAAGTGCTGTATGGGGTCTTTTCCGGTTATTCGCCCCTCACCGCCCTGCAAAATCTGGTCTTCAATATCTATCCGGTCTATTTCTTCCTCGGTCTATGGATAGGGACCGAGCACCCGACTCTTTATCGGAAGGTAATCCGATGTTATGCGTGGATGCTCGCGATCTATGGCCCCGCCTATCTTCTGTTCCTGGATCATCATCTCAAGATCACAATGCCGGGTAGCGACGTTCCGGTTTTCAGTCAGGCGGGCGGCGGCCTATTTATTATATTGTCGCTCCTCGCTCTAGAACGAAAACCATCACGTTATTGGCTGCCGATGGTGATTGGCGCGTTTATGTCGCTGGCCATTCAGGAGCGGGAGGAATGGGTAAGTGCGGCTGTAGCTTTCACGATCTGGGGCTTACTGGAACGGAAGATGAAGAAGGTTCTAGCAGTAGGCGCTCTGGTATTCGTATTGCTCCTAGTAGGATTTATCGCTGATGTAGATCTGCCCGGCCCGGCGGAACGAGGCGGCAGAATTTCTTCAAGCGAAATCGCGGCTCGCGGTCTGGCCGCAATCGACCCCCAGCTAGCGCAAGAGTACACGTCCTCGAAAAACATCGGAATGTATGCTGGCACAGTTTCTTGGCGGACCCGCTGGTGGAAAGCCATTTGGAGTTCTGTGCATGAGTCCTTGCCAAAAACCTTAATCGGCAATGGCTATGGATTTCCGCTAAAGGATCTGGTGCCATACCTCAAGGGCATGGACATCCGAACGCCGCATAGTATCTTCTTCTTTGCGCTCGGGTATTCAGGCTGGATCGGGGTCTTTTTATTTTTTTCGCTCCAAGCTTCCATTCTCGGGATGCTATGGCGTGTGTACAGGCTGACTGGGCAATCCTATGGCTTGGCAATTTGGATTTCGACATTGGTCGCCGCTCTTTTTGGCAACTCCTTCGAGTCCCCCATGGGTTCGATCCCAAACTATATAAGCATGGGTTTGATCATCGGTCCGGTCCTGTGCGGCAGACGCGTAGTCCTGGCGCCGAGTTCTCCCTATCGGGGGGCTGCTGACGTCAGCTTGGCTGCGCAACCCTCGTATTCGAGCCTCTCACCGGGCAGCTCTCTCTCGTAAAGCACCCGGATGTTTCATACGTGAAACGTCGATTCTGCCCGATCTCGTTCGCGCGTGCTGTCCTTGCAGGGTTGTAATCAACGAAGAGCCATTGCAAAGCAAAACTTGGGATCATGAAGATACTTATCGTAGGCCATGCTTGTGGTCCGGGCTTAGGATCCGAACCCGCAAATACTTGGAACTGGTCCTGGCATTTGTCGCGTACAAATCGAGTCTGGGTGGTCGCTCATCCAGAATATAAGGATCGTGTAGACAGATTTTTAGAAGCGGAGCCGAATGCAAACATCAAATTCATTTGGATCACTGTAGATAGCCCGTTCGATCGTTGGGTACCAGGCGGGGGTCAAGAAAAGGGCATCCGATTCCATTATTGGCTTTGGTTGAACCGGGCTTACGAGCAAGCTGCTGCTCTCCACAAAGAAGTGCAGTTCGATCTCGTCCATCACGTTAGCTGGAGCACCATTGCCATCTCCCCCCCTTTCTGGAAACTGCCAGTGCGCTCTGTCTGGGGTCCGGTTGGTGGAGGGCAGTTCTTCCCGGTGGCATTAATCTCGCTTCTTCGTCAAAAACGAATGAAAGAGGGTGTAAGGAGCTTGTATGTACACTCGCTTCGCTTTTCACCAAGATTACGAAAGAGCCTCGCGAGTGCCGGCATCGTGCTGGCCACTAACTTCGACACAAGAACGCTGTTGAAGCGGGCCGGCGCAAGGAATGTTGAACTGTTTCTGGATTGCGGTGTAAATGAGCGAATCACTGCCCCAGCTGCACGATCAACGGGAGAGCAGGTCACGCTGCTCTGGGCCGGACGAATTGAACCGATTAAAGGACTAGTCGTAGCTCTGCGCGCACTAGCGGAATGCAATCATCGCCAACCTCGCTTGCTGGTGGCCGGCTGTGGGAGCGACCAGAGCAAAATGGAACGGCTCACACGGAGCCTAGGATTGACAAGCCGTGTCGAGTTCCTGGGGCGTATTCCGCACGAGGATATGCCGGCGCTGTTTCAGCGGTGTGATGCATTCTTGTTCACTTCGTTGCGTGACTCTTTCGGCTCCGTTGTCTTGGAAGCCATGGCACATGGACTCCCGATTGTTACTCTCAACCATCAGGGTATGCGCGCGTTCGTTCCTGAAGACGCTTCTATCAAGGTTCCGGTCAAAACCCCAAAACAAATCATCAGAGATTTCGCAGTTGCAATCGAAGCACTAGTATCGAACCCCGACTTCCTGCGCAAAATGTCAGAGGCGGCGCATGCCTTTGCAAACCAGCAAACATGGACGCATCGGGCTGAGATGATGAACGAGATTTATCTCGACCTTGTGAGCCGGTCCGACGAGAAATCCAAAAATTCGATCCGCGGCGTGACTGCAAGGGAGAGCTACGAAAGGTAGGGATACCACGTGGTTGCCTTGAGATGTCTCGAGCAGGAGTTTGATGTGCGTTTACCGGTGCCGGTCATCATGCTTAAGACGCCTCTGACTGGCGAGGACGATAGCCTCCCCTGGATGACCTGTGCGATTGCATTCGAGAACGCGCGAGTATCCATTATCAACAGCTCCTCGCACCGGCCGGTACGACATCGATGAGACATCGATGTCGCAAGTTGGCGTTCCACTTTTGTGGGACATCGTCGAACGAAAGTGCTATTCTCAGTTCGCTTCCCCCCGGGAGCATGAGACGTTTCTGATACTCGGTCCTGTAACCGAGAGTGCTGTAGCTCCGCCTGGCGGCAGCACCACTCGATAGCGATCTCGAAGGCGCTCAGCTTTTGCCGAACTCCCCCGCGTACTTGCACAACATGGACGGATGGAGAGTCGAATGCAATTGACTGCCGAAACAACGGATTGGTATGCCTTCCGCGTTCGTTCAAGACATGAAAAACTCGTTTCCTCGTCGTTGCGCGGGAAGGGATACGAGGAATTTCTTCCCCTCTCTCGATCGAAACGCAAATGGGCCGACCGCTCCAAAACGGTAGAGATGCCGCTGTTCCCCGGATACATATTTTGTGATATCGAGCGCTCCGAGATTGGCAAGATCCGCTGTACTCCGGGCGTCATTGATGTCATTCGCGCGGGCTCCGCACCGCTGCCCGCAAACCGCCGGGAAATTGAAGGCTTGCGCACAGCGACGGAAGCGGAGTTGCCGCTTGAAAGCTGGCCGTATATTGACCCGTCGACCACGGGTCATGTGCGCATAACCTCCGGCCCGCTGACCGGGCTGGATGGAGTTCTGGTCGAAGTGCGTGGCAAGGAGCGTCTGATCCTTTCAGTCGATCTGCTCCGCCGTTCCGTCCTAGTGGAATTGCCATTCTCCTCTGTTGCCGTTTGCGCAAAGCCGGATGTTCCCGTTTCCGATTTTTCCGGCAGATTTTCCAGTTATCAATCGCGCGGAACAAGTCTGTTCCGCACTGGAACTGATTCATAGAGGCACTGCCATGTCGAAGGTTCCACTCAGGGCTCGTCGTTCGGACTTTTTGTGTCTATTAATCCCAGCTTTGTTTGTCGGCGGCGCAGTGGCGCAGACTGCGCCGGCCGTGCGCTCGGAAACCATCGCAGACAGGGTGGCTGCATCGCCGATTGTGAATCTACCGGTTGACCGAGGTGCATACATTTTGGGTACTGGGGACCAAGTGACGGTTCGGGTATTCGGAGCGGATGATATGCCGGAGCGGCCCACGGAGGTAGGCCCAGACGGAAAGATCAATTTGCCTATGGTGGGTAAGGTTCAGGCGGCGGGCATTCCAGTCCGCACCTTGGAAGCAAATCTCACGACCCGCTACAGTACTTATTTCAAGGATCCTCAGGTTTCCGTGAACGTGACCGACTATCGGAGCGAGCCTGTGACCGTTGTGGGTTCGGTCAGCAACCCGAGCGTCATCCAGCTGCATGGGCCAACTCGTGTAATGCAAGTCATCTCTATGGCCGGCGGTCTGAGGCCTGAGGCCGGAGACAGGATCATGATTACACGTCCGCTCTCTCCGGATAAGAGTAGCGCTCCGGCTGCAGACCCAAACGACCCAAACGCTAAGTTTTATGTGAAGGAGGTCGACCTTCAGAAGATCATTGACGGGAGCGATCCCTCAGCAAACGTCATGGTTCAAGCAAACGACGTTATCACAGTGCCCAGGGCCAGGATGGTGTACGTAGTGGGCGATGTCATCAGGCCGGGAGGATATGTTCTCGATGGTCACAACAGCAGCCTCAGCGTACTACAGGCGATCGCCCTTGCAGGGGGAATCAACAAGACCGCCGCAAAAAGCAAAACCAGAATCTTACATGCCACCGCCGGTGGCGACCGCGTCGAATCTATGCTCGATCTGGGTAAGATCATGGGCAGCAAGTCTCCTGACGTTCCGCTTCATGCAGATGACATTCTGTTTGTGCCCAATAGCGCCGCTAAGAATGCGGGCATCCGCGCGCTGGAAATCGGCTTGAATGTGGGCACGGGTATTGCAGTCTTTCGCTAATCCACACGCCGTTTTAATCCATCGGCCATACGGAGTCCCTCGTCATGCACACGCCGCTTAGACAGGTAAAACCGCCTGTTCCAACTGAAATCATAGGACCGACAGCACCGCACGCTGACCGTATCGATCTTTTACGGACGACTGCTGTTTACGGCGAGCAAGAGAAGCAAATCGACTATCTCATGCTGTTGCGCCGGCATCGTGGCGCGGTCGCGGGGATTTTTCTGCTGTGCTTGCTCGGCGGTGGTCTCTATGCGCTGCTCGCCCCAAAGTCCTATAAGGCACAGACCGTTCTTGAGATCACTGGTGTCAACCAGGATTTCATGAATGGCCGTGCTGTGGATATGAGCGCCGGTACGATGACGCAAGATGCGTATCTCGAAACGCAAATCGACCTCTTGCAGAACGAGGCTGTGGTTGATCGCGTGATAGCGGCCATGGCTCCCCAAGTGCCAGAACGATTGGCCTCAGACCATCACGCGCGTGAGGCACTGATCGGTCGGATTCTCTCCACAACCAAGGCAAAGGAGCAAGGGGGATCGAATCTGGTAGGCGTTACGCTTGTTGGTCCGGATTCAAAGCTTGTGGCTGCGACGGCGAACGAGCTGACCAACCAGTACATAGAGCTGGGAGAAGATGCGCGGATGGCATCCGTTTCTAAGACGGGCACCTTTCTGAAGCAACAGTTAGGGGATGCAAAGAAGAAGCTGGAGGAATCAGAGGACGCCCTTCAAGAATTTACACGAGCCAGCGGGATCTTGCTCACGGATGATACCCATGAGTCGGTTGCAACTGAGCATTTGCGTGAGATTCAACAAGGGCTGGCGCAAGCAGAAGTAGATCGCGCCGGCCGCCAGGCTCAAGCGGAGATGACCCTCCGCGCGACTCCCGATAATCTACCGCAGGTCGCCGGGGATCCCTCGATCCGCGACGACATTGCAAAGCTTACCGAACTGCGCAGGCAGCTGGCAGACCTGAGCACAACGATGACACCCGCAAACTATCGCGTTCAGAAGCTCCAAGCGCAAATTCACGAGCTCGAAGCGGAGGTTGGACGGCAGCGATCCGCGGTCGTCACACAGCTTTCAGTTGAAGAACAGGCCGCTGCGCGACGCCAACAACTGCTCAAGCGGCAGTATGAGCAGCAGATGGCAGTCGTCACCGACCAAGGCGGTAAGCAAGTCCGATACAACATGCTCAAGCATGAGGTGGACGTAAACCGGCTGGTGTATCAGTCCATGCTGCAGAGGCAGAAGGAAGCTAGTCTAATGGCAGCGCTAAGGGCACCGAGTGCTCGTGTGGTAAGTCCTGCGAAGGCACCAGTTCTTCCATACTCCCCGAAACTTACGATTAGCGGCCTGTTGAGTGTGCTGGCGGGTATCGTACTTTCCCTCCTCTATATCCTCATTTATGAGCGCTCGGATAACAGACTCCGTTCTCCGGGTGAGAGCGGCCAACATGCCGAATGCCCCGAACTCGCAGTAATTCCCCGGGTTCCTCGTATAGCCAAGTCCATGAAAAATCATCTCAGGCTCGCGCTCGAGAATGGCGCCGGTCTAGTGGACGTACATCCGATGCTCCAACATTGGCAGGCGCCGGACAAGACCTTTATGGCCGAAGCGTATCGCTCTGCAGTGACATCGATCTTGTTCAGCCGGAGAGGTGGCGTCGTGCCTAAGGTGCTGCTTGTGACCAGCCCTCACCCGCAGTGCGGGAAAACGACCACAATCGCTAACCTCGCCGTAAGCCTCGCAGAGGGAGGTCGGAGTGTGCTGTTGATTGACGGCGACCTGCGGCGGCCGGCGCTCCCGCAGCTATTTGACATACAAGAGACGGAGGGGTTGTCTAACACGCTGGACGAGCAGGAGCAGGCGGATGCGATCAGTTTGGTACGCCCCACGGGTTTTCCTGGCGTGTACCTCCTTCCCAGCGGGGGCGTAAAGGGAAGTGTGGGCAGGCTCCTGCATTCCGATCGTCTTGCCGCAGTGATCGAGACTGCTCGTAACGAGTTCGATTTTGTTCTTATTGATGCCCCTCCCCTGCTTGGACTTTCAGATGCGCGTCTTATTAGCAAATTCACTGACGGTTTGGTACTGGTGTGCCGTGCCGGCCGTACCAGCGTAGACGATCTGGAAGAAGCGCGTAGGCTCCTGGCCGAGGACGGCACAAACATACTCGGCACCATTTTGAACGACTACGATGTGGAGCGGGAGAAATCGTCGCATTACGGCGCTTATTCCGCATACGTTGGTACAACCTGATGTCAAGTCCACCAGCTCCTTGGTGTTAATTTGCAAATCCTCTCTCATGGGCCGCAGGGTTGGGCGGCGGCTCATCGATTGCTCCTTTGGTGCCTCCTTATGATCGGAAAAGCAATGCGCATTCGAAATCTTCGTCTTTACCAAGCGGTTCGTCTATTGGCAGATGCAATTGCGGTTGCCTGCGCGTGGCGATTGACGATCAATGTGCGAATACTGCTCAACTCTTTGGCATCTCAGCACGTGACCATCAGAGAGGCAACGGTCTGGGCACCTTCACTTTTAGTCGTGTTAGCTCTCTGGTCTGCACTCGCTTGGCGCCTTGGCCACTATCGAGCGCCTGCACAGAGCGGCTGGCACAAGATCTTGCTCTCCATTGTCGAACAGAGCATTCTGGCAAGCATCGCGGTCGTGTCAGTCACCGTCTTCGACCGCTCCGTTGGCTTTCAGGTGTCACGGGCCTTTATGCTGATCTTCTTCCCAACCAGTCTCGTCACGCTGGCTTTGGCAAGATTCGGAACACTGCTGTTTTGTCTCAAGACAGAAAGCCTGTCGCTCTCGCCTGTTCGCGCAGCGCTGCTCGGAGACCGCCAGATGGCGGCCCGGCTTTTGCGGCAGATGTCCCCAGGTGGGGGAGAAAGCATTTTTAAGGGCCTGATCGTTCCCGAAGGCCAATCGGCAATTGGAGTTCCCGACACTCTTCCGGTCCTCGGAACCACCATGCAACTTGCAGAGGTGATTAATCGCGAGCAGATTACGCAGATCATCATGCTGAACAACTCAATGCCTCACACGGAAGTGGAGCGGTGCGGAATGGTGTGCAAACGGATGGGCATGCCGATGAACTTTGCGTTTGAGGTTGCGACGGGACCGGCACGCATGAATTTGTCTGAGTTTTACGGCTTCCCCGTTCTGGAGGTCACTCCGCCTAGGTTCTCGAAGTCACAGGAGCTGCTGAAGAGAGAGTTCGACCTACTGCTCGCCAGCATTTCTCTGATACTTGTGGCTCCGATGATGTTGATCATCGCCGCAGCGATCAAGCTCGATTCCGAAGGGCCAGTGTTCTACCGGGCTGCGCGTGTAGGCAAGGGCGGGCGGCATTTCATCTGTTATAAGTTTCGATCGATGTATGCAGTCTCCAATCGCGTTCAGGTTGCGGCGGCCAACGAGAAGACAGGGCACATCTTCAAAATCAAGAATGATCCGCGGGTCACCCGGGTGGGCCGTTGGCTGCGCCGCTATAGCCTGGACGAGTTGCCACAAATCTTCAATGTTCTGCGCGGGGATATGAGCCTCGTGGGCCCACGGCCTCTGCCTGCAGCCGATCTTGAACCCGATGGCATGAGCCGCGCGTTTGCCGAGTGGGCCGAAAGTCGCTCCCGCGTGCAGCCTGGCATCACTGGTCTGTGGCAGGTTCGAGGACGCAGTGCACTGCCGTTTGAAGAAATGGTGAGGTTGGATTTGGAGTACACGCGCAATTGGTCTCTGCTGAGTGACATCAAAATCATTCTCGAAACGCCTGCGCTCGTATTGAAGGGTATTGGAGCTTACTGACTTGGAAGGCGATTTTTGCGGAGAATCGACGTGAGTGTGGCCCAACTGCTTTCGCCAATCCATTTGAAAACATTACCGGAGCAGCCGAAGGTCTCTATCCTCGTCTCGAACTACAATTACGACGAGTACCTGCCCCAGGCGATCGAGAGCGTTCTCGCGCAGACCTATCAGAATTTCGAATTGATCATTTGCGACGATGGCTCGACGGATAACTCGAAAGAAATTGTCGCCAACTATTGCCAGCGTGATCCACGCATCTTCCTGATCGCGAAGGAAAATGGGGGCCAAGCATCTGGTTTTAATGCTGCCTTTGCCGCGAGCACTGGCGATCTGCTTTGTTTCTTTGACTCCGACGATATCTTCCGGCCAGCGAAGGTCGCATCTATGGTCGAGGCTCACCGTCAAGCTCCCCAAGCAGGCTTTGGCGTGCATCGCGTGCAGCGGGTGAACAAGCAAAGACTGCCGCAAGGGGTTTGGCCGCTAGGATCGAGACTCCCGCATGGCTGGCAAGGTGAGCGGATGCTACAAGATGGGGGCGCATTGGGCTATATGCCCCCGACCTCTGGATTGAGTTTGCACCGCACGGTGGCGGAACAAATCTTTCCATTGCCCGAGAGCTTCAGAGTCTGTGCGGATCAAGTAATCATCCGCTTCGCTCCGCTGCTTACATCGGTGGTGCGCAGGCAGGAGGTATTGGCTGAATACCGACTGCACGGTGCAAATAGCTATGAGAGATCCAAGATAACGGCAGAATCCCTCTTACGAGAGATCACGATCTACAGAAATCTTTGGACTGCACAGCGTGATTTCCTGGAATCCCTAGATCCCCATTTGGCTGCGCAACTACGGCCCTTAGAGAATAGTTCCTATCTCCTTCATCTCGAATATCTATATGCGCGTTTCTCCCGATCACCTAACTCGCTTTTGAGCTACAACCGTTTTATAGGTGAACTGAAGGCTGAGCCGGAAGCGCGAATGATGTGGTTCTGGAGGCCTTCGATTTACATGCCCTCATTCCTGTTCGATGGTTTGATTAACCTCATGTACAGCCAGAGCCTGTTCAAAGAGATCCTCGCTCGGCTTCGCGGCGTAGCCTGATTTGTTCTTTGCATTTGCTCGACCTTCCCTCACGACGATAACTGTGGGTTCGACTTTAGGCAGGAGTGCTTCGATGTCCGCATCTCCCATGTTGACCATCGGTATGCCCGTTTATAATGCTGCCCGGTTTCTTGCCCAGGCCTTAGATTCCATCTTGGGGCAGACTTTCTCGGATTTCGAGCTGATCATCTCCGACAACGCTTCGACTGATACCACTGACGAGATATGCCGCCGGTACGCTGCGCGAGATTCCCGTATCCGTTATCTCCGAAATGAAAAAAACATGGGCGCTGGGTGGAATTTCCGCCGCGTCTATTCGCTGGCAAACGGGAAATACTACAAACAGGCGGCGCACGATGATTTCCTCAAGCCGACCTTCTTGGAAGAATGCATCGCGGCGCTTGAGGCTGATCAAGGTCTGGTGCTGGCACACACCCGCACAACAACAGTATCGCCCGCCGGTGACCCAGTTGAATGTGGCAATCCGCCGCTACGGTTCGATTCGCCAGATCCTCTTGTTCGCTGGCATGATCTTCTGCTGAAAGATCATATGTGCTTTGAGATCTTCGGTGTGTTCCGGCTGGATGCACTGCGTCAGTGCCCACCGCAAGGTAGCTATGTCAACTCAGATGGCGTGTTGTTGGCGCAGGTAGCGTTGCTCGGTCGATTCTGGGAATCTGAGAAGGTTCTGTTCATCAATACTCGTCATGAGAACCAGTCAACACAAGCGGTCCCTCTTCGCATTAAGTCTCAGGGCTTTCGACTAATACGGCGCCATGGTACTCTCCCATGCCCAGAATGGTGGGATCCGACAAAGAGTCGGGCAGTTACTTTCCCTGAGTTTCGCCAATTTTACGAATACACCGCTTCTGTGAAGCGAGCTCCCCTCTCCGTAAGCCAGAAGCTGCATGCATACGCACTCATGCTGCCTTGGACGAAGAAGCATTTCCGCCGCATGATGAAAGACTTGGTCATTGCGGCTGACCAGATCCTCTTCAACTATCAAAACAGTCGTGCCGCGCGTCGGCTCGAGCAGCGAGCCACGGGCGACCAGGGGAAATCCGAGATGGAACTTACTACACAAGCTCAGGGAGGCAAAACAGTATGAAAGTAGCAATCCTGGCAGGAGGGCTGGGCTCGCGCCTGGCCGAAGAGACCGATATTCGTCCGAAACCCATGGTGGAGATCGGCGGCAAACCGATCCTCTGGCACATCATGATGCACTACGCTCATTATGGCTTCCGAGATTTCGTCATCGGACTCGGTTACAAGGGCGAGGTCATTAAGAAGTACATGATCGACTACTGCTCCCTCAATCGGGACCTGACCGTCTCCACAGCAACGGGCAGGGTGAAACTGAGCGGTTGCCCGGTGGAAGATTGGAATGTAGAACTGATCGACACAGGCATGGAGACTCAAACGGGCGGTCGGATCAAACGGCTCGCGCCGTATCTTGGCGGCAGCACCTTCATGCTGACTTGGGGTGATGGTGTCTCCAACCTCAACCTGCACGAATTGCTGGCGTTTCATAAGCGCCATGGGCGCCTCGCAACGCTCACCGCTGTACGGCCGACAGCGCGCTTTGGTCACCTTGAAATGCAGGGCGATCAAATCGTGGAGTTCTCCGAGAAGCCGCAGACGCGGGAAGGTTGGATCAATGGGGCATTCTTCGTGCTTGAGCCGGGCGTCTTCGACTACGTGGATGCGGACAGCACGCATTGGGAGAAGGAACCGCTTGAGCGCCTAGCTCGAGATGGCCAACTGATGGCTTACCGGCACTCCGACTTCTGGCAATGTATGGATACGATCCGGGAGAAACGCTATCTGGAGAGTTTGTGGGCAAACGGGAGTGCACCTTGGAAGATTTGGGAGGATCGAGATGCGCGTATTGGTGACGGGACACGAAGGATACATCGGAACAGTGTTGGTACCCCTGCTGCTGTCGGCCGGGCATGAGGTGGTTGGGCTCGATTCCTGCCTTTTTGAGCGCTGCAGTTTCTGTGAAGGCGTTCAATCGGTACCCTCCCTCCGGAAGGATGTACGGGACGTAACAGCTGCCGATCTAGATGGAGTCGAAGCTATCCTCCATTTGGCCGGTTTGTCGAACGATCCGCTCGGCGATCTCAATCCCGAGCTGACCTACGAGATCAATCATTCCGCTTCGGTCCGCCTTGCGGAGCTAGCGAAGGATGCCGGCATTCAGCGCTTTATCTTTTCATCTTCCTGCAGTAACTACGGCGCTGGTGGAGAAGATATGCTAACCGAGGAGTCAGCTTTCAATCCGGTTACTCCTTACGGCACTTCGAAGGTTCGTGTCGAGCAGGATGTCTCGAAGCTAGCAGACGACCACTTCAGTCCGACATTCTTGCGTAGTGCGACCGCCTTCGGAGTCTCCCCCCGTCTTCGCTTTGATCTTGTGCTCAACAATCTTGTTGCTTGGGCCTACGCGACTGGCCGGGTCCATATTAAGAGCGATGGCACGGCTTGGCGTCCGATTGTGCACATCGAGGACATCTCTCGCGCCTTCCTTTCTATTTTGGAGGCCCCACTGGATGTGGTGCACAACCAGGGATTCAATGTGGGACGCACTGAAGACAATTACCAGATACATGAGCTCGCGGAGATTGTGGAAGAGACGGTGCCGAATACCACGATCGAATACGCGCAGGGTGGCACTGCGGATAAACGTTGTTACCGGGTTGACTGTTCGAAAATCCAGCGGATGATCCCAGCTTTCCGTCCGCAGTGGGACGCGCGTAAAGGAGCCCTTGAGCTCTACGAGGCCTACCGCAAAACAGATCTCAAGGTCGAGGATTTTGAGGGCGAGCGTTACAAGCGCATAGCCCATCTCCGAAAACTTCTAGCCGACAACGAACTCGATTCAACACTTCGACGGGTGGAGCAACCAGCCCCTGTCGTCTTGGAGGCGGTCCAAATATGAAAGATGCGAGCTTCCGATGCCGTGCTTGTGCGTCGCCCAACACCATTCCCATACTTTCGTTCGGGCGTACACCCCTGGCAGACGGTTTGTTGACGCGTGATGAGCTTGGCGCTCCCGAGATTACCGCGCCACTTGATCTCGTCTTTTGTCCTGACTGCTCTCTGGTACAGATTACCGAGACGGTACCGCCGGAGATTCTCTTCTGCCGGTCGTATCCGTACTTTTCTTCCGTGTCAAAGAGCCTGCGCGAGCATTTTGCGCTGAGTGCCAATTCGATCATCGATAAGCGTGGCTTGAATCACGAGAGCTTGGTTATCGAAGCGGCTTCAAATGACGGTTGCATGCTGCGCAACTTTGTAGCCAAGGGCATCCCGGTGCTTGGCATTGATCCAGCGGAGGGACCAGTCGCGAAGGCGCAGCTGGAAGGAATCACCAGTATGCAGGCCTTCTTCACAGAGGACCTGGCGGACGATCTGGCCGCCGAAGGCAAGCACGCAGATGTATTCCTCGCCAATAACGTCCTCGCCCATGTGGCTGACCTTAATGGGTTCGTTGAAGGATTCCGCAAATTGCTGAAGCCGCGAGGCGTCGCTGTGATCGAATGCCCGTATCTCGTCGATCTGATCGAAAAGTGCGAATTCGACACTATTTATCACCAACACCTTTGCTATTTCTCGGTGACGGCGCTCGTGAACTTATTGAAACAGCACGGCCTGATTCTGGCTGATGTCGAGCGAACGGCAATCCATGGTGGCTCCCTTCGGCTCTATGTTGAACCCAGTGGTCAGCTCGGTGAGCGTGTAAAGGCTCTGCTGAATGAAGAACAGGAATTAGGGCTAAACGAGATCGGGTTTTACCAGAGTTTCGCCTCACGGGTCGAAGGTGTGCGCGACAGGCTGGTTGCGATCCTCAAAGAGTTGAAGGGTTCTGGCAAGAAGATCGCGGGTTATGCCGCCGCGGCGAAAGCTACGACACTTCTGTCCTTCTGCAAGATTGACAGTTCAGTGCTTGACTATATCGTGGACCTGAATGAGTTCAAACAGGGCCGCTACATGCCAGGCAACCATTTGCCTATACATTCACCTGCGAAGCTTCAGGAGAATCCACCGGATTACCTGTTGGTGCTCGCGTGGAACTTTGCGTCGGAAATAATGCAACAACAGCGAGTCTACAAAGAAACTGGCGGCAAGTTTATTGTGCCAATACCATCACCCGCGATTGTCTAGGATTATGGAGGATCTGGTATGAACAATACCGTATATGTGGATGCATCAATGACCGATGATCAGCGCCGCGATCATTTGTACGGCGGGCAGCTGTTTGTTTACTCTCCAAGGAAAACTTCTCTGGAGTTCATCGGGTTCGCCCGCGACATGATATCCGAAGGCTTCCATTCTTCCGATCCGACACAGGCGCAGTACGACATGCCAGTTGAAGAGTTCGTGAAGATTTTCGCGCCCATGAAACCCGCGTTCATTCATCACCCGAAAACGAAGAAGCTGATCCAAGAGATGCTGCTCGATTTCGGCTGTGACATGGAAAATACCTATCTTGACGTGCCAAGGCTCCGCGCTGTCACGTCAGATGCCTATCTCACGGCTGGTGTCGGCTTTGCCCACCATCCGCATCGTGACACCTGGTACTCGGCTCCCATGTGCCAGATCAACTGGTGGCTTCCTATTTTCCCGATGGCCTCTGAGAGTTCGATGGCCTTTCATCCGGGCTACTGGAATCGGGAGGTTGCCAATGGATCGGCTGATTTCAACTATTATGAGTGGAATAGCAAGAGCCGCGCGAATGCCGCGCAACACATCAAGACTGACACGCGGCCCCAGCCAAAACCCCTCGAACCAATAGAACTGGATCCGCAGGTTCGATTCGTCACGGAGCCCGGTGGCGCCATTCTGTTCTCTGCGGCGCAATTGCACTCCACAGTGCCGAACACTTCAGGACGAACTCGCTTCAGCATCGATTTCAGAACCGTGCATCTCAGTGATCTACGCAACGGAAAGGCAGCCCCTAATTTGGATTCTAGGCCGGTGGGGACCTCTTTGCGCGACTTCATGCGTGGCACAGATCTCACGCCTATCCCCGACGAAGTCATCGCCGTATATGACAACGCGCCCGTCAAAGAAGGTATGTTGGTCTTCCGGCCCGAGCAGGCTGCGACCGCCGTGCAGTGAGCTATGAAACTCCAGCCCGCTCCGGATATAGATGAAATAGGAAACTGACGGCGGTTGGCGATGTTGAAGGGGAGATCGCGATGAAATTGGGCCTGGATTCGGTCATCGACCGTGTTTCTGCAATCCCGAGTGGCAGCCCGCTCAAACGCCTGCTGCGCACACCATTAAACTATATTCCGTCTGGCCTCCGCGTCCCCGTGATACACGGCCCGCTTCAGGGAAAGAGATGGATCGTGGGATCGAGTATCCATGCCTGCTGGTGGGGTACCTATGAGGTGGCGGAATCCCGGCTGATGGCACAAAGGCTTCAGCCCGGAAACGTCTTCTTCGATATCGGAGCGCAGGCGGGCTATCACACGATGTACGCCTCGTCCCTGGTGGGTCCTTCCGGCCGCGTCTTCGCATTTGAACCGGCACCCCTTAATCTTGCGAACCTGAAACAACATCTCCTCATGAATCATCTGAGCAACACGCTCGTGATCGATGCCGCAGTTTCGAACGTCAATGGTGTCTCCTACTTCGATTGTGCAGATAGCCCGGTTGCAGGGCACCTCTCGGCCTCAGGGGGGTTGGCAGTTCGTACCATCAGTCTGGACCAGGAAATCGATTCCGGTGCTTTGCCAGAGCCCGATTACATCAAGATTGATGCCGAGGGCGCCGAGTTGAACATCTTAGAGGGAGCTCGAAAAATGCTCAGACGCCGGCTTCCGATTCTCTCGCTCGAGACTCACCAGTGGCTTCCCCAATTCGCCACGATTCGTCACGATTGCATCCGGTTTCTTCTTGAACTTGGATATCAAGTATCGGAAGCGGATCCCGCCCTGAAGCATAGTGACACCCATCTATGCGCATTCAGACCAACTCAGCAATAACCTCTGAGGTTCCTTCAAACTCATGCGCAGGTTCTTACTTGGTCTTTCATCTCCTATTTAGCCGTTACTGCCGATTCGGTTGCGGCAGCACTCTACTTAGGTTCCAACTCGGTTACAGGCAGGCGAAAACATCCCCTGGTGATCTGCCGGAGCCCAATCTGTATGCCCATCTTTAGTTCTATTTGAGTAGACGCCACTCTCCCGCGTCTATCGGAGCAAAGACCCATTACTCGAGAGGAGAAAATAGGCATGAAATTAAGAGATGAAAGAGTGACCGTCTGTGGCGCGGGTGGCTTCATTGGCGGATATCTAGTGAAGAGTCTTCTAGAGGATGGCGTAGACGTCGTTCGTGCTGTGGATATCAAACCTGTTGAGGACTGGTATCAAACTTTCAACGGCGTCGAAAACGTGCAAGCCGACCTGAAGAATTTGGAAGCCTGCGAACAGGCTGTCGAGGGCGCCACGGTGGTGTTCAACCTCGCCGCAGATATGGGCGGCATGGGCTTTATAGAAAACAATAGGGCACTCTGTATGCTGAGCGTCCTGATCAACACGCACTTGCTTTTGGCTGCGCATCGGATGGATGTCTCGCGTTTCTTTTTCTCGTCTTCCGCTTGTGTTTACAACGCTGATAAGCAACGGGATGCCAACTTAGCGCCTCTCAAAGAGTCCGATGCCTACCCAGCTCTCGCAGAGGATGGCTATGGCTGGGAAAAACTATTTAGCGAGCGAATGTGCCGCCATTTTGAGGAGGATTTCGGCTTGCAGTGCCGCGTTGCCCGTTTTCACAATGTATACGGACCTCAGGGAACGTGGAGCGGCGGTCGTGAGAAGGCTCCAGCAGCGATCTGCCGAAAGGTTTTAGAGGCGAAACTGTCGGGTAAACATGAGATTGAAATTTGGGGTGATGGAAACCAGACGCGTAGCTTCATGTACATCGATGACTGCATTCGGGGCTCACGTTTGATTGTCGAGAGTGACATCCACGAACCGCTTAACCTGGGGAGTAGTGAGATAGTGACAATCAATCAACTGGTCGATATCGTCGAGGGGTTCGCCGGCGTGCAGTTAACTCGACACTATAACCTGAATGCGCCCAAGGGCGTAAACGGTCGAAACAGCGACAACACCCTAATACAGAAATATCTTGGATGGGAGCCGTCAATCACATTACGTGATGGGCTACGTAAGACGTATGACTGGATTGGCGAGCAGATGGAAGTGGCTTGCTATGCCAGAACTCTTGCCTAGAACGTGTCATCGCAACCGTGGAGATTGCCATGGACCAGACAGGTCGTGCCAACATACTTGGTGTGGGCATAAGTCCAATCTCGATGTCCGACGCACTCCGTCAGTCGGATATGTTTCTGCAACGTGGCGCCCGAGGGTACATTTGCGTCACCGGCGTTCATGGGATTATGGAAGCACAAGCAGACGATGCCTTTCGAGATATTCTGAACAGCTCGTTTCTAACGACACCCGACGGCATGCCTACGGTCTGGCTTGGCCACTGGCAGGGTTTTAAACGCATGACTCGCGTTTACGGCCCGGATTTCATGCTCGAGTTGTGCAAGATTTCGGTCGAGCGGGGCTATAAGCATTTTCTTTATGGCGGCAAACCAGGAGTAGCTGACGATCTTAAACAAACATTATTGACCCGGTTCCCAGGGCTGCAGATCACTGGAACGTACACGCCCCCGTTTCGACCGCTTACCTTGGAAGAAGAAGCTGAGCTTGAGGGGAAGCTGCAAGAGGCACAAGCAGATATTCTCTGGTGCGGGCTCAGCACGCCCAAACAGGAACGCTTCATGGCTCAATATATTGGAAGTCTGCCAGTGAAATTAATGGTAGGAGTCGGAGCCGCGTTCGACATAAACAGCGGTAATCTCAAGGACGCTCCTGGTTGGATGAAAGCCGCTGGACTACAGTGGTTTTACCGGATGCTAACGGAGCCGCGAAGACTTGCCGGCCGGTACCTTAAAAATAATCCAGCATTTCTGTGGCTTACATGTCTTCAACTTAGCGGCATTCGCAAATATCCTCTCGTAACGTATTCACAGCTCGGACGCAATGCCCTTTCAGGAGACGACGCTGCGGCGTAGCCAATGAGTCGGTCGGCTAACCCCATGGTCCGCGTATTCAGCTCCTATGTGCCGATCGAACGCTCCTGTCAAAAGGCTCTGGTAGTACTTTTGGCCCGAGCAGATTGCGAGCACCACACAGTAGACGTGAGCAGCGTGCAAACGCGCCCACGGATGGAATCGCACGTGAACGAACCTCTATCTTAGACGAGACCTCGCCTATGCCCCAGCTTTCCTATTGTCCAAATTGCCTGCAGGACTCGATCGAAACTTTCTATACAGTCGATCCAGTGCCGGTACACAGCGTCATGCTCGTACCGGCACGTGACGAGGCGTTGCATTTTCCAGTAGGCAGAATCACTTTGGGCTTTTGCGCCGCTTGCGGGTTCATCGGCAACACCTCATTCGATGAATCCAAGATGAACTACTCGCCGAAATGCGAGGAGACGCAGGGCTTCTCCCCGACATTTCAATCCTTTCACCATCGTCTGGCGAAGGATCTGATCGAGCGTTATGCGCTTCGCAACAAGTTCGTACTCGAGATCGGCTGCGGCAAAGGTGAATTCATCTCAATGCTATGTGCAATGGGAGGAAATCGGGGCATCGGCTTTGATCCGGCTTTCGTGCCGCAGCGGCGGCCTGAAGAAAGCGGAGACGCCGTAGAGTTCGTCCAGGACTTCTATTCTGAAAAGTACACCCATATCAAGGCGGACTTCATTGCCTGCAAGATGACGCTCGAGCATATTCCGGACACTCGCTATTTTGTTAGCATGGTTCGCCGGGCGATTGGGGACAGTCTCGACACCACCGTATTTTTCCAGGTCCCGGACATGAGCCGCGTGCTCAAGGATGTTGCATTCTGGGATGTCTATCATGAACATTGCTCCTATTTCACGGCGGGCGCACTGCGTAACCTCTTCACTATTTCAGGCTTTGATGTGATGGACGTGTGGACGGATTACGACGATCAATATCTAATGATCGCTGCGCGGCCGCGAAAGTCTTCTCTTGGCGAAGTGGAAGTCTTGTCGCCGCCCTCCAGCACAGACGTCAGCGCTGTTCGGAGTTTCGCACGCGAGGCGGAACGCCGCATCGGTTTGTGGCAACAATCAATCGATCGGTTGAAGCGGGAAGGCCAGCACGTGGTGATTTGGGGATCAGGGTCAAAAGGAGTTGCTTTTCTCTCCGCTCTCGGGGCGCAGGCGGAGGACGGGGGGATTGAGTATGCGGTTGACATAAACCCCTACCGCAAGGGATGCTTCATGCCAGGCACAGGTCAGGAGATTATCGAGCCGGCGTTCCTGTCGGCTTACCGGCCGGAGGTCGTAATCGCTATGAACTCTATCTATATCCCGGAAATCGGAGCTGATCTTAAACACCTCGGGGTGAGCGCCACAGTGTTGCCGATCGAGGCGGTGGAAGCGGTCGTTCCTCGTGATGTATGACTACGCAATTGTTGGAGGCGGTATCGTCGGCCTAGCCACGGCTGCCGCACTAGCTGACCGTTTTCCTGGCGCCCGTATTCTCGTGCTGGAAAAAGAAGACGGCTTCGCTCAACATCAAACAGGCCGCAACAGTGGTGTGATTCATGCCGGGATCTATTACAAACCCGGCAGTCTCAAGGCGACCCTCACACGTGCCGGCAATTTGTCCATGCGGGCATTCTGCGAACGGCACGGAATCCCGTTCGAAATCTGCGGGAAAGTGATCGTCGCTACGGAAGAGAGTGAACTCCCGCTACTGGAGAAACTCTTCCAACGGGGCGTCGAAAACCGGGTCCCGGTCGCAAGACTCACTAGCGAGCAGGTCCGCGAACACGAGCCGTACGTATCTTGTCGGGCGGGGATTCGCGTCTTGTCGACGGGGATTACCAATTATCGCGCTGTCTGCCACGCGCTGGTTGAGGACCTTCGCCGTTCGGGTGCCGATCTACGCGTCGGTACGGAGATGCTGCGCAGCGTTTTCATGCCTGACGGTCACGTACTTGAAACTCGCTCCGGCGATTTTGTAACCAGGTTCCTGATCACGTGCGGCGGCCTCCACAGCGATCGTCTTGCCAAGCACAGCGGAGTTCAGCCGAAAGCGCGCATCGTGCCCTTCCGCGGTGAGTACTTCGAATTGAAGCCGGAGCGGCGGTATCTGGTGAAGAGCCTGATCTATCCGGTGGCGAATCCAAATTTCCCGTTTCTGGGTGTGCACTTCACGCGTATGATCGACGGCAGCGTTCACGCGGGCCCAAACGCTGTTCTTGCCTTGAAGCGGGAAGGGTATGGCAAACTGAGCTTCGCGCCCGGAGACACCTTAGACACACTCATGTACTCCGGCTTCTGGAGGCTGGCTGCTCGATATTATCCGGTCGCAATCTCTGAAATGCTCCGGTCGGTCAGCAAGATGCTCTTTACACGAAGTTTGCAGCGGTTTGTTCCGGAAGTTGAGGCCAGGGATCTTATTCCGAGCGAGTCGGGAGTCAGAGCTCAGGCGCTTGGCCCCGACGGTGTCCTGGTCGACGACTTCCTTATCCAAGGCGGCGAAAATGCGCTGCATGTATTGAATGCGCCCTCCCCCGCAGCAACCGCTTCGCTGGAAATCGCGAAGCACATTGCGGCTCAGGTTCCTCAACCTACACGTTCAACCAGTCCGCTTCGCGCTCACGCATAGAGCGCTTTCATGACGAGATTCGAAGCATGCGCATCGCTATTTTCGATTACAAGATTATTGCTGGCAATCCGAGCGGGAATTGCCACCTGACCCTCTTGCGATCGTTAGCCCACGAGCATAAGTTCACAGTGTTCTCGGTAGAGTTCGAGAATCCGGATCCAGCAGTCATCACCTGGATACGCGTGCCCGCACCCACGCGCCCGTTGGCGCTGCTATTCATCATGTTTCATGTACTCGCTCCTTTGATGTACATGTGGCACAGAATAAAAACTGGAAGCCGTTTTGACATCGTGCAGTCGGTAGAGAGCAATTTGTGCTTTGGGAAACTAGTGTATTCGCACTTCTCTCACAGGACTTACTTGCGCCACCATCGGACTAGCCACCGCGGAATGCGTGGCATATTGCGCTGGGTGGATAACTGGCTCCATGCACATGTAGAGCGCTTTCGTTACCCCGCTGCCGAACTCCTTGTGACCCCCTCTATCGGCCTTGCAGAGGAACTAAAGCGCGACTTTCAGCTCGGGCCAGAGAAGGTTGCCGTGATTGCAAATCCGATCCCCGTCAAGCGCATGAAGCGTCCTGTGGATTTCGACCGCGATGATTTTCGACGCAAGCTCGGGTTCGCCGCCTCTGAATTTGTGGTAGCGTTCTCGGCTCTCGGTCAGTTCGAGCGCAAAGGCCTGCCGCTGATCCTGGAATCCCTAACGGCTCCCAGCCTATCGCAGATGAAGTTGCTTGTGGTCGGTGGCGAGGAGGACCTAATTGCGGACTACCGTCGGCGAGCCGAGTCATTGGAAATCGGGAACCGCGTCTGCTTTGTGGGAATGCAAACTGACGTGCGGCCATTCCTTTGGAGTGGAGACGCGTTCGTCCTTCCCTCGGCCTACGAATCGTTCTCCCTTGTGATTTACGAAGCCGCGGCGGCCGGACTGCCTATCCTCGCTCCACCTCTGAATGGCGTCCGCGACTTACTGCGGGATGGAGAAAACGGGTTTGTCGTCAGCCGCAGCAGGTCTTCTCTAATCTCTGCGCTGGAACGTATCTCAACATTGCCCGAAGAACAACGGCAAACAATGGGCGAAAATGCCGGTCGAGCGGCCGCGAGTTTTTCCGAGGAACGTTTCGTTGACGCGTGGCGAAGCCTCTATGGCAAGTGGGAAAGCTCTTTCGCGACCCATCAGCACGTCAGTGAAAGCCTGCTCACGAACGTCGGGTAATTTCTCGTTTTTGCCTTTGCGATTCTCTTTCTGGTGTGGTTTATGCCTTAATTTTGCTAAGGACGCCCTCGCTAGTTTTGCTCATCCATTCGCTACTAGGACAGCGCGCATCCAAGTTGGCCTCGCATCCGTTGAATTGAGAGCGGATTACACTGAGCTCGAGCGCTCGCCACTGCTTCATCCTACCCAATCAAGCACGACATGCCAGACAACAACAAGTACTGGAAATCTGGCCTGATCCAGTCCGAAGTTTTGCCTACCTGTTAGGAAAGCAAAGCAATCCATCTCGGACATGATCAGCGTCATTCGATAGTGTGGGCTCCGTTGCGGCTGCGTGAATTACGGCGGTTTCGTGATGAAACACGAGCTGTTGGCGTTGCCAAGGTCTCAAGAACTTACCTGGAAGACCAACTCCTTCGCGAGCGAGATACTCAATGGGATCGAGCCTACCGTCACACCGGCGCGTCGTCCTTAAGATGCCTGCGGTGCGGACGTCTGTTCTGCCGGCGCTCCCACTCAGGCCCTTGCACGCAAATCCGGCAGTCTCGGTCCTCATCACCAGCTACAACTATGGGCAGTTTCTCGGCCAGGCGATTGAGAGCGCGCTTGATCAATCCTATTCACCGACGGAAGTCATCGTGTCAGACGATGGCTCACAAGACAATTCGTGTGAAATCGCCGAAAGTTACGGCCGGCGTGGCGAGCCAGTCAAACTGCTTTGCAGCAAACATCAGGGCATGGCAGGCAGTCTCAACGCCGCATTCAAGGCGAGCTCCGGCGCGATCGTTTGCCTGCTCGATGCCGACGATTACTTTTTGCCGGGAAAAATCGACGCCGTCGTATCCTGTTTCTGCTCCGACCCGGGAGCGGGCTTTGCTGTTCATCGTGCACAGATGATCGATCAGCACGACCGGCATCGGGGTGTCTATCCGCTGCTCAGTTCTCTACCTCGAGGGGATTGTCTGGAAGCTACTTTGCACAATGCCGGCGTCCTGATGGGCCTGCCCCCCTCGTCAAATCTCTCGTTACGTCGTGAAGTAGCGCTTTCGATCTTTCCGATCTCCACGCATTTTTCTGGCTATGCCGAGCAGGTGATCCACAGGATAGCTCCGCTAGTGACTTCGATCTGCGCGATTGATAGGCCGCTCTCAGTTTGGCGGCTCCATGGGCGCAGACACCGTGATTCCGCCTGTGCTGCGGCCGAGCGCCTCGAGCGCGAGCTGACCTACATGCGTGACCTGTGGTTTGAACAGTGTCACTACCTGATTGCCCGCAGCCCTGAGTTGGCCAAGCGTATGCCCGCACTTGAGAGCAACACGCTTTATATGAGAATGCGGTACATGCAACTCAAATTGCTGGGTGACCCCGCCGCGCGAGAATGCCACTCCGCGCTGTGTGCACTCTCAGAACCGCAGCACTCGCCGGTGGACTTCTTCTGGCGGCACTCTCTTTACCTCCCTCGGCCCTTGTTCCAGAAGTGCGTTGATCTCCTACATACGCAAAGCATTTGGAAAGAATGGATGGCGCGCGCCGCTCACTGGCGTCACGCATGGTGAGCCACATGCATAGCACGGTAAAGCCTTTGGCTGTCGAAACGACCATTGCCCCGAAAGTGCTCCTTGTCCACAACTCCTACCGGCAACCAGGAGGAGAGGATCAAGTCGTGAGCGCGGAGGCGGCTCTACTTCGTTCCCACGGACACGAGGTTCTGCTCTACCAAGCAAGCAACGCTAATATCCGCCCCGGGCTTGTCGCACTCGGGCAAACGGTATGGAATCACCAAAGCTTTCGTGCGCTGCGCGCCCTCATCCAGCGCGAGCAGCCGAATATCGTGCACGTGCACAACACGTTTCCAGTGATCTCTCCGGCGGCGCTCTACGCCGCCGCTGAAGAACGTGTGCCAGTCGTTCATACGCTGCATAATTACCGGCTGCTTTGTCCTGCGGCGACCTTCTATCGTAATGGGCAAGTTTGCGAAGACTGCGTACACACCCAAAGCCTGCTGCCGGCCGTGCGGCACGCCTGCTACCGTCAGAGCCGTCTGACAACTGCGGCGGCCGTGCTCAGCCTCAGCGCGCATCGCGCTGCTCATTCGTGGGAGCGACATGTCGCGGGATACATCGCACTCACGGAGTTCGCACGGCAAAAGTTCGTCGAGAGTGGTTTCGATCCTGCAAAACTGCACGTAAAGCCCAACTTCGTTGGATCCGATCCCGGTATGGGCTCGGGCAGCGGCGGCTACGCGCTGTTTGTAGGTCGTTTGACAGAAGAGAAGGGCATCGCCACCCTGCTCCGCGCATGGAAAGAACTTGGGGATGGATTTCAGCTCGAGATCATCGGTGAAGGTCCTCTTTCGTCAGAGGTCGAGGCTGCGCGGCTAACCATGCCCAACATACGCTGGCACGGTTGGGTCCCGAAAGAACAAGTGCTCGCGCGGATGCAGCAGGCCGCGATGCTGATCATGCCGTCTGAGTGGTATGAGGGTTTTCCCGTCACATTGGTCGAGGCGTTCGCGACCGGGCTTCCCGCGCTCGTCAGCCGCATCGGAAGCTTGGCCTCGCTGGTAGAAACAGGAAAAACGGGATTACAATTTACCCCGGGAAACGCTTCTGAAGTTGCTTGCAATGTTCGCCTTTTATTCTCGCAGCCCGAATTGCTTAAAGAGATGCGTCGAGCGGCTCGCGAAGAATATGAGGTGAAATATACCGCCGGGGCGAATTATGATATGTTGTGTCATGTATATGCTTTGGCTTTAGGCTGGCAATACCAAAGATCGGGCCCCTTCCCCCAACATCCGGATCCCCCAGTTAACTCAGAAAGAACAGACAAAACGCAGGCTGTTGTGTCTGCGCTTCGTTCTATTTAGATCGAAGCACGTTGAAGATCCTGCTATTCCATCGGCGGTGGAGTTTGGTCCCCTCTTCTCCTCCCTCGAGACTTAATAAGCATATGGAACAACGCATTCTGAACGGCTGGAAAGAAATTAGTGCCCACCTGGAACGAGGTACGCGGACGGCGCAGCGGTGGGAGATGCAGTTTGGTATGCCGGTCCACAGGCCTGCCAGCAAACCCAGAACAGCAGTTGTCGCTTTCGCGGATGAGCTGGACGCGTGGCTCACAAGAAACCGATCCGCGCTGAACAGCGAATCTCAGAATGGAAGGGATGAAACCGATCCCGCTCGCCTCCGGGAGACTCTGTTCCGCCTGCAAGCCGAGGCTAAGGAGCTCGCCGCGAAGTTGTCTTATCTCGAGCGGCATCTTGACGAGACCGCCCCTTCAGACAGTGGGAAGTCTCCGCGAAGAGATCGCCCGGATGAGGTGCAGCGCTATAGCTAGAGGTGCCCCAATATTCATCGCGCCATCAAAAACACGCGCGCGATAGCATCTCCAGGAAATCGCAGCGTTATAGCTGCGCCCGTGATCGGTCAAGCCGACACGCGGCGCCCCCGGCGGGTGCGGTGGCGCTGGTAGAGGAATGTGGCCCGGGGTTTACCGGGATTAAGTTCACCGGGATTAGCCTCGCCGTACGGCGCTGGCTCAACTGGTGGACTTTCGCAGCCCACTCTGCAAGCTGCCCCCGTACACGAGGCTTTACAGCTTTTTTGCGACGATCTCCTGCGGAATATGCCGGTCCAGACTAGGGTCTGCGACTAAGGGCTTCAGCTTCGAATTCCTCTCTCGCAACTGGCGCAGTTCACGTAGTTCGCTCAACCCAAGGCTTGCATACTTCTTCTTCCACAAATAGAAGCTCTGCTGGCTGATGCCGTGTTTCCGGCAAAACTTCCACCACCGTCATACCCGACTCTGCTCCCCGCAATACCCGCAGAATCTCTTCCTCGCTGTGTCCTCGCTTGGCCATCTTCGTCGCACTCCTCTCGCCTTCAGAGAACCACGACAGGCCGCGACCTCTCAACTTCTCTCCGGCCTAGTTTTTGGATTTTGGGTCAGCGCGATCGCAAGGTGATGCGCAACCACTCGCTGGCCAAGCTCAGCCAGCGTGCGGCCATAAGCCGCCGAATTTGCGCAACTCTAGTGTCCGTGCTCCCTGTTTGGTCTTCCCGACGCAAGAACGCAGCTCACGTATGAAGTGGTTTATCGCGAATTTTGAGATTTGGTTTCCCGTGAGCCACAAGTCAAGGTGGCTGAAGTAATGTTGCCCGATACCACTGTCCCTGGCTGAGGGTTGGTTTCGTAGGCGACAAAGCCTTTGGCATTACCCAGGACTGGAGTTTGATTAGGAGAATGTGCGGCCATAGCTGGGCCGCAGATATAGTTGTTCTTAATGCTCATGTTTGTGGCATTGCCGATGGCGAAGCCCCACTCCCAGTAGCCTTCGACGATATTGTTGTATGCGTGTGTGTTATTTCCCGCTATCTCGACCCCATAAGGAACGTAGCCAGGCTTGTTGTTATTTCCGGTGATGACGTTGTCATGGACAATCATATTCTGTCCAGCAGTAAGCGAAAAGCCAAACGTATATGCCCACGGTAATAAAGCATCTGAGTAGTGGTTATACGCTACTTCCAGCCCGCTCGGATTCGTATTAGTCCCGAGAATCTCGATGGCGATCCGGTGTACTCCAGTGAAGACATTGTAATTTATGTGTCCTCCAGCACCGTCATATTCATCGCTATTGCTGATGGTTATATCGATACCTTCATACACCGTATTGAAGCTATTGTGCGTGATAGTTAGATTGTGGAACCCGAAGAAAGCAATTCCTGCAGCTCCTTGACTGTCTTGGTATTTCGAATTGCAAGTTTGGCCAAGATTCTGAAACTTATTGTACGAAATATCAGAGTTATTCACGCCTCCTGCTACAAAAATACCTGACGTTTGAGAAGCGGTAGATCCGCAGTCTATGTTCTCAAACACGTTGTTATCGATGGTTGCGTTCGTGACTCGATTCTCCAAAAACAAGGGTCCGTTGTCAAAAACGAGATATTCAATGGTCACGCGTGTTCCACTGAAGTACATCAGTGGATATCTACCAGTGCCGACAAGACGGGCTGGTGCTCCGGAACGGGGCCCTGTATAAGTTACGCCGGCGGCAAGATGAAGCGCTTCCCCATTGGAGTTTGATCCATTGCTAGCTAAGTTATAGGTTCCAGGCGCGAAAACAACGGTATCGCCAACAACGCATCGGTTGATCTTTGATTGAATTGCCGCTGCGGACATGCTCGCGTTCACTTTGTAGACAGCGCCTCGCGCGAAAGGCATGAACAGCAGCGACGCTAGCAAACAAGCGAAGTGGTGAAGTCGCGTCATAATGATGTCTGACCCCGTTACCGTTGCTCAGATAATATGAGATCATAGCGCATTTTCTTTCTAGCTTCGCCTTTCTGATGGATTATCCTCGAGGCGGAGTGAAGAGCCGCCCACTATAATCAACGCCCTTCGTATCCTAAGCTAAGCATCCCACCCGATGCGGCTTCCCCTAACAAGATGTCGTGAGGTGTTAAGTCATCCATGGATCAGAACATGAGCAGAGCCGTCAACGGGATCGAACCGCCTGTCACAATAAGCATCATCACTATTGTGCGCAACGATTTGCCCGGGCTCGCTGCAAGCTGCGCTTCGCTGGAACCCATCTTTGCGAGCGACATCGAGCACGTCGTCGTCGATGGCAGCACGAAGAGCGAGGTACGCAATTTCTTGTCGCTTCGGGGCAAGGGAAGACTCAAATGGATCAGCGGGCCCGACGAGGGAATTTACGACGCGATGAACAAAGGCCTTGCGCTCGCATCGGGAAGCTATGTGCTGTTCTTGAACGCTGGTGACAGGTTTCATTCGCCGTTTGCAATGACAGAACTGCGAGCCTTGATCGCGCGTTCTCAAGCGGAGGTGATCTCGCCGGTGATCCTCGGGTATTCGGCGGAAGTATACGGCAACCGGAAGTATCTACGCCCAGGGCTCGGCAGGGAAGCAGATGTATTTACGTCGCCAAGCCACCAAGCGACATTTTATCCACGCCATTTCGTTGACACCAACCGATTTCGGCGTGACATACCGGTAGGTGGCGACGCCGAATTCACGGCGCGCGCTATCTACCACTGCGGAGCAGTCTTCCTTCCGGTCATCGTTTGCGAATTTTCACTCGGCGGCGTTTCCACAAGCTATTCGAGCCTTTCCATTTTGTCCCGGCGGCTAAAGGAAAACAAGTCATTAGTTCAAAGGCTGAAGCTGCTGGCAAAGGCGGCACTTTGGCGGCTTCTTCCGCGAGAACGCTTCTACGATTTAATGGCCAGTTATAAGTACACACGCTTTACCAATGCCGCAGCGCTTCCCCTTCCAGAAGCCGAACTGCACGTTTCTCGCTATACAGATGCCATAGGAGCAAGCTGGCAGCTGGAACCGAAGGGAGTTTTTCCGTCGGGAAAAGCCGCATATAGTCAAGTGTCTACGGATCAAAGGAATTGAGAAGCTGTATCGGATGGCCGTACGGCACGGTGCAACTTCATGAAAACCCTGAGATCATGCGGGGACTCTGTAAGCGGGATTTTATGGCTGTCCGGAAGGGTTCGAACGGTTGGTCTGTGTTGGAGGAACCGGTCGTATCCACGATCGTTGGTGGCTGTTGAAATTCGCTGATGCTTATGCTCTTATTTGGAGTTGCGGTGAATCTTGTACAAGGAGAGAAGCTAACAAACTGGTATTAAAAGCCCGTGATCATGAACCCTAAAATCAAGACAGCAATAAGGTCGTCGCTTTTTGCGTTAGGCTTTCGTGTCATCAGACGAACCAAGGCTGCCGACATTCTTGATCTGATGCAAAAAATGAGACCTCAAGATTGCGGAATAGATTTGATTCGTATCGGAGCAAGCGGAGATGGAGGATACTTGATCCCAGATGACCTCGAAGGACTCGAGTATTGTTTTTCTCCTGGAGTAAGTACTGTATCAGATTTCGAGAATCACTTGGCAGATCTCCACATCAGATCCTATCTCGCGGATTACTCTGTCACCTCGCCTCCCATCGATAGGCCCGAGTTCACCTTTGACAAGAAGTTCTTGGGCGCATCCGATTGGGAAAATTACTTCACTCTTGCATCCTGGAAAGCTAAGTATCTTAACGGCTACACTGGCGATCTAATCTTACAGATGGACATCGAAGGTTCCGAGTACGCAGTGATTCTCAACTTGCCAGACAGCTTGCTCGATCAATTCAGGATAATGGTGATCGAATTTCACGATCTGGATAGGCTTTTCGATCCGTTTGGGTTTCGTCTAATTTCATCGTGCTTCGAAAGACTGCGCAGATCATTCCATGTCGTGCACATCCATCCAAATAGCGAGGATGGAAGCCTCAGATGTGGCGCTATTGAAGTTCCCAGAAGCTTGGAATTCACTTTTCTCAATAAGAAGCGGGCGAGCCGAACAAAGCCCCAGGTGGTTTTTCCACACAAGTTAGATGCGGATAACTTACCGGGAACATCTTTGGCCCTGCCTAAATGTTGGTATTCTTCGACACCGCCAGCCCAATCAACTGAGAGCGAGTTGGTAAAGCATTGAGAATGCTAGACTAATTCAAAGGAGCACCTCAGTCACAATCATGGATTGAGGGGGTTCAGGACCGGCTACGGAAATCCGCCACTCCTTTTCCTCTGAGTCGATCGATCGATCCCGCCGGTTGTTAATTTTCCTATTGCGTCCTCTCCTCCACGTCGCGAGCCCTTCAAAGCAGCCATATCGGCCACAGGACCGTAGCCAGAAGAGCTAAAGCGGCCCGGACTGTGGATTCTGGAGACTTCAAGGGATTTCTGCAAAAAGGTGGGCTTGGCATTTTGCCAAGCCCACCTTTTTTTTGGCTCCGCCTTTCCAGGCTTAGGGGCCGCAGGTCAGAGCGGACGAGGTCGTGTTGCCACTAAAGTTGTTAGTGCCTGACCCCACGTTTCCTTGCCAGGAGATGAATCCACCACCATTACCTGGGGCTGGGGTGTTACCTGTACTTGAACCCGAGGACTGCATCGACGGGCCACAGATGGAGTTGTTGTAAATTGAGATAGATTGCGTGTTTCCTATCGAGAAGCCCCAGCCCCAGTAGCCTTCGACAACGTTGTTATAGGCTTTGGTTCCTATGCCCGCAATCTCTATCCCATAAGGGACGTACTGGTTACTTGACTGGACATTGCCATTGATGACGTTATCGTGGACCACCATGTTCTGGCCTGCCGTCAACGAAAGGCCAAAGGTGCCAGCCCAAGGATTCAAAGCGTTTGACCAATTGTTATAGGCCACCACGAGGCCGCTGGGATTGGTGCCGGTGCCCAGCAGCTCTAGTGCTATGCGATGGATCCCAGTCCAGGTATTATACTCAATCACTCCTCCAGCCCCGTCATATTCCACAGAATTGCTGATAGTGATAGCCATACCTTCAAACACATGGTTAAAGGTGTTATGAGTGAACGTCAGATTATGGAACCCGTACATCGTGACGCCGCCCGCGCCGTCTGGAGAATCGTTGACCTCCAAGGTGGAGCACGAGTTGCCTATGTTAGAGAAGGTGTTGTACGAAATGTCTGAATTATTCACGCCCCCGGCCACGAAGATGCCGTTGTTAGTTGCACCCCCGCCTGTGTTGCAATCAATGTTCTGAAAGACGTTGTGATCAATCACCACGCTTACACCGTCATCGACAAAGATTCCGTTGGTGTCAAAGGTAAGGTACTCAAGGGTAATTGAGTTTCCACCTACCTCGATGAGTGGATGAAGTCCACCGGTCCCAGCACTGGTGAGGATGGCTGGCGATCCTGACGATGGCCCTGTGTAGGTTAGCCCAGCGGGAAGATGAAGCGCTGCTCCATTGGAATTCGATCCGTTGCTTGCCAGAGCATATGTACCCGCAGCGAAAGAAACCGTGTCCCCAGCATGGCCACCGTTAATCTTGCTTTGAATTGTGCTTTCACTCATGGACGGATCAATCTGAATTACAAAGCCGCCACTGACTGTAATGTTCATCGACGCCGTAACTCCGTTGAGGCTAGCAGTGATCGTGGCCGTACCCCCATTGACGCCAGTTACGGAACCTCCTTGAACTGCTGCCACTGAGTACTGCGACGATGTCCAGGTTGCAGAGCTGGTAATGTCCTTCGTGGTCTTGTCGGAGTATGTTGCTGTAGCAGTGAGCTGCATCGCCGCTCCCGCTCCTACCGTGGTACTGCCGCTGATTTGAATTGTAGCTAGTGTTGGAGTTGGAGTTGGTGTCGGCGTTGGTGTTGGCGTTGGTGTCGGTGTCGGAGTAGGTGTCGGCGTTGGTGTCGGTGTAGGCGTCGGCGTTGGTGTTGGCGTCGGCGTTGGCGTTGGAGTTGGAGTTGGAGTTGGTGTTGGCGTTGGCGTCGGTGTTGGCGTTGGCGTTGGCGTTGGCGTCGGTGTCGGAGTTGGAGTTGGCGTTGGTGTTGGAGTTGGAGTTGGAGTTGGTGTCGGAGTTGGCGTTGGAGTTGGTGTTGGAGTTGGTGTCGGAGTTGGCGTAGGTGTTGGTGTTGGAGTTGGTGTCGGAGTTGGTGTAGGCGTTGGAGTTGGTGTAGGGGTTGGAGTTGGCGTTGGCGTTGGCGTAGGAGTTGGAGTTGGCGTTGGCGTTGGCGTAGGAGTTGGCGTTGGCGTTGGCGTTGGCGTTGGAGTTGGCGTCGGCGTAGGCGTTGGAGTTGGCGTTGGCGTAGGAGTTGGCGTCGGTGTTGGAGTTGGCGTAGGAGTTGGCGTCGGCGTTGGCGTTGGCGTAGGAGTTGGAGTTGGCGTAGGAGTTGGAGTAGGTGTAGGTGTTGGAGTTGGAGTAGGTGTTGGAGTTGGAGTAGGCGTAGGTGTTGGAGTTGGAGTAGGCGTAGGTGTTGGCGTAGGTGTTGGCGTAGGTGTCGGCGTAGGTGTTGGGGTTGGCGTAGGTGTTGGTGTTGGGGTAGGTGTCGGAGTTGGCGTAGGTGTAGGAGTTGGCGTAGGTGTCGGAGTTGGCGTAGGTGTTGGGGTTGGCGTAGGTGTTGGGGTGGGCGTCGGAGTTGGCGTAGGCGTCGGCGTAGGTGTTGGGGTTGGCGTAGGTGTGGGGGTCGGCGTCGGTGTTGGGGTCGGCGTAGGTGCTGGGGGCGCTAAGCTGGCTACATTAATTGTCTGGGTAGCCGTTGCGCCGGCGTAGTTGTTTGCGTCACTAGGTGTGAATGTAGCGGAAAGGGTCTGGGCTCCCGCCTGTAGCACAGTACCTGCTGCGGGATTGTAAGTAAAAGTCCCCGGGACATTCGCAGTCGCATCCAATTGGGTCTCGCCGAGAACAGTTCCTGCTGTGACATCGCCCGGCTGGGACCAAGTGATCACGGAAGCTGCTGGCGTGATCGTGAAGCTCACGGAGGCCGTCGGGTTGACACTATTGCTGGTGGCGGCAGAGCTGGAAGTAACGCTATTGGCGCTCGCAGAGGAGCTATTGGGGAGCCTGTAGGATCCAGTCACCGTAACTTTGCCAACTGTCTTGCCTTGAAGCACGCCCTGTTGGACGGTTGCAATCGAAGGATCAGAAACTGTCCATGCTGTTTGAGCCGTGACATCTTGCGCGGTTCCGTTCGTCGTAAGAGTTGCCTTCAGGTGCACCGATCCGTCGACCGCTACAGTCGACACCGCAGTTTGAATTGAAAACTGACCTGCGCCGCGATTCCTGGTAACGCCGCAACCAGCAATCAGCGCGAGCAGCAACAAAGGAACACACGTCCGCAATAGCGTAGGGGGAGTACGCATGCTTACCACCTTGCTTAGATTTTGTTCAAGGCAGGGACCACGAGGGCGCGACTCTACTCAACGTATGGAGCGCGAAAGGAAGTGCAGGATTATTTGAACTGTGCTTATAGTTAGTTGAGAAAGGCGTTAGCGCCAATCACACATTAGTCGCAGCAGAGTCCCCCGAACGAGCGTAGAGCGGAATGAGCAGCTTCGTGAGCGGGAGATCGACTCAGGTTATGAGTGCTGGATGAAGTAGAAGGAAGGGCAAACCCGGGTCTTATGTAATAGAGCACCTGTACCGATGGGAATTAATTCGATTATGCCATATACCAGAGATTATGCAAGTGCATGATGGAATACCCGGAGCCGGATCTCATTCTGTGCCAAGCCGAACCTAAATTCCTACCGCCATTTGATAAAGCTCAAATGCGATCGCACTCAAACTGTTAGTGGTCTGGGAAGAATTGAAATTCGTTCTCCACAACCCCACGGACATTGGTCTCTAAGGCGAAAAGGCATCCGCCTAGCCGGTCCCAAGAGGAGGATCCAAGCGAAGCAGAGGTGACGTAGAGTACATTGCCATTTGGGCCGCCAAACGTGCAGTTGGTGGGACTGCCGGCAGGGATCTCGATGACCCGATCGACCTCGCCTTCCGGAGAGAATCGGACGATGCAGCCACCACGATAGCGGCAATTCCAGAGATAGCCTTCAGCATCCATAGCGGAACCATCCGGTAACCCTCGGTCGAAATCTTGCGGAAAAGCATGCTCGCACCGAATCGATCCACTGTCCGGATCGTAGTCGTAGGAGCAGATTCGATTCTTCAACGTATCGGCGAAATAAAACTTCGTCTGATCAGGGCTCCAGACCAGCGTGTTCGAAATTCCAATCTCCCGAACCCATGCCGTGCCACTGCCGGTTCGATCAATGCTGTACAACACGCCGTCTGAGCCGCCCGCTTCGCGCGGAGTACCGTCCACTCCTACATTGTTGCGCATGGATCCAACCCACAATCTTCCGCGCGGATCGACTGCCGCGTCGTTGCAGCGGGCCCCTGGCCAATCCGGAAGAGAAAAAAGCCGTCTGCCTCGGACGTCCATCGCAGGCTCCCACAAAATGACTCCGGATCCGAGGACGAGCGCCAGAACATCATGGCGATTCGTCAGAAGCACGCAAGTGACGGGTTCAGAAAAGAACCAGGTTTGAACGGATCGGTCGTGCGGTGTGTAGCGATGAACCAGAAAGCGGTTGATGTCGGTCCAGTAGAGGCATTGGTCCCTCACATGCCACACCACGCCCTCGCCGCATGCATCTCCAGTTGCCGCGATGCAGACGGGTTCTGAGATCACCAGTTGCTGACCAGATGGCATTCAAGCAGCATACTGCACAACTGGTGCCTTGGCTGCTTCGCGATCATAGTTTTGCCGAAAGCTAGCCGCACAGCCGTTTCTAGGGAGAAATGCTCGCTTTCATGCGCTTCTTGACGGATATCGCAGATTGCGATATCGTATTCGCGGATTGCAATCAACATGAAATTGGGAGACAAAATCCGTTACCTTCGTGAAGTCGAAGGCAGCCTTCGCGGGCTCAGCCGCGCGATGACCCAGCAAGAACTTGTAAAGGCGATTCGGAGTGAGCTGAAGGCCTCCATGAGCCAGTCCTATCTTTCGCAGATCGAAAGCGGAGCACGACCCCACCTGACCAACACTACGCGGATGCTCTTGGCGAGATTTTTCAAAGTGCATCCCGGGTATTTGGTGGATGATCCAGACGGATATCATGCCGAACTGACTTCCGACTTGCGGACACATGAGGACAAGTTGGACTTGTGGTTAATCGGTGGTGCGGAGCGCTTCCGTAAAGATCCCGAGCTCCAGCATGCATTGCTCGAAGTGGCGCAGCACGAGGACTCAAGGCGGTGTCTTCTTTTACTAGGAGCAATCTTGGACACACCGGCTCTAGTCGAAAGGCTACTTGAGGTTCTGCGGCCCGAGGCCACTAAGGAAGACGAAGTGTACCGGCGCAACGGAACGGCCAAGGTGGCGCGCAAAGCTGCCTCCAACGTTGCCCCCAACACTGCCTCCAACCCTGAAAGGAGCAGATCATGAATTGGGAGAACGTGTACCTGATTTGTTTCGGGGTAGGTCTCGTGCTCAGCATTGTCGCAGCTCTGGGCGGCCTCGCGCACTTCCGCCTCGGCCATGCGCATGTACACCCGCATCTGCATGTGGGACACGCGCACGCCGGCGCTGGCCATGCGTCTGTGCGCGGCACAACTGCTTCCAACTCGCATCCGGGAACCGTTTCGCCCGTCAACGGATTCACGCTGATGGCATTCCTGTGCTGGTTCGGCGGTACGGGATACTTACTGCATCACTTGAGCACCCTTTTCGCGCCTATCGTCTTAGCGCTTTCTGTCGCGGGCGGAGTCACCGGCGCCTGGCTGGTCTTGTTGTTCCTAACCAAGGTGCTGTTGCCCCATGAGCATGCCCTGACCGCAGACGAGACGGAAACCGCCGGCGCTCTGGCGCGTGTGAGTAGTGCAATCCGTCCATGTGGGATCGGCGAAGTTGTCTTCTCGCAAGGCGGCGCCAGGCGTGCCGCACCGGCTCGCAGTGAAGACGGCGCACTCATCGAGAAAGACAGCGAAGTCGTAGTGATGCGGTACGAGCGCGGCGTTGCCTATGTAAGGCGATGGGAGGAGCTGACCGGAGAAGCTGAGTCGCTCGCGGGTGAAAATGGCTCGTTGAAGCGATTTCGGGTTTGACTTCGAAGACCATTGTTGTTTAAGCCGCTAGGGAAGCGGCTGGTCCCCCTGTGCAGAGGCCGTTTATTGCCAGAAACGGACGAAGCAACTTAGGCAGTCAGGCTGGCTCTGAGACAAGGATTGTTATGTCAAACACTGTGATTGTGGTCGTTGGATTGATAGTTCTGGCCACACTGGTATTGCTCGCCATCATGGCCAGGATGTTTCGCAAGGCGGGTCCAAATGAGGCCCTCATCGTGTACGGATTTCGTGGACCCCGCATCATTAAAGGACACGGCGCGGTGATCTTCCCAGTCGTTGAGAATTGCCGTGAGCTGTCATTGGAGCTGATGTCCTTTGACGTCGCGCCGCAACAGGATCTCTATACCAAGCAAGGGGTGGCGGTTACCGTTGAGGCCGTAGCGCAGATCAAAGTGCGTTCCGATCAGGAATCGATCTTAACTGCGGCGGAACAGTTCCTGACCAAGACACCGCCGCAGCGAGAGGGATTGATCCGGCTCGTGATGGAGGGCCATCTGCGCGGCATTATCGGCCAGCTGACAGTGGAGCAGATTGTCAAAGAACCCGAAATGGTAGCTGAGCGCATGCGAGCGACCTGTGCTGAAGACATGAGCAAGATGGGTCTGGAAGTCATCTCTTTCACCATCAAAGAGGTTCGCGACAAGAACGAGTACATCACCAACATGGGGCGGCCGGACATCGCTCGCATCCGCCGCGACGCCGATGTCGCTGCAGCCGAAGCCGAACGCGATACCGCGATACGCCGTGCCAACGCTCTGCGTGAGGCGGCGATCGCAAAGGCGGGGGCCGACCAGGAACGCGTGCTTGCCGAAACTTTGTCGCTGGCTAAGCAAGCGGAGGCGCAGAGGGATCTTGCTATCCAGAAGGCACAGTTCAATGAGCAGAGCCGCCGGCAAGAGGCGCAAGCTGATAAGGCATACGAGTTGCAGACCAATATGACTCAGCAGTCCGTAGTTGCCGAGCAAGTAAAGGTTCAACAGGTGGAAAAGGAGCAACAGATTAAAGTACAGGAGGCCGAGATTCTGCGCCACGAGAAGGAGCTAATTGCGACTTTGCTCAAGCAGTCTGAGATCGAGAAGCGGCGCATCGAGAATCTGGCGGCAGCCGAAAAGACCAGGCTTACTGTCGAGGCCGAAGGACGTGCAGCCGCAATCCGGGCCCAGGGTGAAGCTGAAGCCGCGGTGATCTTCCAGAAGGGCGAGGCGGAGGCCAAAGCGATGAACGTGAAGGCGGAGGCCTATCAGGAGTGGACACAGGCCGCGGTCGTCGACCGCCTGATCACCAACATGGCTGATGTGGTACGAGCGATGGCAGAGCCTTTGAGCAAGGTAGACAAAATCACGATCGTCTCAACAGGCAGCGACAGCACTATGGGTGCAAATAAGCTTACGGGAGAGATAACGAAGATCGCGGCACAGGTGCCGGCGTTGTTCGAGGCTCTTTCCGGTATGGATCTACGCGAGCTCATGTCGAACGTAAAAAGTATGAAGGCGCGGCCGAATGGAGCTGCCGAGAAGGCCTAAATCGGGAGCCCTAGGGCACGTAGTGCTGCCCTAGGGCTCAGGAATTCGCGTTGCAACGCGGGCGGCGCGAAGCACCCATCAACCACCGGCTAAATTAATAACCGGGTAAAAGGAGTCTGTTATGGCACTGCTGGAACGAGTTGGAACACTCTTGCGCGCAAACGTGAACGATCTGATCGATCGGGCGGAAGATCCCGAAAAGATGCTTAAACAGTTGGTTCTGGATATGGAGAACCAGTTGCTTCAACTGAAAACTCAGGTCGCAATCGCGATTGCCGATCAACATCTTCTTGAAAAGAAGAGAGCTGAGCACATCGATGGCGAGCAAGGTTGGCGGAAAAAGGCTGAACTCGCCGTCGGCAAAGGGCAAGATGATTTGGCGCGTGCAGCTCTTGAGCGCAGTCTGAGTCACAAGCATATGGCGGAGAGTTTCGCCGAACAATTGAGCGACCAGAAGGCCGAAGCGGAGTCGCTACGTGATGCTTTCACGAAGCTGCAGCAGAAGTTGAAAGAGACGCAGTCCCGTTGCGAACTGCTGATTGTGGAGCATCGGCGCGCTCGCGCTTTGGGAAAAGCCGAGCAGGCCCACCGCAAAGCCACGCAACATGAACAATCCGCCGCCTTCGCGCGGCTGAGCGGTAGGGTCGCAAACAAGCAGGCAATGAATTCCGCTTCTCATGCGCTTCGCGAAACAGCTTCACTGGATGAGCGCTTCGCCCTGATGGAACGGGAAGAGGAAATCGAGACTTTGCTGCAGGAATTGAAATCAAAGCAGCTCAAGCAATTGGCTTAAACACGCGCCAGCCGCTCTGCATACAGTCACGCGCGAGGCGTGCCAGGTAAGGGAATTGTACGACATTGCAATCAATGGCGACTCCGGCCGTGTATCCGCCGCCCACTTCAGTACTGCAGGAAGCCTTTGTCCGGAACCCGGACCCGGTAGACTGAAGTTCGTGCCGTTACATAAAGAGTGCGTAGGTCGGAGTCACCGAATGCGCAGTTCGCTGGGGTTTCGGGAAACTCAATCATCTTCACGAACTTCCCATCAGGCGTATAAACGGCAATTCCTCGGCAGGCGATGTAGAGATTGCCGTTAGCCGCGACGCGCAACCCGTCGGGACCGCCATCGATGCCCGAGATGAATACTCGCTCCCGAGATGTCTTGCCTTCAGCGTCGAGATCATATGCCAGTATTTTTCTTTCTTGACTATCCGCGACGTAGAGTGTCCGCCCGTCTGGCGTTAGGGCCACACCGTTTGGCCGCGTCATTTTCGCGACTAAGGAGATTTTGCCTTGCGGTGTGACGTGATACACGCCATTGAACCCGAGTTCTTTCGGCTCGAGAACAGCGTCGGAAGCTGGATCAGAAAAGTACACTTGGCCGTCTCGCCGGACTACAACATCATTCGGGGAATTCAAACGCTTCCCCTCAAATTCCGAAGCGATCACTGTAAGCTGGCCATCCTTTTCCATCCGCACCACGCGATGGCCATCGCGTTCGCAGCTGTAGAGCCGTCCTTCTACGTCCATGGAGTTGCCGTTCGCCGCGTTCGTGGAATCGCGGTATACCTCGAAATGGTTGGTGCCCGCGGACCGCATGATTCGCGAGTTATAGATATCGCTAAAAACCAGGTATCCGTCCTTGACCCAGACCGGGCCCTCGACAAATGCAAAATTGCCGCCGAATCTCTCGACGCCCGACCTTACGACGGGATCGGACGGTGGTGGACCTTGTACTTGGATCTCCAGTCTCCATCTCCACGAGCCGCCTGGGTTAAGTTTGACCAAGCCCTTACCGGTATTCAATGAGTTCTGCACACCGAACCAAGGCTCTGGACAGAAATATCCTGCCTTAGGTCCACCGTAGGCGTTGAACCGGATGAGCGGTTCGGGCAAGACCGAACTGGCCTGTTGAGTAAGGCGAAGAGTCATCCCCTGCGGGTCCACCAGCTGTGCGAATGGCTGGCTTCGATATCCGGTGAGTGGTAGTGCGACATGGGCATCGAAGTCGCCCAAACGCTCCGGAGTGCCGAAGGAACGTGGCTGCTCGTCTCCACTGAGCACTCCCTGCGCGTTCCGTAGCAGCTGAACAGTGCTGTGTGTCTCGAACGTCATCTTTGCGGGATCGGTACCGTCGAGAAACGGAGTTTTGAAAGCGATATGATTTCCGATCGAGAACGGCATCGGCTCGGTGTTAGACGAGTCCGATGTCACTGTGTAGTCAATCGTAAGGTGTCCGCCAGTGACTTGATACGTTGCGTCGACCCGAAACGCAAATGGGTAATATTGACGCGTGCGGTCTGAGTCTCGCAGCTCCACTGTTACACTCGCCCCGCGCTTGTCGGCCGATCTGCTGATTTCCGTCCATGGCAGTGTGCGCGCAAAACCGTGACACGGCATCGGGTAGACTTTTCCGCCTACTGTGTACGTACCATCGCCACAGCTTGTCTTGGGAATCGTGCCGACGGGATACTGCGCACCTACGGCCGGCCATAACAAGGGTCCTTTTCCCTTGAATCCAGGACCGGGGGAGTAGTCTCGCGCATGATAGAGCAACTCGACCCACTGGCCTTTGAATTGCACACGATAACTACTCAGCTCTCCTCCCTCGGAGGGAGCCACTGCTGCTTCTACTCCGGCGGTAGTGTCACGCAAGACTACGACTCGCGGCGAACCGGGAGTGCTCGCATCCTCGTCCGAGACTGTGTAGCGGTCCTGGCCGAAGCCGAAGTGCGCGGTGAGGCAAAAAGAAACAAAGGACACAATGCGAAGGGTTTTGATCTTCATCGGGAGGCGACCTTGTCGGAAAGTCCGAAGCTGATAACGTCGGTGTTGGTCACTACAGCTACATATTGCTGGCCGTTGATCTCATAAGTGATCGGCTGAGCGTTGATGGATTGACCTGTATTGAAGTGCCAGACGGGCTTGCCGCTCTTCGCGTCGAGGGCGACGAACTCTCCATCCAACTCGCCGGAAAAGATGACTCCGCCTGCCGTCGAAAGCAGTCCGCCTCCGAGACCACTCGAGCCTACACGCTCCTGCTCCCACACTTGCTTCCCAGTCGTTAGCTCGAGAGCCCTGACATACACTCTCCAGGTGTCATCTTTGAGCAGCACGTCTCCTCCAGCTCGATATTGGAACCCGCCTGGCCGGAAGGTCTCGGTGTTCTTGGTGGCCAGTCCGCATCCCTCGAGGGCAACAAAGTAGAAGAGACCTGTCTGCGGACTGTACGTGGGAGACATCCAGTTCGTTGCTCCGATCGATGACGGGCAGACCTTCGTACCCTTCAGGCTGGGCTCGATTCCAGGGATCCGGATCGGACGGCCCTCAGGCGTGAGACCGGTTGCCCAGTTCATCTGACGGGCAAAACGGCTTCCATGCAGAAACTGACCGGTAACCCGATCTAGAACGTAATAGAAACCGTTGCGGTCTGCCTGCACCAGCAGCTTACGCATCTGGCCGTCGTATGGCGCATCAACCAGAACTGGGATCTCTACTCCGTCCCAATCCATTGTGTCGTGCGGTGTGAACTGAAAATACCATTTCAGCTTACCTGTATCGAGATCGAGTGCAACAATGCACTCTGTGTAGAGGTTATCGCCGGCACGCACATCTCCGTTGAAATCAGGAGATGGATTCCCAATACCCCAATACAGCAGGTTCAACTCAGGATCGTAGCTTCCCGTCAGCCATGTATCCCCACCCGCATGCTTCCAGGAATCGCCGGCCCACGTTTCTGCCCCCGGCTGGCCCGGTTGAGGAATGGGGTACCAACGCCAAGCGCGTTTTCCGGTCTCCGCATCGTACGCATCCAAAAAGCCATTGAGGCCATGATCTCCGGGCGAGACGCCGACGAGAACTTTTCCTTTAGCGATTAAAGGTGCAGCGGGTGATGCATAGCCGTCTTTCGTTTCCGCAATCTTACTTTGCCATAGAACAGTCCCACTTGCTGCGTCGAGCGCAATGAGATAGTCATCGGTTGTCGTGAAGTAAACCTTGCTATCGAAGATAGCCGCGCCCCGGTTGGGACCTTCTCGCACTTTCATCGTGGCAAGGACATGGTGGTACTCCCAGATCACTCGCCCACTGCGGCCGTCGAGCGCGAAGATCTCATTCGGCTGCGTAAAGTACATTACTCCCGCAGCCACGACCGGAACACTCTCAAGGTTCGACCCTCCGGGAACGTGATAGATCCACTGGGCCTGGACTTCCTCGATATTGGAAAGATTGATTTGAGTCAGCTCGCTATGCCGTCGGCTATCGTAGCTGCCGTTGTAGTGGAGCCAATCGCTGCGAGGTTGCTGCCGTAATTGTTTTTCTGTAACCTGCGCGCCCAAGGAAGACGCGAAGCTTAATAAGAACATCAACGCTGCTCTTCTCATCCTGGGGCCTCGCCCACTCCTTCTTGACCGATGTGTACCTTGGTTTGTGCTTGCCAAGTCTGTTCTTTGGGCGAATTGTTTGCGTTGAAGAAACCAGTCCTACCGCAATTACGGATCCGGCCGCTCGCTACCAATCGAATCCTCATCAAAAAATGATTTTGAGTGCCAGCTGGATGATCCGTGGGTCATTTGCCGCCAGAATATTGCCGAATCCGGCCGAACTTACTGTTTGGACCGGACTCTTTGTTGCGGAGTTCGTACTGTCTGTCGCAAAGTTCGGATGATTGAGTGTATTGAAGAGCTCACCCCGGAACTGAATTGTCAGGTTCTCCTTGATGGGGAAATTCTTGAACACGCCCATATCCCAGGTAAAGAATCCAGGTCCGGTGAACTCTCCCTTTCCAACGTTTCCGAACTGCCCGATTGCAGGAAGGGTAAACGCTGCGGCGTTCAGCCAGTGCAAGCAAGGCGTGGACGTTCCGCACGTGCCTTTGCTGTAGGCCTGGTGACCTATCTGCTGGGCACGATCAGATCCAATACCCGTTTGCGACCGGTCCTGCCCCGCATACAAGGTGAGAGGTCCGCCGGATTGCGCGCCTACGACTCCGGAAAACTCCCAACTGCCGACGACTTGGCGCACGAACGAGTTCATGGTTGCGAACGCTGGCGCCTGCCAAACGTATGAAGTCACGAACACATTTCGGTGGTCATAGTCGGAGCGGCCTCTATCGTACCGGCGAAAGTCGGGAGCAGTCAGTGGAAGTGTGTAATATCCGTTGGTTCCGAAAGTAGCCGCATCAGTGCCGAACGGGAGCGTGTCATTGCTTTTTGACCACGTGTAGTTTGCGGAGACAGTAAACCCGTGAGTAAACGGCTTCAAGAGGCTGAATTGCGCCGACTGGTACCATGAATTCCCGGACTGGCTGATCTGATACACGTTCGAAAAATTTTGGTACGACCGCCGCTGATTGGTTGTCAGCGTGCTTCCCGGAATGTACACCGCTGGATTCTGATCAATGGTAACGGTCATGTGATTGCCGCGAGAACCAACATATGCGACGCGGCTCATAAAGCCGTGGGTCAAATCCTGCTCTATCGCGAGATTCACACTATAGTTCCTCGGTGTAATCAGCTTGTGATTCGGATCCCAGCTGAATACCTGGACGGGCAGAACGAACGAAGCACTTGAAGAAGGTGGGAAGGTCGCCGGGAAAGGGTTCTTTACACCCAGATACGGGTTGCTGAACGGTCCTTTTGGTGTCGTTAGGGCGACAGTCGCACTGTAGGGTGCCGCGCCGAGCATCCGGTTATTGGAGAACGCGGGAACGCGCGAATCGTAGAAGATGCCAAATCCCCCGCGGAGGCTGGTCTTGCCGTTTCCGAATACGTCATATGCAAAGCCTAGACGCGGAGCGACGTTCCGGTAATCGCCGGTGGTGCCCCATTCCGGGACGTTTTTGTCGCCGGAGAAGAGAAGCCCTGCAGGAGCATTCGGGAAGACCGTGGAGCGTGCCCCTGACGCGTAGTTCGCGGGATAGAAGACCTGGTTCTGGTGATACAGGTCATGCCACACCTGAGAAGGTTCGTAACGAATGCCGTACGTCAGCGTTAGCCGGCTCGTGGCGCGGAATGAGTCCTGGATGTACCCGTTCAATACCCAGTACCGGTTCTTCACATGTTGCCCGTTGGCCTGCCCAAAGGTGCGCAATTGGCCGAGCATGAAGTCGGCGAGCGCCGAGCCGGTTGTATCGCCAGAGAAGCTAAAGGTGCCGGGCTCGCCCAACACGTTCACCATATTCAGTTGATCTCGTTCATACAGACCGCCAAAGCTGAAACTATGGCGGCCATGGGTCCAACGCACATCATCTGTGTAGGAGAAACTGGTGCGCGGAAATTTGGCGGTAGGGTTTGCACCTGTCGAGAAATAACCAGAGATAGAGATGCCCTGAATGGCTTTGATCGGAGGTTGCCAGATGGGCACCCCAAAGTCTGCGACGGACGGAGTAGCTGCCGGAGGCTGGCGAATAGAAACAATGCGCGCGAATCCGAAACGGAAATCGTTGAGCAGGGTTGGAGAAAAGAAATGCATCTCCTGAAGGACTGCATTATGGGAACTGATGGTGGAACCCTGTCGATAGGCCAGCAGGTTGCCGCCGTAGTCTGCAACGTTGAAAAAGCGGTCATAGTAATACCGCCCTACAAACTTGTCGTTTGTCGAAATACTGTGGTCTCCTCGCGCGATGTACTCATCGAAATTCTGGCTGATAGGTGTTCCGTAAAAGACGATCCCATTGCCTTGCGCGCGGGGCACAAACTTCAGCAACGCCAATGAAGCTGGATCAAAGCGATTAACCGGGATCTGATTATTGGGGAATGGCTTTCCATTCTGCGGGTCCTTAATAGCGACCACCTTCCCCAGCGGGTTGTTCGGGTTGGTCGCCGAGAGCATGGCGGAGAAATCACCGGAAAGGTTCGCATCCGTCGGCACAAAAGCACTCTGCCCGCCCTGATTGCTGCGAATCCTCGTGCCCTGATAGCCTCCGAAAAAGAAGGTGCGGTCCCTGATAATGGGACCACCAAATGTGCCGCCAAACTGGCTGCGCTTGAGCGGGTCCACCTTACTGGCGAAATAGTTTCTCGCATTGAAGGCGCCGTTGCGCAAAAATCCAAATGCATTGCCGTGGAACTGATTGGTCCCGGACTTCGTCACGATTGAGACGACTCCGCCGGCATCTTGCCCGTACTCGGCGCTATAATTGCTGGTCTGTACGCTGAACTCCTGGAGCGCGTCGGGGAACGGAAACGGCTGGTTCACATTACTGATGATGTCGATATTGGGAGCACCGTCCAGGTAATAACCCATCTGGTTCTGGCGTGCGCCGTTTGTCGAAACGGTCACGGCCGCCGGAAAGGTTTTCGCGTTTCCCTGATCGGCGTTATTCGAGGGTGCGAGCACGGCCCCCGCTACCAGCGTAGTTAGTGACGCTGCATTGCGTCCGTTTAACGGTATCTCGGCCATTCTTGCAGAATCGACAACCTGCCGAAGCGTTCCCGTGGTGAGATCAATCTGCGTCGCGGCGGCATTCACATTTACCGTTTCGCTTGTAGAGCCCAAAATCATCTCGATATTGACCGTGAGGCTCTGGTTTGCTAGTAAAACGATGCCGGTCCGCGTGAACCGCTTAAACCCTGGATGATCCACCGTCATGAGGTACACCGCTGGCCGGAGAGAATTTAAGACGTAGTAGCCATCCTGACTGGCTGCCACGCTCCGGGATTGTCCGGTGGCGGTTTCAGTCACTTGTACGTCGACCCCAGCAATGGCTGCCCCGGATGGATCGCTGACGGTGCCACTGATGGTACCGAATCCTTGTCCCCAGGCCGCGCACGAGAGCAGAGCAAGTAAGACCAAGGGCAGCCTCGAACAATAACGCAAAGTCATGCCGAAATCTCCCTCGAAACCCGATGGTTCACTATCGTGAGACGTGAATTCACATTACGGGATCGGCCTATGGGTATACATGACGACAAAAATCACTGTCAACAGAGAATCTCGCTGAGTGTCTTGGGATCCCGGGTGTGCACTCCCGGTCTGAGGCTCATATCTCACAGAGGGACTGAATACAAAGGTCTTACGTGGTGCTCAGGAGAGTATCTTGAAGCTTCCGCATGGAATGCTTATTTCAATATATGAAATATCAATTTTTAGCCTTGACATTTTTTTGGTCGGAGGAATAAAAAGCTTAATTGCGCAAAGACGCGAAGGCGCGACGGATGAATTCGGATCGCGCGACTCGAGGGAGGAATGCGAAGTAAATTTTGGAGGTTCTGCTTGCGGTGGCGAATGTCGGCATCTGCATTTTGTTCCTGAGCCTTACCCTGCAGGGCCAAGTGCCCGCAGTAACGTTCTTTGGCAACGTAACGGACACGAGCAGGGCGGCGGTCCCCAATGCAGAAGTTACAGTAACCAGCCTGCACTCCAATCATGCCACTGCAGGAGAGACCCAGGCGCGCGTCGCTGCCGCGCTCACTGTGGGTACACTCAATCGGCGCCTGTGAGTTACGACCAGCAAGACCCTTGTCCGTCTTCTTGAAAGAATTCTGACGGGAAACATGATTCAGCAAATCAATTTTGGAGGCAGTATGAAGACACGCAGCTTGGCAGGCAGATTGTTTCTATGTGCGCGCACGCAATTGATCGCGCTGCTAATTCTCATTCTCGGCGGGACTCTAATCGCATCCGGACAGCAGATCACCGGGACTATCGTGGGAACCGTCAAGGACGAGCAAGGCGCCGTCGTCCCTGGAGCCGCCGTAAAAGCAACAAACTCCGATACCGGGTACTCCCGATCGGCTATAACAGGCAACGACGGGGCCTACCGTATCGAATATCTTCCGGTGGGGAATTACGACATTGAGGTAGAGATGTCCGGCTTTAAGAAGTTTGTGCAGCGGAATATTGTCCTCGCCGTCGATCAGACGCAAACAGTGAATGTAGCGCTCGCTATCGGAGCATCAAGCCAGACCGTCACGGTCACCGCAGCTCCGGCTTTGGTAGATACCACGACAGCCACACTCGGAAGAACAGTGCAGTCAGCCGAGATCATCGGGTTACCACTGGTTAACCGTAACGCGTATGCCGAACTTTCCCTCACGCCGGGTGTGCAATCCAACAGCGCCAGTGGCGCCACCAATTCCAGCAATGCGAATCCTAGTGGCTCCCCCAATTTTCAGGTCGGCGTGCCCTCCACACAGGTCGTGGTCAATGGCGGTATTGATGGTGGCGTTCCCATGGTCAGCTTTTACCTGGATGGCGGAAGCAACATGACCGGCATCCGGAACTATGGAAACCCGCTGCCCAATCCGGACGCGCTCGAGGAGTTTCGCGTAGAAACCAGCAACTTCTCGGCCCAATATGGCCGCTTGTCCAGCGCCGTGGTAACGGCGGTTACGCGCTCTGGAACCAATCAGTTTCACGGCTCCCTGTTTGAATTCGTGCGCAACACCGGTTTGAACGCGACTCCTTGGAATTCGCACCTGAACCCGCCCTATCACCGCAACCAGTTTGGTGGAACGGTTGGCGGCCCGGTGAAGCACGACAAGGCCTTTTTCTTCTTCAGCTATGCCGGACTGCGGCAAACTGTCGGACAGTTTCTCAGCGGCGCGGTGCTTCCGACCGCACTTGAACGGCAGGGCGACTTCACCCAATCGGCGGTGATTCCGAACCTGCCCGGCACCAAAACCAAGGTGAAGGGGACCAATAGCTCTCCCAACTGCCAGGTTGCCAAGGTGGGATGTGTTCCGTCCAACTTATTGGACCCGACGGCCGCGAACGTGATCAGCAAGTACATTCCCTTGCCCAACAGTGCGAACAATGGCTGGACAGGGTTCTTCACCGGCCCGACAAACCAGGACGAGTATTTAGGGAAATACGACCAGGTTCTCGGTGACAAGGATCATCTGACAGCGACCTACTTCTATCTCAACACCACGCAAAACGCCAACGGAACCACGTCGACCACCAATCCTCTCATCTGGAATATCAATCAGTCCTTCTCCAAACAGCAGGACGTGAACCTCAGCGACGTTCACACCTTCAGCGCCACAACCATCAATCAGGGCTGGTTCAACTTCACAAGAGTGGCAGGAGGGCGCGTCAACCTGCCGCAGGTTTCGCTTGGGGACCTCGGCTCGAATTTTACGATCCAGGGGCCAAAGGCGCTACCTCAGATGACTGTATCGGGATATTTTAGTGTCGGTGGAGCGCTCGCCGGCCCGGTGACCACCACGGATTTCTATTCGTTGCGTGACCTGGTCAGCATGACCAAGGGCAAACACTCGATCAACTTCGGCGCTGAGCTAGCGCTGGACAAGAATATGATCGTCGGAAACCTGTATAACTTTGGGGTCTTCACCTTTCAAACGTCCGCTCCCACGACGACGGGGAATGCGCTGGCCGATTTTGTCACCGGCCAGGTCAACACCATGGAACAGGACACTCCCTATCATGGGCTTTTGAGCGATTGGCATACCGCGTTGTTCGTGCAGGACGATTACCGGATCTCTCCCAGGCTAACGGCGAATCTGGGATTGCGGTGGGATATTGACGTTCCTCCGGTCGAGTCTTCGAACCTTACCGCTACCTTCGTCCCCAACGTTCAATCCACTGTGGTTCCCAGTGCCCCGCTGGGCATGCTCTTTCCAGGAGACAAGGGCGTACCCCGCGGCATAGTCGACCTGCGGTGGCACCATATCTCGCCGCGGGTCGGCTTCGCATTCGATCCCAAGGGTGATGGGAAAACGGCCATTCGCGCAGCCGCGGGGGTTTTCTACGGCAGTGTAAGCGGCAATGAATGGAACCAGCCGGCAAACGCGCAGCCCTTCGCCATCCGCCAGACCTTCAACTCCATCACTTCGTTCACCAACGTCTACGGGAATCCAGCCTCTTTCCCCAACGGGGACCCCTTCCCCTACACGTATACTCCTGCGCATCCGCGTTTTCTTCCCGCGGCTAGTGTCGAGACAATTTCGAAAAACACTCAATGGCCCCTGGTCTATCAGATCAATACTTCCGTTCAGCGTCAGTTGCCAGGCCAGGTCAGCGCCACAGTTGCCTATGTCGGAACGCTATCGCATGATCTCCCCATCATGATCGACGACAATTACGCTCCGTATGCACCGGGAGCCAGCACATCGCAGGCCAGTATCAATGCCCGGCGCCCCTACGATCCAGGCGTTCTGGGCCAGAACATCTTTCTTATATCGAACCAGACTGCCTCGTATCATTCCCTTCAGATCTCGGCTCACCGGCCACTCACGCGCAACCTCATGCTCAACGGCTTCTATGTCCTGAGCCATTCGTTCCAAAGCTCAAATGAATCGGCTGTCGGGCTGGCCACCGCCCAGGATTTTGCCAATCTGTGGGAAGAAAGAGGCCCGACGGACAATGATCGGCGCCATACAGCTAGCGTCTCCGGCATTTGGAATATCAATTACTACAAGGGCTCGAACTCCTTGATGAGCCAGCTCGCGAATCACTGGACAGTATCGTCCATCGTCACCCTCTACAGCGGCGCGCCGGTCAACATCGTCACTGGTTCCAACAAGAACTTTGACAGCGCCAACAACAACCGGCCGAACCTGGTTCCTGGGCAGAAGGCATTCCTGGATCCACACAGAAGCCGCACTGCTGCTGCCGCCGAGTGGTTCAATCCCGCCGCGTTCACATCCAACGGCCCTGGCCTCGGCATCGGCCCTTACGGCGCGGATGGCAACGCCCCGCGCGACTATCTTCGTGCACCGGGTTATCGGGATATTGATTTGGGGATCTTTCGCGATATCAGCATCGAACGATTCACGTTGCAGATACGCGGAGAGGCCACCAATGCCTTCAACCTGGTAAGTCTCAACGCGCCAACAGCGAACCTGGCCTCTACGATTAACGGCCATATCACGTCCGCCGCCAGTCCCCGCCTGATTCAGGTGGGCGCTCGGTTGACCTTTTGAGCTGGCCTCCTCACCCCCGGCGGGACTTCGGTCCCGCCTTTTCTTTGTCTAACAAAAAGGAATGGTGTGAGC
>DASYBJ010000657.1:0-4018 GCA_036500845.1 Acidobacteriaceae bacterium
GCCGGCGGGAAGGTATCGACAAGGATTGCCTGCGCGACCGGAGCCAATCCGCCTCCGCCGACTCCCTGCACAATGCGCCACACCAACATGAACCCAAGAGACGGAGCAAGACCACAGAAGAGCGATGAAATAGTGAACAGCACTACGCAAAGAAGGTAATACGTCTTGCGTCCGAACAGACGGCTTAACCAAGCGGTCATCGGTAAGACGACTGCGTTTGCGACGAGATATGTGGTTAGGATCCAGGTTACCTCGTCGTAGCTGCGACCGAGTCCACCGCCGATATAAGGCAGCGCGACGTTGGCAATCGAGGTGTCGAGCAGTTCCATGAACGCTGCGATCGTCACCGTAGCGGCAATGAACCAGGGGTTGATTGCCGGAGGATCACCTTGCGTGTTCCCCGGCGTTTGGAGAGATGCCGCTTGCTCAGCCATGAGTTTTCCTCTCAACGTCGTCGGTCATTGCGCTTGTTCGTTCTTCGTTGTCGCGGTGGTCACCGCGTTAGCGAAGAACTTTGACCCTAGCTTCGACGGACATGCCTGGACGCAGATCATGATTCGGATCCTCGCCGTTGGCGATGCGGATGCGTATGGGAAAGCGCTGCACGATCTTTACGTAGTTACCGCTCGCGTTCTCCGGCGGAAACAGACTGAAGAGCGGCCCCGAGGCGCCGGCCATGTCCTCGACAGTTCCCTTGTAGTCGCGGCCGAAGGTATCCACGTGGATCGTGACAGGCTCCCCCGGGTACATGTGCCGCAACTGAGTTTCCTTGAAGTTCGCTGTAATCCAGATGTCGTCGAGCGGCACCACAGTCAGAAGCGACTGGCCGGGCTGGATACGGTGGCCCAGTTCAACCGTCTTATGGCCAACCACGCCGCTCACTGGCGCATAGATTTTGGTGTAACTCAGATTAAGCTCGGCAGTGTGGACGTCGGCTCGCGCCTGATCCAGTTCTCCCTGAGCTGAAGACTGGTGCGCGACCGCGTCGGAGTACTGCTGCGGCGCCGTTCGGGCACTGGCTACCTGCGCCGCACGTTCAGCAACGAGGCTCTTCGCCTCCGCAATTCTCTGTTGCGCTGCTTTTACCCCGGCGCTATCGGACGCGAGTGTCTGAGCTGTCGCGGCGGCTTCTGTCTCTCGCGCGTCATAGAATGACCGAGAGATCTCGCGCTTATCGACCAGAGCTGCATAGCGTACCCGGTCGCGCTCCGCCCTTCCGGCAACGGCTTCGTCCTGCTGGACGCGGGCCAGCGCCGCCGTCAGGTCGGCCTGTGCGGCGGCAACGCTTTCGACCGCCTGCTCTCGCGCTGCCTCTGCCAGATGCAATTGGCTGAAGGCCGAGGCTTGAGTGATCGGGACCTGCAGCTTTGCCGAATTCGCCGCAGCTTCTTTTGTCTCCAGTGTCGCCTTCGCGTGCTCAAGAGCCGCCTCATAGTCCCGCGGATCGAGTTCGAGAAGCAGCGTTCCCGCAGTCACGTATCGGTCGTTCTCGACCAAGGGGTTGACGTAGGTCACCGTCCCGGTGATGCGCGTGCTGAGCTGAGCAAAGTGTCCGTCGACCTGCGCGTCGTCTGTACTCTCGTAGTGCCGGGAGTAGAGCCAATAGCACAGTCCCGCCACGAGAAGAACTGCGAGGACCACAAAGAGCAGATGCTTCCTTGAAATCTTCGCTTTCACTGGCACATCCTGTTTGCCTTCGGAAGGGACTGTATTCGGAGCCTCGTCCACCGTCGTTGCTGTACTCATATCAGCCTCCTTGAGATTCAATAAGTCCTGATGACGAACGCTTACTGAGCGCCGAAAAGTGCCGGCACTCGCATCTCTGCCGAACCCATTGCCCGCGCGAGAGAGATCTTGGCTACGTTGTACGAGAACAGACTCGCGATGTAGTTTTCGTTGGCAGCAACTACCGCTTCTTCCGCGTCGAGGACCTCGAGATAATTTGTGACACCATTGCTGAAACGGTCCTTCGATTGTGTGAGAGCTCGCTCGGCGAGTGTTCTGTTTTCGGCGGAGACCTTGACCGCGGAGTCAGAAGATCGCGCGTCCAGCAGGGCAACGCGCACGTCATAGTCAGCACGTCCCTGGATATCTCTGTATGCGGCGCGCCGCTGTACGAGGGACGCCTCTGCAGCATGCTCGTCCGAACGAATGCGGCCGCTTGTAAAAAGCGGAACCGAAACCGTGCCCTGGACCGCGAAGACCTGGTTGTAGTTCGCTGGATTTGTTCCTCCTCCGCCGTAACTGCCGTCGAAAGAGATTTCTGGGAGACGCTCGTCGCGTGCCGCCTTCACGGCTAGCTGCGCGGCCAGCACCTCCTGTTTCGCGCTCGCCACGTCGGCTCGCGTCTCATCTGCCTTTTGCGTTTCATCACCCCGATTGGGCAATGGCGTGTAGCCATATTCACGGCTCGGACTCCACTTCTGTGCCAGCGGAATCCCGGTAACCCGGTCGAGCGTCAGCTTATCCTTCTCAACATCGTTCGTTGCATCGACAACACGCTGCTCTGCTGTCCGCAGCTCGACGCGCGCCCGCAACGTATCGATCTCGGGCGACACTTCGGAGTTGTATTGATTGAGGACCTGGTTATTCAGCTCCTGCGCCGAAGCGAGTGCCGCTTGGGCAGTCGCCAGACGAGCTTCACTCGAAAGAACCTGAAAGTAGGCTGTACCTACAGCGTAGACGACGATATCGCGCGCATCCTTCGCGCTCAGCAACGATGCCGATTCCAGGGCCTTTTGCTCTTTGTACCGATTCAAGAGTTCCAGATTGACGACCGCGGAATGGGCCAGGATGTCGCCTTCTCCGTATGCAAAATTCCCGGAGGTTGGCGGCAACTGAAATCCCGCCTGCGGAGGCAGCTTGATATTGATCGACTTGAAGCTCAACTGCTCGTAGCTCTGCTGTGCGCGAGCGGATATCTGCGGAAGAAGCTGGGATAAAGCATGTTCGCGCTCTGCGCGTACGCTCGCATCCGCCTGTTGACTGTCAATCAGGCCCAGATTGAAGCGGAGTCCGCGGACGATGGCGTCTTCGAGGCTGATCCTGATCTCGCCGTCCACGACTTTGCCCTCGGGCGTGCTCCCCAGATAAGGATTCAGAGTCTGAGTCGCGCGGGCGCTGGGGTTGGTCGTGTCTGTCGCGGGATTGATCGGCCGAGGCGTTGCAATCGAACCGAATGCGGGTGATGCTCCACCCCCGGCGATGTCAGGCGTTTGCGCGGCAGCGGCGAGCGAGAACGCTACCGGTAGCATTGCCGCCAGGATCGTACGAACGATGATTTGCTTCGCCATGCGGGCACTCCTTAGGACTCCTTCCCTTCGAAAGGAGCAAAAGCTCAGTTATCCGGTAAGATGATATATATAATCATTAAGATTCATTTCGATGATGGAAATCATCTAAGGATTAAAGGTGAGGGAGGCGAGAGGCGATGAAGGTAAGCAAAGAGACAATGGCGGAACACAGGGAGCAGATCATCACGGCTGCGGCGAGACGGTTCCGGGAGTGTGGCTTCGACGGCGTCAGCGTCGCCGACATCATGAAAGAGGTCGGTCTTACGCACGGCGGGTTCTATCGTCACTTTTCTTCCAAGGAAGAGTTGGTAGCACTGGCAGCGCTGCGGGCGATGACTGAAGGGGTCGCCAAATGGCAGAAAGTTATCGATGCGGCTCAGGGAGACCGGCTGGAAACTGTTGTTAATTCCTATCTGTCATTACGCCACCACGACCTTCCGGACAGAGGATGTCTGCTGGCGACTCTCGGTAGCGAACTCTCGCGCCAGCCCTCGGCCGTCAAAGAAACGGTGACCCTTGGACAACGGAAGTTTCTCGACTTTCTCAGTGGAATTGCTCCAGGGAAGACGAAGGCACTGCGAAGGAAGCAGGCGGTGGTCGCTCTTGCGGCAATGGTGGGTGGCATGACCCTTGCGCGTGCTACCTCCGATCCTCAGCTTCGCCAGGAGATCCTAGACACCGTTGCAGAGTCTGTGCCGAACAGTGTTCGGGCAGCGAGCTGAACT
>DASYBJ010000658.1:0-10824 GCA_036500845.1 Acidobacteriaceae bacterium
GGGATAGATGATTACGGCGAAGTCCGGGCGGCAGCTTAGCTGATCGGCCGCGTCGATCGGATCGTAAAGACGCTGGTCGAAGTGCGTGCTGAGAGCAGCGGCAAGGTGAGCTCCCGCTGAGAAGCCTAAAACGCCGATCCGGCTCGGGTCGATGTGCCACTCCTTTGCGTGCGCACGTACAATCCCGATCGCACGCTGCGCATCTTGCAGAGCTGCGGAAGATTTGGGGTAAGGTCCAGAATCGGGCACCCGATATTTGAGCAAAGCGCAAGTGACGCCCACTGAATTGAGCCAATCACAAACTTCAGTACCTTCAAGGTCGATCGCCAAGATGCGGTAACCGCCTCCGGGAAAGACGACAATGGCAGCGCCAGTGTTCGTGCCTTTCGGCGTGTAAAGAGTGAGAGTCGGCGTTGAGACGTTACCGAGCCGGATCAGCGGCTTGCCCGCGATCAGGTTGTCCTTGGCAGTCGTAGTATCAATCTCAGAGCCGGGATTCGGAATGGCACCGGGCGCGCCATTCGGCCAAAGAGCCACCGTGAGATGACCAGGAGCGGGCTGCCAGGCAGGCTTCTGTGCAAACAATATCGCAGGAAGACCGGCGAGGACAGCGAGGAACAAAAAGCATTTCCGCATGATTTGAGGACCCTCGAACGCAAAGTTCCAGCCGATCATCGCAGCTCAAACCTTCCATCGCAAGCGGCCTAGCTTGCCCGAGACTGTCGGATGGAGTGACGGAAGGACTCAGCGTGTTCCGACGATACCAGCATCCTTCAGAGCGTGGCGTTCCGCGTCGAGGGCTGTCGAATGCAGTTCCATGACGCGATGCATCGCGGCATCCGCTTCCTGTGTGTGCCCCTCAGATCTGAGTGCCCTCGCGAGAAGATAAAACACGCCTGAATCATCGGGGTTCATCTCCGCGGCTTGCCGGAGCAGGCGCACCGCCGCTTCAGTATCGTGTAACTGAAGCTCAGCTTTCCCCATGTAGAAGTACGTCGCCCAGGAGTCCGACGCCATCGTCTGCGCCTTCTCCAGATAGGACAGTCCTTCCCGGTAATGATCCGACTGAACTAAAAACGCGCCGAGAAAGTAGTAGGCGCTCTCATCCTGCGGGTCGGCTTGGATCGCCTGACGCAACTCCCTTTCTGCCTCCCCATTCTGCTGGAGACTTATGTAGACCTTGCCCAGCTCGCGGTGAACACCAGGAAAAGTGGGGTCCGCCTGCAGTACCGCCTGGAAGGCCTGCTCGGCTTCGCGAAAGCGAGCCGAGTCGTAGTAGGCCTTCCCGAGCAGAAAGTTCGATTGCGCGGGTGTGGCGGCATTCGAAAACAACTTCGTGAAGACGTCTTGTGCCTGTTGCGCTTGTCCTGCTCGTGAATAGGCAACGCCAAGAAGATAGAGCGCTGCGGGATCAGGCTGCTCAGTTTCTGCCAACGGCTTCAACAAACTGAGACCCTCTTGAGGGTGCCCGCTAAAAGTAAGACATGTTGCGAGAAGCATGCTCGCTTGATGATCCGATGGATCGCGATAATGCAATTGCCGGAAATATGGCGATGCGTGGCTATAGTCTTCCTGTTTGAGATAAGCCAGCCCTAGATCGAGTTGAATCTCGCGCAGCTGAGGATTGATGCGGAGCGCCCGCTGATATGCGTCGATCGCCTTGCCGTAACGATGCGTTCGAGAATACAAAACCCCGAGGTTGGCGAACGCGCTGACATTGCGCGGATCAAGCTCTAGTATTTTGCGAAATCCTGACTCTGCGGCCGGATAGTCTCCCGAATTCAAAGCTTGCATTGCAGAATCGAAGATCTGCTTGGTGGTATTCGTCCCCACGCAGTGCCCGGGATCTGTTGGAAGGAGGAGCACGATTGCTAGAGCGGCTATGACGAGTTTCATGAGAGAAGCGTATGAGGTGAGTTTAGATCACATTCGCGATGCGGTCTGAGACAAAAATGCCGGGTTCATCCGAAGATGAACCCGGCATTCGGAGAACAAGCTTGAGCTAGAAGTAGAACTTCCCGCCAAGTTGCATTTGACGGGGATCGCGTGCGCTCACAATCTGTCCGGAGTTGCCAGCGTTCGCACCGGAGAAAGGCGTCCCGGCACTTGGCGCAGACAAGCTGTTATTGATGGTTCCCCATTGTGTATGGTTGAAGATGTTGAAGAACTCAAACCTCAGTTGGACGCGCATGTTTTCGCTAAAGTTGAAGTTCTTCAAGAGCGACATGTTCCAGTTGTCGATACCGGGACCGTACATGGTGTTGCGGTGGTAGTTGCCAAAACTGCCGTTTGCGGGCTGAGCAAAAACGCCGGGGTTAAACCACGTGGGGTTCTGGCCAGCAGGCACGTTGTGGCTGTGGCTCGTCAAGGTCGGTCCGCCGCCAATATAGTCTGGACGGATGTGGCCAAAGCCGCCATTCCCCAAGTTGCCGCTCGACCTCAGATCGCACGAATCGTTGGTCGGATTGGCACTTCCAAGGCAGGGGCTTCCGCTCCAGAACTGTGTAATACCTGAAAACTCCCAACCGCCAGCAGCTAGTTGTACGAACCTGTTCTGTCCCTTGAAATTGGGGAAGTTGTACACGTATTGAAAGTTGAATGCATTGCGGCGGTCGAAACCCGCAGGCGCGTAAAATGCATGGAGCTGAGTGTAGTCAGGGATAGCGTTCTGATCGCTATCGACGTCGTCCAAGTCAATTACCTTCGCGAAAGTGTAGTCCGCATTCATCGTGAACGTATTGCTGAATCTACGACTCAACTTGACCTGCAGGGCGTTGTAATTGCTGCTGGCGCCGAACCTGTTGTATTGAATCGTGCTGTAGCCTTTGTAAGGAAGGATTGCCTGCACGACGTTATTCACCGTCGACAGGATTGGCGTATTCGTCGTCAATCCTAAAGGCAACTGTTCCAGTTGTTGGTTGTACATAAGATGCCGGCTTCCATTCCCGATATAGCTGATGTCCAGGGCCATTTGATAGGGCAATTCACGTTGTACGCCGATGTTGTAACCGTAGGTGGTCGGGATCTGACCCGCTCTATCCGACGATAAGACCCCCGATGCCGGACGAAGCGGCGCGCCGCTCACTAGCGATGCGGAAAGGCTTCCGATGTTCCCGCCGTAAATGGTTGGTGTATAGACGAGAGGAGGGTTACTGATGCCTCCAAAGTTGAAGACGTTTTGCTGATAGCGCTCATAGAAGATACCGAATCCACCGCGAACGGCCGTCTTTCCGTCTCCGAACAAGTCGTAGGCAAATCCTATGCGAGGGCCGAAGTTATTCCAGCGATAGTTGAGGCCTCCCTTCGGCAACCCATTGGTTCCCTCTTGGATCATGCCGTTGTAGGGATTGCCGGAGCCAGGGATGATGCTGCCTTGTGTTGGCGTCTGGCCGGGGACGTTCGGCGCAGTATTGATAGAGACAGCATTTGCCGGATTGTAAAAGTTAGGCTCGAAATAATACTGGTGATATGGAGCAACCGTATAGGTTGGCCCTACGAACTCCCAACGAAGTCCGTAATCGAGAGTGAGCCTCGGGGTGGCCTTCCACGTGTCCTCAGCGTATGCCTCGTATTGGAAGAAATGGAAGTGACCGAATGCGTAGAGATCCGTCTGGGCAACAGTGGTGTAGTTCCCCAAGACCATATTCGCGATCCCGGAGTTGCTGTTATTGGCGTTTTGGTTGCTAGCGCCGAAATTGAGCGCTGGAGCCTCTTGCCAACTTCCCTCTTGGCCATTTTCGTTCAGATCGCCAAAAAGGCCGAATTTAATTACGTGGTTCCCCAAAATTTTGGTCACGTCATCCGTGGCAACAACGGTGTTCCCGGTAGAAGTCCACCCGGAGGGAAACATACTTGTATTGACGTAGCTGTCTCCACTGTTGAGGTTCGGCGCAAGATTATGAGTGTTGGTGGAGGGATAGATGTCGCTGAAACTGTAGCCGATCGTCGACTTATCGTAGGCCGACTTTGGTGTTCCCTGCACGATGTCAACAACCTGAGTGAGGTGCAGCCAACCGACCGTTGCTTCGTTGGTGAGCGTGGGCGAGATGATGTTCACCAGACTCCACGCGTAACTCTTTCCCGGCTTTTTGCGATATTGCGGAAAAACCGGAAAGCTGGGGCCCGAGAAAATTCCGAAGCCTTTGCTCTCTTGTTGACGATCATCCACATAACGGAAAAACGCGTTTGCCTTAGGACCGAAGTTGTAATCGACTCGGGCTACGTACTGGTTCTTGTAAAACACGTAAGTATCTTGGAATGCGACCTGGAGCGAGTCGTTGTATCCATTCGGGGTGTAAGGCCAATTGAAGTTCCCACGGTAGCCTGGGGTGATGTTCTTGATCATCGCAGCATATTGGCTGCTGAACTGCGAAGCGGGAACGATATTGTTAGCAAAGACCTTGCCGGTCTGCACTTCGCCGACCGAGTTGTACTTGATCGTTCCGGGAACGAATACCTGACCATTTCTCACAAGGTTACCGTTCGTGTCGTGAATCGGAGTGCAAGTCGAGGTACCGTTGAAATCGCACATATTGCCGGGTCGATATAGGGTTGTGAAGTCAGCTTGGCCGTTCGGCGTGCCAATGCCCAACATTGCTGGATTGGGCATCGTGTAGAAGGTGTTCCCGCTGGGCGTGCTGGCGCGCGTCCCTTCGTAGTTGAAGAAGAAAAAGGCCTTCTTGTTGCTCCTGGGCGAGACTTTTGGGATCGGGATATAGCCGCCGATATTGCCGCCGAACTGGTTGAACCGCAGGACGGATCTTGGTTTGCCTTGATGGTTGCTGAACCAGTCGTTGGCATCGAAATCAGTGTTGCGATCGAACTCCCACGCCGTTCCATGGAAGCGGTCGCCGCCACTCTTTGTATTCACCAGAATCATCACCCCGGGGCTGCGGCCGTACTCTGCGTTGAAGTTCCCCGTCAGCGTCTTGAACTCGCCCACCGCGTCAATGCTGAGGTTGGTGTATTCACCGTCGTTCGCTCCTACATCGGTGTTGATCACGCCATCGAGGAAGAAATTGTTTGAGGTTCCGCGCATTCCGTTCACATAGAAGTCGTTGGTCTGGTTAAAGACCAGCCGGAATTGCGATGTGCTGTTGGTAACTACTCCGGGCAATGTCGTCATCAGCGACTCAAAGTCTCGCCCGTTCAGGGGCTGCTCGGTAACCTGCCTCTGTGAGATAACAGCCGAGTTGTTGGAGTTCGCCGTCTCGATCAACGGCGTTTGTGCCGAGATAGTTACGGTTTGCGTTTCCTGCCCAAGACTCATTTGCAGCTGGCCCACCCCGAGGGTCTGCTCTTGATCCAGCACCAAGCCGTTCCGGTCCAACTCTTTCATCCCACTCACGGTGACCTTGAGGTTGTATGTCGCCGGCGCGAGGTTCAAGGCTCGAAATGTGCCGTTGCTATCCGATGTCGCCTCGCGAACCACGTTGCCTGTCCCCTGGTCGGTAACCTGGACCTGAGCCCCGGCGATTGCTGCGCCAGCCGGATCGACAATCGTACCCGTAATCGATCCAGTTTGGGCGTACAGCCTGGTGTTCGAGAGCGCTACTGCAAGTAGTGCTAGCAATGCAAGCTGCAGGACAAACCCCGACCTCAATGCGGGGCGGTTGTTGAATGGCGTCTTCAGAAGCTTCTGGGAATCTCTCTGCTTGTGGAAAGCGGCTTTGGACAACTGAAAAGCGGGATGCTGCCTCAATGGGCTGTTGCGTCTCATATTTCCCTCCAGGCAAACGGACAATGCTTATTGGTTTTATCTGAACCGTCTTGTAGCGCTCTCAGGCGCTCTGTCGCGGTTACCGTCTTGCGTAGAGCTGGGTCGATAACGCTATCGAAAGCTAGCTTAGGCTGTCAACAACAATCTGAGCCGAAGGGCTGAAACTGCAGAATCCGCTTCGAGCCGGCAAAGTATCGAACTCGACCAAACTCTGTCAAGAGAAGAGTCCACCCAAAGTTTGATTCCGTTGCCCGCCTGATGATTGTCCGGACGCGATCGAAAAGCGTAGTCTATGAAACTCGTTGCTCCTACCGGAGTTACTTGTCCCCTTCTCATTGCTCGCAGGCGACTCGTCATTTCCCCACGGACCACAATAGTAACGACCGCTGAGGCAAATCTTTCGGTGGATCTGAGACGCTGAGAGATTCCTGCGGAAGAGGCGGACCGATGCGCCAATCAGAACCGTGCAAGAATTGGGCTATCATACCTTCCAGCAAAGCGGGCTGTTTTTCCTGTGGGTGAGGCATTTGACGACCGCAAGGTATCGGTCGTTCGCTTCTCTCGGACTAGATGGGTTCCATATGTCCTTGCAGGGGCACGGGCCGAGTGAGAGACAAGGATCGTCTCCATTTGAAATCGTGATTACTGCACGTTGCTTCATCCAGAGCTCGGCCTGATTCAAAGCTGGGTTTAAGCCATTTTTGCGAAGCTCGCAAGCCGTAAACATTTGCGCCGGCTCTTTTAACCGAATGGGTATGGATCCTAGCCAGCTCGCAGCACCGCTTTCCGCCTGCTCTATAATTGGGCTGCTCCAACCCTTCTCTCTGGGCCGGAAATGACTTAGAAGAGGGTATTTGCCGGAAAACCGCTATGCCCAGAAACCGCACGGTTGCTTCAGTACCTAAGCGCCTCTTGTTCCTGTTCCTCCTTTTTGCTCTGGTCATTCCGCCAGCCCGTTTTATAGGAGCGGAGATCGAGTCAGGCCATGTTGCTTCTGCCAAACTGAACAATCTCGGCGTGGCTTTGATGAACCAGCAGCTTACAGAAAAGGCACTCGGCAAATTTGAACAGGCGCACGCTGCTGACCCTTCAGTCGCCGTACCGGTGCTGAATGAGGGGATTGCATTGCTCTATATGCAGAAGCTGCCTGAGGCAGAGGCGGCCCTGAACGAAGCAGCTAAGCTGGACCCAAGGAATCCAGGGATTTGGTACAGCCTTGGCCTGGTACATCGCAACTCAGGAAAACCCCAGCTGGCCATCGAAGATTTTGCGCGCGCCAATGCCATCGACCCCGCGAGCGCGGATGCCCATTATTTTCTCGGATCGTCCTATTTTGAAGTTCAGCAATTCGACAAGGCTCAGGCCGAATTCGAGGCCGCACTGCGCATCAACCCGGTACACGCGTCTGCCATCTTTGGTTTAGCACGAACGCTTCAACATCTAGGCAAGACGGCCGAAGCCCAGGAACAGCTCAGACATTTCGCGGAACTGACCAGAACCAAAGCCGCAACGCCGCTCGCGACGACTTATGGGGATCAAGGACGCTACGCAATCGCGCAGGACATAACGTTGCCTGAACAGCCGGTGGACAAGATGATTCCGGTGACATTCGTTCCGCAGCATGTCGCAGGGAGCCAGGTAGCGAAAGGTCCTGCCCAAGAAGGTGCTCTGGGTGGGGGCGCCTGCGTTCTCGATATCGCGGGCAAAGGACACGAGGACCTGGTAGTGCTGGACTCGGCGCCAGAGCTTGGGAAGAACGCGATTCATTCATACAAGAACGCCGGCAACGGAACCTTTGAAGAAATCAGTCAGACTGGGTTGATCGCCACTGGAAGCGCGATCGCCTGCGCGGTGGGAGACTACGACAACGATGGGCTGCCGGACTTAGCTGTGGCTCTCAGCGACCGCGTGGTACTCTTCCACAACTTGGGCAATGGCAAATTTGCCGATGTCACTTCACAGGTAGGCCTGCAGCCTTTGAATCGGCCCGCCGGACTGACTTTTGTCGATTTCGATCACGACGGAGATCTGGATTTATTCGTCACCGGGTCTCCGAGTGCCGGTCGCACAGCAGCCTTGCCTCACGACACGAAGAAGGTCTCGGGACCCAGCGTCCTCTGGCGCAACAACGGGAACAACACGTTTACAGAATGGACCGCGCCTGCCGGCCTTGCTGGCGAAGGCAAGACGGTTAGCGCGGTCCTTTCGGATGTGAACAACGACCGCGCAGTGGATTTGGTCGTGACCGGATCCACGGGCGCGCCAACTTTCTTCGCAAATCCGCGCGAGGGGCAGTTCAAGCCATCCCCGCTTTACGACGACAAGAGCATTCCGGCAACGGTTGGAGTCTCCGCGTTCGATTTCAATAAAGACGATTGGATGGACTTTGCGGTGACCCACGACGGCGCCCCCGGCCTCAGTCTGTGGCGCAATGTAGACGGCGGGCGCTTTGAGCGTGTGGCGCTGCCGCTTCAAAATGCCACACGCGCGTGGGGTGTCACTAGCATCGACATCGACAACGACGGCTGGATCGATCTTGCCGCTGTAGTGGATACAGATCGTGGAACGCGAGTCCGCGTCTTTCGGAATCGCGGCCCTGAAGGATTTGAGGACGTCAGCAGCGCGCTGGGATTGGACAAGCTCCAGCTGACAGATGCGCGGTCGGTAGTGGCGGCGGACATCGACGGCGACGGAGCGGCAGACCTGATCGTAACCCAGCTGAATGGACCGCCCGTAGTTCTGCGCAACGTTGGTGGCAGCAGCAACCATTCCCTACGGCTTGATCTGACCGGGCTTGCCGATAACAAGTCCGCGATCGGGACCAAAGTCGAGGTCATGGTAGACGGCCATAAGCAGAAGTTCGAGATTACAGGCGGCTCAGGCTATTTGAGCCAAGGTGCCGCGGAGATTCTCGCCGGAATCGGCCAAAGCACGCATGTCGATGTAGTACGCCTGCTGTGGCCCAGTGGCGTACCACAAGACGAAATCGATGTTCCCGTTACAAATGTTGCGGCTATCAAGGAGTTAGATCGCCGCGGCAGTTCCTGCCCGGTCCTCTTTGCCTGGGACGGCAGTCAATATCGTTTTATTTCAGACGTCATTGGCGCCGCCGTGGTTGGCCACTGGGTTTCACCGACCGCGAAGAACCAGGGCGATCCGGATGAGTGGATCAAGGTCGACGGAGCCAACCTGAAGGCACGGAACGGCTACTTGAGCCTCCGCTTCGGTGAGCCAATGGAGGAAATCAATTTCGTTGATCACGTGAGACTGCTCGCGGTAGATCACCCCGAAGGCACCGAGGTCTATCCCGATGAGAGGTTTCTGAGTGAACCACCGTTTGCATCGGGAGTACCAGTAGTTGCTTCTGCTGCGCGTCCGCCAACGGGTGCATGGGACGATCAAGGACGTGACGTTCTGGACCTGTTGCGTAGGCAAGACCACAGGTATGTACGCGACTTCACAAACTTGAGCTTCGCCGGGTATGCCAATCGGCACGCGCTCACTCTGGATCTCGGCGAGTGGACGGTGCAGAATCCGCTGCGATTGCTAATGCACGGTTATATCGAGTACTTCAGCGCGAGTTCAATGTACGCAGCTTGGCAGGCCGGACTCGAACCGATAGCACCCTACCTTGAGGCGCAGCTGCCGGATGGTTCATGGAAACGAATTATCGATGACATGGGATTTCCGGCGGGGCTGCCGCGGACAATCATTGTCGACCTGACTCACAAGTTGCCTGCAGGTGCACGTCGCATCCGGCTCACGACCAATCTGCAGATCTACTGGGATCAGGTGCTGGTTGACAATGGCCGCGATCGCTCGGCAGAAGTGCGGCAGACAGAGCTTCCGCTCGGGATGGCGCACCTGGCGTTCCGCGGATATCCAAAACAGATCGAGCAGGAGACGCCGGGAGACCTGACCTACGACTACAAGAAAATCAGCGCGACGGGTCCGTTTGCATGGCAGCGCGGGAACTACACGCGTTTCGGCAACGTTACGCCCCTGCTCGAAAAGCCGGACGACAACTACGTGATCTTCGGAAGCGGCGAGGAGATTGACGCAGAATTCAAGGCTTCGCCGCTGCCACCGCTGCCGCAACACTGGAAGCGCGACTACTTCTTCTATGCCAACGGTTTCGTGAAGGACATGGATTTCTACGAGGCACTCCCCTTCACGGTCTCCGCAATGCCCTTCCATGCAATGAGCACGTATCCCTATCCGCCTGATGAGCACTACCCGGAGAATCCCTCAACAACCAAGTATCAGTTGGACTGGAACGATCGTTTTGAGGCTGGAGACCGCATCCAGCGATATCAATTCGATTATCAAACCACCGCCTCGCAACCAATCACAGGCCAGCCATGAGTGTAGTTCTGCTATCCGCGACCGAGCAGTTGGCTTTGCTGCGCCGAAAGAAGATCTCGTCTCTTGAACTGGCGGAGGAACACATTCGTCAAATCGAGCGGTTGAATCCACAGTTGAACGCGTTGATCGATTTCGACGCGGAGCGTGTGCGGGAGCAGGGGAGGCGCGGGGCCAGCGGACGGTTGGCCGGCTTGCCCTCAACCATCAAGTCCGCAATCGCCGTAGCTGGCTATAAATGCGAGATTGGGAGCACTCTCAATCGTGGAGACATCCCCGAAACGGATGCAGAGATCGTGGGGCGGTTGCGCCGGGAAGGCGCGACCATTCTAGGAACAACAAACTGCCCCGAACTCCTGATGGCGTATGAAACCGATAATCTGCTCTACGGCAAGACCAGAAATCCTTGGAACCTTGACCATACAGCTGGCGGGTCGAGCGGCGGTGAATCAGCCGCGATCGCCGCCGGACTCTCCGCGATCGGGTTCGGCAGTGATAGCGGCGGTTCCGTGCGTACCCCCGCGCACTCCACCGGCATATGCTCTCTGAAACCGACGCCCGGACGCATCCCTGGGGAAGGGCATCTGCCTCCCTGCGTGGGTCCGTTCTCCACATTGGGAGCGATAGGACCGATGGCGCGGACCGTCGCAGATCTCACTCTGCTCTTCGACGTGCTTTCGGGACAAGATATGACCGATCCGGCGGGTGCACCGGTAGAGCTCCGCAGCCCTTCGACAGAGGAT
>DASYBJ010000659.1:0-3719 GCA_036500845.1 Acidobacteriaceae bacterium
TCCTCGCGCGGCTTGAGCGTCGACCTGCTACGTGCGCCCTGCGATTCACGGCCGCGAGATGGAGATGCAGGGACTCAAAGGCCGGCTCTGATCGGCGAGGGGTATTCGACCGAGCATCCCGCTTCTGATCAGAGATTAGACACTCGCCGCCAAGGCAGCTTGGTCCTACGCACTGACAGAAGCCTGAATCCTTTCGCGCAGCACAAGGTCGTCCTGGTCTTGGGGAAGCTTGCCTCTTTCGGCAGCCTCCAAGCCCTCAACGCGGCGCAAGGTCGCCGTCTGCCTCCCACCATCGGACGTTGTAGGTCCCATCTGAGCCAGAAGAAGACCAGCAGTAGCCATCTCAGCACAGTGCCCTCCGAGTGCATCATCACTCTATCAGCCGAGATTAGTAACGATACGCCCTTCTGGTCACTGACGAGATACCGCATGGACCGCTTTACGGATCAGCTCCTTTCCTTCGATCCAACCGGGGGCGTCTTCGCTCCCTTGTTCCACCCGTGAAATGGCGATCGGTCGTCTGCGTTCCATGCATCGCGGAGTCCCGGGGCGCTCAAATCCCAGTCAGGCCGAATCCAGCATGTGACGCTGCGCAGGTCGTGCCAGAGATCGGCGGTTGAGGGGCGGCCCCAGAACCAGTAGCCGTTGTAGATGCGGTGAATGACAAGGCCAGGCTTGAGGACCAGCGTGTGCGGAATCATCGGATTGTGCTCGGGATCGGTGTACTCCAGGATGTCGAGGTCCTTTTGCACCATTCGTTCAGGATCGGACAGAAACGCCCACTGGGCACCGACGGACGCACGGAACTCCTGTAGTGTGTGATGGTCGTCGGTGGAGATGGTAGCGATCTGAGTGTAGCCCACAGCGATTTTGGGTAGAAGGAGGCCAGTTCCAGATGTTGCTGGTGTTCCTTCGGACAGTAATGGCCGCGGGAGAGCGTCAGGATCAGCGGGTCATTTCCCTGAAGTTCGCTGAGCTTCCGCAGAGTGCCCGTGTGATCGGGCAGCTGATAGTCGGGGAAAGTGTTCCCCGGAACGATGTCAGAACGCATGTGCACTCCTTCAACGAAGTTGGCAAGTGATGACAGCCCCTTCCCAGGAGCCGGGATGGAGTTTTGCTGGGAAGGGTGACTCCTGCTATCACGCCGGGTATCGTGGAAACCATTGGACTAAGGTCTAACTCGATTGGTGTTTCCGATGTCGAGCGACAAATCAAACCTTCCCTCCGGCAGGCCGATCGAGCCGCTCGGGTGCGTAGCTGATCATTCCACCAGAAGAGCCATCCCGGGGCGCGTCAGACTGGTTTAACGGGTATTCGCGAGAAGTTATCGATTTTCACGAGCTCCGGCCGCAGCATCTTCGCCACGCCGAAATAGCTGTCGAATTGTTCGGGTTGACTTCATGCATTGAAGACGACACACTCCTTTGTTTGGTTGACGATCCTTGGCAATGGCGATCACGCAACCGCAGCGATGTCGTCCTTCGGCGTTACTTCCCTCAATTCGCCTGTTGACAAATCAAAGACAAATCCACGAATTACTACCTTCGAAGGAATCCACGGGTGCGACCTGAGTTTTAGTACCTGCTTTTGTGTCGCCCGATTCACGTCGGAATAGAAGTGAAATTTGTCGGGAGCTACTGCCCAAACACCGCATTGTGCGTGAAGGTGGTTCTCGAACTCTTCTTCTGAAAACAGTTCCATTCCGCAGCCAGCGTGCCCGGTGATCATGATCTCTCGCACGCCCAGAACGTGAATTGAAAACATGAGAGACCGCACAACATCTTCCGTTGCTGCCGTTCCGACGTTCCGAATCACATCCGCATCCGCGGGTTTGATGTCTAGCCATTCGAGCAGTTCGTTCATGCGGGGGTCCATACAAGTGAGGATTGCGATTTTCGGAGCTGGCTTGTTAGCCAGTGATGGATCATGGTGCGCTGCCGTCTTGGGGTTTACCGCAATCGCGTGGTCGATCAAGCTCATTTGCATTCTCCTAAATCGCGTTGTAAGTCCGGGATTCGGTTTCCGACAACGCGTCATGTTTATGCGGATCCAACTCTCTCGTACGGAGTCCGCAGTCTGTTGTCAAAGCTCCAGCGAGGATGAAGTCTCAAGATCACTAATCTCGTTTCCCGTGGCATTGACCAGTCTTCCGGTTCCGAGGGCTGGAAATCGGAGGATCCTGGGCTCGGCTCCAACGAGCATTGCTCCCAGCGGCTCACGTGACCTTGGTCGCGAGGCTGATGTATTGATTAAGCCAGAGGAACAGAATTGCAACAATTAGACGAAGGTATCGACCGATACCTTCGTCTGATGTATCTCGTAAACAAGGTATAGCGCTTGTCGCCAAATCGCCATGCAGTGTAATTCTCCGCAGTCTTCAATCAAGGCGAGAGACCGTCCCCTTGGGTCTCGGCGGGTTTCCCAACAGACCACTTGTCGATTACGTTTTCAACACCATCGGCTCGACGGAGGTGGCCAAGCTTGTTTACGCACGCGGCGCGGGCAACGGCAAGCGCGTGCTATGCCTGGGCGGAGCGAAGAACCACGGCGTCATCCTGCCCGACGCTGATCTTGACTCGGCTGTCGCGGATATCCTCGCCGGGGCCTTTGGCTCCGCCGGCGAGCGGTGCATGGCCATGCCGGTGATTGTGCCCGTTGGCAAGGAGACGGCCGAGGCCGTGCGCGAGCGCCTGCTCGAGGAGATCCCAAAGCTGCGGATTGGCGTCTCCACTGACCCCAACGCGCAAATGGGTCCGGTCGTCACCCCCGAAAACAAGAGGAAGATCGAAGGCTATATCCAGCTTGCTGTCGACGAGGGCGCCGAGCTGGTCATCGACGGACGAGGCCGGAGCCTGGCGGGCCATGAGGAGGGATTCTTCCTGTGGCCATCCCTGATCGATCACGTCACGTGGTCCATGAAGAGCTACCAGGACGAGATCTTCGGCCCGACGCTGCAGATTGTTCGGGCGGAGACCTTCGAGGAGGCGCTGAGCTACCCGAACCTCCATCACCAGGGCAACGCGGTGACCGTCTTCACGCGCAGCGGAGATGCGGCCCAGCGTTTCGTTGCCGAGGTCGAGGTGGGCATGGTGGGCGTCAATTTTCCCCTGCCAACGCCGGTCGGCTACTACAGCCATGGCGGCTGGAAGAACTCAGCTTTCGGCGACCTGAACCAATATGGCGAGGACAGCATCCGCTTCTTCACGCGCACCAAGAACGTGACACAACGGTGGCCGCACGGCGGACCGGCCACCGAGCTTTGACAACAGACTGCGGAGTCCGTGCGAGAGGATTGAATCCGCATAAAACGTCATCAAACCACGCGTTCTCGCAAGCCGAATGCCGCGTTTGCTCCTCCAGTCGGCTTTGGAGTTTCTCGATCGCCCGCCCGCGCTTGCACCAAGTTGCCTAGTTCTGGATATGTCTATGCCTGGCCTCAACGGCCTAGAGTTGCAGAGGCGAGTAGCTGTGGAACGGCCTCCGAAACCTTGAGGATGCGCCTATCATGATTTTTCACTCATTGTTCGAATCACTCGCCACTGTGGCACGGCTGTCGCGCTGCCCTTAAATCGTGGACTGGCCCGTGCGTGTTCTCAATAATTTTCCTCGTTTTAAATGCAACAGTGATGTGCGCTAAATCGTGGACTGGTGCACTTGAATTGAGGACAAACCGCCAGACGAACTTCGTCCACGATTTAAATACAAAAAGGGCGCTTCAG
>DASYBJ010000660.1:0-2891 GCA_036500845.1 Acidobacteriaceae bacterium
CCAGCACGGAGATGAGGATGTGGTCGGCTGAATCAGTATCGTCTCTAAGCTGTAGGGAACGCCGTTGGGCCTCACTCAGACTGCGAACAAGCACAGCAAGGTAGACAATCAGGAGAAAGAGGATCAAGAGCGTTCTGAGGCTCAAGATCTTCTTCCAAGTGACGGTGCCGCGTTCTGTTAAGAGCGGCACTTAGATCACCATCCCCCCATTTGGGCTAATGGCCTGCCCCACAAGGTAATGCCCGTCTGACGCGAGATAGTCACAAATGACGACATCAGCACCCTGCTTCGCCAGAGCGAGGGCAATCGATTTTCCCAACCCCTGTGCACCGCCTGTAACTAAAGCCACTCTGTTGCTTAAGTTCATCATTGATCCTCTTTGTCCTTCGCAGATCCCAGCGTCTTCCAACGGTGGAGGATCATTGCAGCAATCTCACGCGGCCAGACGCGATCTCGTACACCGCTCCTACCAGCTTCGCGCCCATATCCTTTGCCCTGCTTCCCTCGGGGGTTTCCAGCAATTGATGTATCGACCATCTGACGTTAGCTTCGATGGCTTGCGCAAGACGCTCTTGTGGTGCTGTCTCCGGATCGAGTTCGGGCAGACCAGGAAGAATGTTGTCCACCAGGATTTGAATCCGTGACAGGTGCTCGATGCCGGATAGTTTGCTCTCCATCGCCGCTTTTACGGCGCCGCACCCCTCATGACCTAAAACCACGAACAGCGGAGTGCGCAGGTGGGCGCCCGCATACTGCATGCTCCCCATGACCTCGGGCGAAATCACGTTGCCGGCAACGCGAATGATGAACAGCTCGCCAAAGTCAGCATCGAAAATTAATTCGGGGGGAACGCGCGAATCGCTGCAGCCTAGAATGGTCGCATACGGCTCTTGTCCTTTTGCCAGTTCGGCCAGGGTCTCCTTGCGGACGGTCGAAAAACGCGCGCTGCCCTGAAGAAATCTGTTATTACCCTCGACAAGACGCTGCATCGCCTCGTTGGCGGAAATAATGGGATGCTCAAGAAGGTCGGAGGCCATTACGCTCGGTTTACTCTCTTTCGGGAACACCCACGCATGAGGGCATCAATTTCTCCTAGAGCTTGCGCTTTGAACCGGAGCCGGACAACTAGCAGAACTCCCAGCATGCCAGGAATGCTGTTACCGGGCATCACCAATTCTGCAGGCGTGTGGTCCCCTGCGGGCTCGCTGCCGTTGCCCTCTCATCCGGAACGAAATCCGGCGCCAACGCCACCGGAATCGGCACCCCCAAAAAAAACGTGCGGTTAGCCGACAAATTCCACCACGCCGGTCGTGAGATGATACATTGCACCGGTGATGTGGATACTTCCTTTCTTCTCTAACTCCTCCAAGATAGGACTGCGGCGTCGAACCTCCGCAAGCCCCATCACAACATTTGTACGCGCAACTGCATCGACATAACTCGCATTCTTGCTCGACTTCTCGCCATCAAACTTCGTCGCTCGGATTGCCGGTTTGATTCGGGCCAGCAGTCCCGTGAGATTGCCCAGCACTACATCGTCGATCGCGCCTTTCACCGCCCCGCATGCCGTGTGTCCTAAAACCAGAACCGCCTTGGCTCCGGATGCGGCGCAGGCAAACTCCATGCTGCCCAGCATGTCGTCGTTTACAACGTTGCCTGCGACCCGGCCGATGAACGTGTCACCGATGCCGGTGTCAAAAATGATCTCCGCTGGCACTCGCGAGTCGAGGCATCCAAGCACCACTGCCGCTGGATACTGTCCTCCTGCACTAGATCGTTTCTCCGCTAGATAATTGCGGGCAGCCATCTTCCCCGTTCGGAACCGGTCATTGCCTTTCTTCAACTCGTCAATTACCTGGGATGGGGTCATGCTGTCGCGTTGTTCTTTGGTTAGCGAGCCAGCCAGGCTTGTCGCGAGCTGCATGGTTAGGGGAGTAAGGGGAGTGATGGCGCAGGTGCCGAGGGTCGCGGTGAGAAAACTACGCCGATTCACAATCCGGTTATCTACAGACTTATTAGAAGTTCCATTCATCTTTCCCTCCGCAATTTTGCCTACGGCAAGTTATAGCGCAATTGACTGAATACGATGTTGGCATGGGCCGATTTGGTCCACTGCCAGTCACCCACGGATAGACCTAAACATGGCCGTATTGCAGGCCCCATTGCACCGATCCAAGGTTCTCGTACTTCCAGATCACTCGCGAATAGCCGCCCGTGACCTCCTCAATCAACCGATCAGCGGCGGTGTTCGCCCCGGGATAACCAAATCCCACACAGCAGGTGCCATCGCTGCTTAAGGTAGCGTTCTTCTGGGCGTACAGCCCGCTCGAGTAGAAGTACAGTCCGGTAGCCTTATTCGGAGCAATCTCGAAGCCGCTGACCCACGAGTAGGAGTGGATTGGCGAAATGCTGCCGTTGGCCCTGACGATTACATCGGGAACCAAACCGCCGATATAGCGGCCAGCCCCATCGCTGGCAAAGCCGTCCAAGACCCAGCGAACGCCCTTTGTGACCTCTACATTAAAGTTGGCGCCCACGCCCCAACCGAAAGCATAGTCCTTGGCCGTCGCGCTGTTCCCCTTCGAACTACGAAAGGTACGCATCACCGTGCCCGCGTCGAAGTGAATGCCTCGATCACCAGCAAGCTTGTTGTCGAACGATCCTTAAGCACGAAGTCCGGAGTCAAGTTCGGGACATTCGGCCCACTGCTGCCGGTGTTGTACTGCGTAGTGAGTGTGTTGTTAAGAGCACTGGGGAAGACAACACTGTTGAATACCTGCTCCTCCGGGTTCTCGATTGGGAAACCGAGCACCATTTTTGAGCGGGGCGATAGACCAGCCTGAATTGAGGCCTGCTCAAGCCATCGTCGCTTCTACTCGGGTGTGGTTCCC
>DASYBJ010000661.1:0-7072 GCA_036500845.1 Acidobacteriaceae bacterium
AAGCGAGCAATGAGCCATGCAGATGACACCCGATCGATTCCGGGCCGCGGGCGTGTGATCCAGATACGATTTTGATAGTCCGTTTTCGACAGCCTTCGTTTGCTCTCTGGTTGGGGAACCGATAGCGGACGTTCAGCTCTAGCCAGCGCTTCCTCTGCTTTTGCGCGCAAGGGACTGTCAAAAAAATCGAGGGAAGCGATTTCTTCAAACCTGCGTCTGTATCGGGAGACCTGTGGGGAGGAACCCTTTGCGGCCGGCTTGAGTTTCCGCACCTCCTTGATGAGTGCCTGATAGTCGGCAGCGCGCGCTTCACGAAACTGCTCTTGCAGAACTTCGGGGGGCAGATCGTCCATCGATTGAACCTGAAGCACAGATGCCTTTCCCTTTGATCCTCGAATCGATGCCGCGAGCCATTCGAAGTTTTCCTGGTTTTGCGCTCCTGCCGGCAGCACATAACCGGAGCTGGGCAACGGAAGCGCGCCATATCGCTGCAATTTCCTCCAGACACCGACCCTTTCACTGGCTCGCTCGGACGGCAGGCTAAACAGCAAAACCAGCCAGGGGTCCTTTGCCTTGTCTGTAACATTCATAACATGATAATGTTATGAATATACGGGGAAGCTGTAAAGCATTTGTCAAACGTTTGTCATTGGTTTGTCGCTTTTAAATCTGCAGGCAGGAGGCTGCAAACACACGCTCCGTCCGAACTCTGCCACGGCTCCGCCGCCGACCATTCGAAGAAGCTGTAGACAAACCGCTTGCTCTGATCTGAGCCAATGTGAACTGACGACGATCAAAGTGATAGAGTCCCGCCGGGATCTACCACCTTTGTGAAGATGTTGGCTGCAGCAACTGGGGCCTTCATTCCCTTATATCGCGGGAATGGCCAATACTTAACTGAAGAACATCTGACAAATTCCTGAATTCCAAGTAAGGAAAGCTTCAGAAGAACTTCAGGAACGGAGGCCTCGGAGCAGTCTTATAAAAAACAGAGGTGGCACGGTGGGGATTTTGAGCAGTCCCTCAGGTCATCTCCATCATAAGCCACGGGTGTCCGAGCGTTCAGATCAAGTGACGGCACCCTATACAAAAAGATAATAGGAAGCCTCTAGGGGAGTTGCTAGGCTTGCTTCTATGAGCGTGCCACGGGCAGGTTCGGCAGCGGTAAACAGGCCACTAGTCGCCAGGAGTCTAGATTTTGAACAGGTACGACGAGAAGTCCAAGCAGCGGCGAAGCTCCACATCGATCAAGCGAACGAGCACGACGATACTGATCGCTTTATGCAGCATCGGGATAGGTTTTCCCCTTACGAACCAAGCTCATGCGCAAGAAAAACAGGGTTTGCGTCTTGTGCAAACGATTCCTCTGCCAGAGGTCAAGGGACGGCTCGACCACATGGGAATCGACCTAGACGGCAATCGCCTGTTTGTGGCCGCCGTCGCGAACAATACATTAGAAGTCATCGACCTCAAGACGGGCAAGGTAGAGAAGAGCCTCGGAGGTTTCAAAGACACTCAGGACGCCCTTTTTCTGGGCGGCGCATTCGACAAGCTGTACGTTTCCAGCCTCGATGGTCATGTGAGGGTCTTTCAGGGTGAAACGTTCAATTTGATCGAGGATTTCAAGATCGAGCCCGATCCCAACCGCCTTCTCCTTGATCCTGCGACAAACCTCATCTACTTCGGCTACGGTGGCCAGAATGCGAGTTTCGACCAATACGGGCGCGTAGGCATCATGCAGGCGAAGCCCGGTTCGGGATACGAGCAACTCGTCGCCGATATGATTGCGCCAACCCCGCGTCCTGGTCACCTCGCCCAGATGGCGATGGACGATGGCCGTCTGCTGGCCTGTGACTCGCGGGCCGATCTGATCTACCAATTCGACACCCGGAAACGCGAATTGACGAAAACCTGGCCTACCAAAGGCGATGGCGCCGCGGACTTGGCCCTGGACCGGGTTCACCACCGACTGTTCGTTGGCAGCCGGGTTCCGGCACAGATGACTGTCTATGACAGCGTCTCAGGCAAAGAAATACAAACTCTGCCAGGACCGGAAACGATGGACGGCGTGCAATATGACGCGCAGTATCACCGCATCTACATGACGGGAGGGCGGTGGTATGGCACACCAGAGGCTTCTAAGGGATTGCTCTATGTCTACCAGCAGCAAGACCCAGATCACTACGAATTGCTCTCGAAGATTGTGACCAGGCCCGGGTCGGGAACGTCGCTCTTGGTGCCCGAGTTGCACCGCCTATTTGTTGCTTCCCAATCGATCCGCAACCAGGCGGCGGCCATCCTCGTCTTTGAAGCTCTTCCATAAGGACCAAGAACCGGAGTGATTCTCGTAGGAGAAAGGATCGGTGTCTGACGGCTTGTCCTTAACGGACGCTTTGCGATTCCGCGAAAGCTTGCGAGGTAAGACATCCATGACTTCGCGAAGTAAGACACGCACGCGCACCATGGGACGTGACAGGGGAAGAATCGATGTGGATCGTCCGGCTTGCGCTCAATCGTCCCTATACGTTTGTAGTTGTCGCCTTGATGCTGTTCCTGGTAGGTCCGGTCGTCTTGCTCCGGACGCCCGTCGACATTTTTCCTGAGATCAACATACCGGTTGTAAGCGTCATCTGGACGTTCACGGGGCTTGTTCCCTCCGAAATGGAGGCACGAATCACGTCGGTCTTCGAGCGGGGAATCACGACTACTGTTCGCAATGTAGAACATATCGAATCGCAGTCGTACAACGGCGTCTCTGTCGTCAAGATCTACATGCAACCCAGAGCCAACGTAGACAGCGCCATTGCAGAAGTCGAGGCGGAGGCTGATGCTAACCTGAGGCAGCTGCCGCCCGGCATCACGCCGCCCCTTGTCATTCGTTACAGCGCATCGACCGTTCCCGTGATCCAGATCGGTCTGAGCGGTCGTGGTCTGTCCGAGCAAGCGCTCAACGATTTTGGCACAAGCTTTATACGACCCAAACTTTCAACGATTGATGGCGTTGCCGTGCCTCTTCCGTACGGAGGCAAGGTTCGTCAGATCATGGTGGACATCGATTCGCCGCAGCTAGAGGCCAAAGGGCTCTCCCCGCTGGATGTGGTCAATGCGGTGAACGCGCAGAGCGTCATCCTTCCGTCAGGCACTGCAAAGATAGGCGAGACCGAATATAACGTCGAGCTCAATGGGTCACCACCTACCGTGGATGAATTGAATAACCTGCCGGTGAAGACCGTGAACGGCGGAACTATTTTCGTCAAAGATGTCGCGCACGTCCGCGACGGGTTTGCGGTCCAGCAGAACATCGTACGACAAGATGGTCAACGCGGCGTTCTGCTCACGATCCTGAAAACTGGCGGGAATTCAACTCTCGGCATCGTCTCCGCCATTCGTGCAGCTCTTCCCCGGATCGCCGCCACGCTCCCGCCAGAGCTCGTCATGCGGCCGCTTTCTGATCAGTCCGTCTTCGTTCGCGCATCTCTGAACGGAGTGTTGCGAGAGGGAATCATTGCCGCCGCGCTGACCTCCTTGATGATTCTCTTCTTTCTCGGGAGCTGGAGAAGTACCCTCATCATCCTCATCTCGATCCCTCTTTCCATCCTTACTTCGCTGCTGATCTTAAGCGGATTGGGCGAGACGATGAACATCATGACCCTGGGGGGTCTCGCCCTCGCCGTGGGCGTGCTGGTCGATGATGCCACCGTCGAAATCGAGAATATGCAACGGAACGTCGCCATGGGCAAGGAACTTCGCGACGCAATCCTTGATGCTGCGAATGAAATTGCCGTACCAGCGTTTGTTTCGACCGTCTGCATCAGCATCGTCTTTGTGCCGATGTTCTTTCTCTCGGGGGTGGCGAGGTATCTCTTTGTCCCGCTCGCTGAGGCCGTAGTCTTGGCTCTCTTCGCGTCTTATTTCTTTTCACGCACGATCATTCCAACGTTAGTCATGTTTCTCCTGCCGAAGGAGCTGGAGCAGCGCCGTCAGATGGCGGAGGGCAAGCCGCTGGGTTGGTTCGGGCGTACGCATGCCGCATTTGAAAGCGGCTTCGAGTTCATGCAGCGCCGCTACGAGTCTGTGCTGTCACAATGTTTAGAGCAACGGAAAGTCTTCCTGAGTCTGTTTCTTGTCTTTTGCTTACTTAGCCTTTTGCTCATCCCATTTCTTGGCCGCGACTTTTTCCCTTCGGTGGATGCTGGGCAGTTCCAGTTGCACGTCCGGGCCAAGACAGGGATGCGCATCGAGCAGACCGCACGCCTGGCAGATGAGGTTGAACGCTATATACGGACACAGATCCCAGCCTCGGAAATAGCTGGAATTCTCGACAACATCGGGCTGCCGGCGAGCGGCATCAATCTTTCCTACAGCAATAGCGGAACCATTGGCAGCGCAGACGCGGAGATCCTGGCGTCTCTACAAACCAAGCATCATCCTACAGCTGACTATGTGGCGAAGCTCAGAGAGGAGCTGCCGAAGCACTTTCCGGGAACTCAGTTCTTCTTCGAACCCGCGGACATCGTTGCGCAGACTCTCAACTTCGGCATTCCCGCGCCGATAGACATTCAAATCGTCGGAGAAGACGTAAAGAAGAACTTTGCCCTGGCCTTGCGGATCGCGGAGCAGATACGATCTGTTCCCGGAGCTGTGGATACTCACATTCAGCAAGCCGAGGACCAGCCCCGCCTCCAGTTCAACGTCGACCGCATGCGCGTCAATCAGATCGGACTCACGGAACGTGACGTTGCGAACAACATGTTGATTGCGCTTAGCTCCAGTTTCCAGACGATGCCAAACTTCTGGCTCAATCCCAGGAATCGCGTTTCTTACAACATCGCGGTGCAAATCCCGCAGTACCGAATCTCTACACTTGATTCGCTCCGGAGTATTCCTGTCAACTCGCCCACCGCAACCACGCCGAAGCTGCTTGAGAATCTAGCGGGCATAGCACATGGAGATGAACCGGCCGTGGTGAGCCACTACGATGTCACGCCAGTGATTGACATTTACTCAAGCGCACAGGGCCGCGACTTAGGCGGCGTTGCTGCAGATGTGCACAGGATTACCGATGCAGCCACTAAACAGTTGCCACGCGGAAGCACTCTGGTAATCCGCGGACAGGTTCAGACGATGAAGACGTCTTACCTTGGCCTGGTCGCTGGCCTCGCATTTGCGATTGCACTGGTCTATTTGCTCCTCGTCATGAACTTCCAGTCGTGGAGCGAAGCCTTCATCATCATTACTGCCCTTCCTGCAGCTCTAGCGGGCATCTGCTGGACCCTCTTCCTAACCCACACCACGTTGAGCGTTCCTGCGCTCATGGGCACCATCATGAGCATCGGCGTTGCGACCTCAAATAGCGTTCTCGTGATCACCTTCGCCAATGAACACTTTGCGGAAAACAAGGATGCGTTTCGTGCCGCGATCGAGGCGGGCGCCACGCGCCTGCGCCCCGTCATCATGACGGCCATGGCCATGATGATCGGCATGGTGCCGATGGCTCTTGGTCTGGGCGAAGGCGGCGAGCAGAACGCGCCGTTAGGGCGAGCCGTTATCGGCGGCTTGCTATTTGCTACCGCATCAACGCTGTTCTTTGTCCCGGTTGTGTTTTCTATGATGCGCAGTGCCACGCCATCGTCCGCAGCTTTTGGTGGTCGAAAGCGTTGAGGGAAACCTGAAGTAGGCTTTATACATCGGCGATTGCGCTGGGTGCCCCAGGTCTCGAGTCTGAGACCTGAGATTCTCCGGACTCACAGTGTCTCTCTACGATTCCAGTCACTATCGCTGTCATTGCGACAAGTCACTAGCCGGGGCCGTGGGCGAAAACTCCCCTGGGATCTCTGGCATTAAGGAGGGTTTTGCCGGTTTGACCTATCTCCTGCCTCAACGACTTTGGCATTCGAGAAAAGAACGAACAGAGTCGGCTACTGTCCGAGAGTCAGTGGACGGAAGTCGCCGGATTCGGAAGAACCCTAGCAGCCCAGGTTCGAAAGCAGCTTTCTTTTTAAACTGCCGGACCCCAATGCCGTAGCTGCTATCCTGGCTCTAATTCAGTGACCGGCCAACCGCAGCGATTCTTCCATCGATCGTAGAGGAGCTAGAAAGGAAATTCATGATTTCGACCGGAAAAGTCCGATGCGCATTTGCGATCGCTATGCTGCTCGTTGGAGGTGCGCTCGCCCATGCGCAATCCCCTTCGCCGGTGCGCCTGGAAACAACCATTCCCTTGCCTGATGTAAAGGGACGAATAGACCACCTTGCTTTCGATGCGGACAGCCAGCGCCTCTTTGTTGCAGCACTTGGCAATAACACAGTCGAAGTCATCGACATTAAGGGGGGCAAAGTAGTACGAACAATCAATGGCCTGGCTGCGCCGCAAGGCGTGATCTACCAGCCCGAAAGGAAACGTCTCTGGATCGCAAACGCGGGTGATGGAAGTGTTCGAATCTTCGATGCACTCACATTTCAGCCGCTACGCTCGATCGAACTCGGTAACGACGCCGATAATATCCGCAGAGATGCGGCCACAAAGCGGATATTTGTGGGATACGGCAGCGGCGGCATTGCCATCTTTGATTCCGAAGCCAATAAGGTGGGGGATATAAAAGTGGATGCCCATCCTGAGTCGTTCCAGCTCGAGAAAGACGGCCCGCGGATGTTCGTAAACCTGCCCAACTCTCAAAAAGTAGCTGTGATTGATCGGACCAAATCTGCCGTTGTGGCGAGTTGGACAACCGACGACTCGCATTCGAACTTTCCCATGGCTTTAGATGAGGCGGACGGGCGGCTATTCGTTGTTTGCCGCAAACCCGCTGTGCTGCTGGTGCTTGACACACGATCGGGCGCCATCGTAGCGAAACTTCCCATCGTGGGCGATTCCGACGATGTCTTTTACGATCAAAAGCACAAACGGATTTACGCCTCGGGCGGCGAGGGAGCGATTGCTGTGTACCAGCAGCAGGACGCCGACCACTATAGCAAGATTGCGCAGCTAGAAACCGTGAAAGGTGCACGCACAAGCCTATTCGTTCCCCAATTGAACCGTCTCTTTTTGGCCGTCCGGCAGGACGGAGAGAAC
>DASYBJ010000662.1:0-7136 GCA_036500845.1 Acidobacteriaceae bacterium
TCCATTCTCTTTGTATTCGCGGTTGGCGCGCTGCTGAACCTAGCTTTTGATCAACAGATTTGGCATCGAGTCACTAGCCGCAATATCTCACCAAAGGAGTGGAAAAAGGCTGTTACTTCTGGCATAACTCTTTTGTCAGAAAGAAGTTTTGCGCAAGAACGGAGCAACAGCCTTGAGTACAGAGTGTACCCAAATTGAGTTAAGATTTCAGGGTTTGAAGAAGCGAGCGATCCGTGGGCAATTTCAAGGGGGAGCGATCAGCAGTGACGGGGGTGGTTTACTGTTGCGCGAGGTGGACAAGCGGATCGGGATATTGCGACGCTTCGCAGGCTGCTTCACCGATTATCGCGATCGGGACTTGATTGAGCACCGGGTGGAAGAGTTGGTGGCGCAGCGGGTCTATGGGCTGGCGTTGGGGTATGAAGACCTGAACGATCATGAGCAGTTGCGGAAGGACCCGTTGCTGGGAGTGCTGGTGGAGAAGAGCGAACCTGGGCGCGAGCTGTTGGCCGGCAAGAGCACGCTGAACCGGCTGGAGCTGACACCCGCCACGGCCAATGCTCAATCACGCTACCAGAAGATCGTGCTCAACCACGAGGCGGTAGATGAGCTGTTAGTGGATGTATTTGTTCAGGCGCATGGGGAGGCGCCGGAGCGAATCATCCTGGATCTGGATGCGACCGACGATCCGCTGCATGGCCAGCAGGAAGGGCGATTCTTTCACGGCTACTATGGGCATTACTGCTATCTGCCGCTGTACATCTTTTGCGGCGAGTTTCTGTTGTGCGCGCGCCTGCGGCCGTCCAATATCGATGGGGCGGCGGGCAGCGTGGCAGAGTTACAGCGCATCGTGGCTCAGCTTCGCGCAGCCTGGCCGGCGGTGCGCATCCTGGTGCGCGGCGACTCCGGCTTCTGCCGCGAGGAACTGATGGCTTGGTGCGAAGGCGTAGACGTGGATTATCTGCTGGGGCTAGCCAAGAACACACGCCTGAGGGAAGAGATCGAGCCGCAGATGGCAGAGGCGGCCGCGCTCTACCGGCAAAGCGGCGCGGCGGCTCGGGTCTTTCATGAGTTTTCCTATCAGACGCGGAACAGTTGGAGCCGGGCGCGGCGCGTGGTGGCGAAGGCGGAGTATCTGGAGAAGGGAGAAAACCCACGTTTCATCGTTACCTCGCTGCCTGCGCAAGCTTGGCCGGCACAGCCCTTGTATGAAGAACACTATTGCGCCCGAGGCGACATGGAAAATCGCATCAAAGAGCAACTGATGTTGTTCTCCGACCGCACCAGCACCGCCTATCTGCGCAGCAATCAACTGCGCCTGTACTTCTCTTCCATGGCCTATGTGCTGATGCAGATGATGCGGCGGCTGGGATTGCAGGGCACAGAGTTGGCCCACGCCCAGTGCACCACCATTCGCTTGAAGCTGTTCAAGATCGGGGCTCTGGTCCGCATCACCGTACGGAAGGTATGGGTTGCGCTGAGCAGTGCGTATCCCTATGCCCAGCTATTTGCTCAAATACACGCCAAGCTCGCTGCCCTGCCCCTGCGCTGTTGAGACTGCCAACGGGATCCGGAATCCTTCTTCTCTTTTTCCTTGTAGGCCCCCAGCCGAGATAAGTGCAAAAATTCCCCATAGGGTTTTCGGCGTAGGGCAGAGCTAAACACAATCGGTGGCCGGGGTGCGCACCTTGTCCCGGATCCACGCCATTTCCTCCCGCGTCGGCGCATAGCTCCGCTCCAACTCAAGGGCCGTGATGACCCGTCCAGACAGGAGGCCGCCGTTGCCAGCAGCGGCTTTTCGAGGGAGCTCTTCATTCGCATACGATAAGATCGGAAACGTTGAATTGCACGCGGGTGACGGGAATTTGAAGAGTCATTTCAGGCTCTATGAGCTTGAGGATCCAGAGTTTGAAGACCTTGCCTGTCGTATCTGTATGCAGATCCTTGGGCTCGGGACAGTCTCATTCTGGGATATGGCAACGATTCTGGAGAAAATGGCCATTTGCCGGAGCTGGCCAACCATCTACCCGAAGTGCAACTTCAAGCAGCATTGGCTTTCAATAACTTAGGGTTTTGCGTCGGTGGCCGAACTTTTTATTTATAACCCGCTCCCCCGAGAGAATCGAGTCGATAATCCGTTCAGAATCACACTGTTCTGGTGATAGGGCCAAGTCGCGAATCGTTGCCATACCCCATGTTCAAACTTCGAACGTGGACGGTGGACTTGGGCAGGTCTGAGGTGCCTTTACTCCTCGACGAAAATTCGTAATGCGAGTGACCTGAGGTCAAGCTCAGATATCCAGTGCGAAAAGGAGAGATTATCGCGGATGGCTTTACCCACGACGACTCAGCTTCAGGAACTTCTGGACCAACTTGCAAACTCATGGAGCGCAGGCAATGGTCGGGAATTTGGCGCGTCGTTCATAGACAATGCGCATTTTGTGGCGTTCGACGGGACGCTTTTGGAGGGTCCACAGCGATCGGGCAATACCATCAAGCCGCAGTCAGGGAGACCGGCTTGGTTCCATGCGCATCAAATTTGGTCTTGGCAGCTTGGTTGGCGTCTGGCGATGCGAGAGCGTCTAAAGAGGAATCGTCAAGCTGTTGAATGATGAATGGCGTTGTTTACCTTCTACGATTCGAGTGGCCTCGATGGATAATCCCCGCGCACAAAGTTCGGCGATAAATGCGTTGCTGGGTCACTCTGTTCTTATCGCTCCCTCAAGTGTTCCGCTCGGCTGGGATGGCCTGGCTGTAGAGCGACGCACTAGCCTGCCTAAGGAGTTACCCGAACTCCCAATTGATCAGCACTTTCTGCTCCTGTGGGACAGCGATGTCGCTGTGGGTGAAACCGAGCGCAAGCCGGGTACGTTTGTCAAGTACAAGAAATTGCCGAATACTATCACGACCTGTCCGCCAGGAATCAGACCGGGGTATCGGAGTGCTGCCGAGCACAAGATATTGGTATGCGCAATTACGCAGGGGTTTCTGGACCAGGTCGATACAGAGCTGGATAAACGGCCCTCTGGACCACTTCACCAGCTGTACGGAGCGGAAGATCCCGTTCTCCGCAATCTCATTGTTCTCTTGGCTAAAGAGGCAGAAGCTGGGGGACCGAGCGGGAGAGTGTATGCCGAGTCGCTCTCTACGGCACTGGCCACACGTTTGCTGTTTGCCGGCCGGTCGCTGCCGCAACCGAGAGGCCCTGCAGCGTCTCCATTGCCACGCCGGATACTGCGCCGCGTGCTTGACCGTATGGAGACCGAACTGGACTCCGACTTCACCCTGACGCTAATGGCCGCGGAAAGTGGCTACAGCAGAACTCATTTCTACCGCATGTTCACGGCCGCTATGGGCCAGACTCCTCATCGCTATCTCCTGCAGCTGCGCCTCAAAAAAGCGGAGTCTTTGCTCGCGGCGGGGTCGCTCTCCTTGATCGACATTGCCCTTGCTTGCGGTTTCTCGAGCCATGCACATTTCTCGACAGCTTTCCGAACCCGCTACGGTTTGTCCCCGAGTGCATATCGCCGCAACCTCTAGCCGGCGTTTTTCAGCCTCAAATCTCATCCAGGACTCTCGTCTTGCTGAAGCGCAGCGTTCAGAGCACATTGAATTGGCGGGCTCACAAAACCCCGAATGGGACTTTTTTGAAAACGCATTTTTGAAAGCAATCACTCCCCACAAGAGGCATTCTTGAGCGTGTCACGTGAAAAGTCATTCTGACACAAAACTACGAAACGATGGGAGCGGTGGGGATCACGATGATGAATCAAGAAGGGCGGGATAACTTCGCAGAGCGAGTCCGGATAAGCCAGCGGAAACTGTCTTCAGAACTCGGAACGCGGTTTGACTACATCGTCTGTGGTGCAGGCACATCGGGCTCGGTTGTGGCTGGCAGGCTGGCTGCGGATCCGGGGATCAGAGTGCTGGTGCTGGAAGCCGGCGGCACTGACGAAACGGACTTAGTCACAAATCCAAACCATTGGCCCAAGACACTAGGGACAGAATTGGATTGGGGCTTCGTGACCGAGCCGAATCAGCACCTGAACCGAAGAGCAATTCCGTACTCGATGGGTAAAGCTCTGGGCGGCGGCTCCAGTATCAACGTTTCGACGTGGTCCCGCGGGCACAAGGCCGATTGGGATTTCTACGCCGCCGAATCCGGCGATTCATCATGGAATTATGCGGCCGTTCTGGATCTATATCGCAGCCGGATTGAGGCCTGGAGTGGAACTCCCGATCCGGATTATCGCGGTACGGACGGAACCGTGCATGTGCAGCCAGCCGCGGACCCTCACCCGTTCTCTGTCGCGCTTCTGGAAGGCGCTGAGTCTTCGGGTCTCCCACGATTCCCAAACTCGAATGGCGAAATGATGGAGGGAGTCAGCGGGTGCGCGTTTATCGATGAAACGGTGCGCAAGGGAAAAAGGCAGTCGATCTTCCGTTCGTACCTGTTCCCGATCATGGACCGACCCAATATCACGGCACTGACCGGTGCCTTAGCGGCACGAATCCTATTCAGCGGCAAACGCGCGACCGGCATCGAGTTCCTATACAACGGAAAAACTATGCGCGCCGAAGCTGTGGTGGAAGTGATTCTCTCACTCGGCGCAATTAACACACCGAAGCTGCTGATGCAGTCCGGCATCGGAGACGAAGCTGAATTGAAGAGAGCAGGCATTCCAGTGCGGCAGGTCCTACCCGGCGTTGGGCGCGATCTTCACGATCACGTTTCATTTGGATGCGTTTGGGAAAACGCGGGCAATCCAGGGCCACGAATACCAAGAAGTCAGACCTCTTGCTTTTGGAAAACAAGGCCAGCCCTGGAAGCGCCTAACTTTTATGTTTACTCACATGGAGGCCCGGATTTCACTCCCAAGAACGCATCTCGATTCGAAGTTCCGGAAGCGTGTTGGTCGCTGTCGGTCGGAATGCGGCCGCAGAGCCGGGGCGTGATTCGGCTGACGGGACCGGCTCCAGCAGATCCGGTGAGGATCGACCCGAATTATCTTAGTGATCCGCAGGACCTGAAAGACCTGATTGTCGGTTTGGAGATGGCTCGCGAAATCGGCAATTCTTCTTCCTTGCGGCGCTTCACAGGACGCGAAGTGGCCCCTGGCCCTATCAGCGGCGCCCAACTGGAGCAATTCCTCCGGAATGGGCTTGGAACGCACTGGCATCAGTCGGGCACTGCAAAAATGGGTCGTGGCGAAATGTCAGTTGTCGATGGGCAATTGAGAGTTTATGGCATCGATGGCCTCCGGGTCGCAGATGCTTCCATTCTGCCTCGTGTCACCACGGGCAACACCATGGCGCCGTGCGTTGTGATTGGCGAGCAGGCAGCGGCGTTCTTGCAGAAGACTTCGCACGGAGCACAAATACGCCAACCGAAGATTCTTGAAGAAACGGCCCCGTAATACGCTCAGAACTCATCCGCACTGGGCAAGCGAGGAAGTCGGACGCGACGGCAATTCGGCTTGCCGAGTGCCGAAATATTCCTGAAGCTGACAAACACCTGCACCGCCGCAGCGGCGCGTGCGCTCAAAAGAAATTGGCAGAGCGCAAAGTAGAGATTCGAGTTAATACGAAGGTTGTCCGTGTAGACGAGGATGTGGTGGACCTGAGCGACGGGTCTCGTATTCCGACGAAAACAGTGATTTGGACCGCTGGAATGTCCGCGAACCCTCTCATTGCCATACTGCCATGCAAATTGGCTCGAGGTTGCATCATGACCGATGAATACTTGGAAGTGCCCGACTGGCCGAGGGTATGGGCGCTGGGTGACTGCGCTTCGGTTACAGACCGCAAGACTGGCCAGCCGTATCCACCAGCCGATCAACATGCCGGCGTCAGGGCAAAACCGTTGCGAAGAACATGATTGCCGCAATTCGCTGTGGTAATAAGCATTCATTTTCATATTCCACGTTGGGTTTTTTGGCAGCAATCGTTTGGAAGTGCGAAGTTCAGAGCGATCACAGCGCAGTCACACTTCCCGCGCCACCTTCAATTAGGTCTCCATATTCTGTACTGAGCCAGCCAGATTAAGGGCGAACGAATGGTAGCTAGAATGAACCGGCGATCTCTACTCAAATCTTCCACGATGGCACTCGGCGCCGGCGTCGTATCTGTTGGCGGTGACTTTCTTCCGACATCTGCATCGCAACGACTCATTCATCTGAACCTTAACGAGAATGCGTTTGGTCCTTCTCCGTTGGTGGCGAAGGCGATTCAATCGCAACTGGGCCGCATATCGCGTTACGCAGATACTGCTTCGGTCGAGTCTTTTGCAGAACAGATCGCAGCTTATGAACGCGTACCAGTCGAACAGATCGTCTTAGGAGAAATCCTTGGAGCGCTTGGTCTTTATCTGGGAAGGCAGGGTGGGCCCGGCGGCGAGTTTGTGTACTCGACTCCTGGCTACCTAGCGCTCGTCGATGCGGCTTCTCGTGTCGGAGGCGTTGGAGTATCCGTTCCTCTCGACAAAGAATACAAGAATAATTTGCACGAGCTTTCTGCTCGCGTCACGTCGAAGACGCGAGCTCTCTACATCATCAATCCGCACAACCCGACTGGGACCATTAACGATGACGCATCATTCAAATCTTTCCTGCGCGAAGTATCGCAACGAGCGCCGGCCATCGTCGATGAGGCATATCTAGAATACACTAACGATTTCGAGAAACGGTCCACAGTTTCTCTTGTACGAGATGGAGCGAATGTTCTTGTCTTTCGAACGTTTGACAAGATACACGGAATTGCAGGGCTACCGATCGGCTACTCAATCGTCCCGCGTGAGTTGATGAACGCTCTCCGCAAGGAGGGTCTTGGAGATGCAGAGAGTTTGGGGCGCCTCAATATCGCGTCAGCCTCGGCGGCGTTGTCGGATACAGCTCACGTGAGGAAGGTGAGATCGATTGTTGCATCGGAACGAGGTAAGTGGATTGCCTTTCTCGATTCGTTGAAGCTACGTCATACAGATACACATACCAACTTTGTCTTCTTTGATGCAGGTCGTCCGCAGCAAGACCTCGCTCGAACACTGCGCCAAAACGGTGTGGACATCGGCCGTACCTTTACACCCTACACAAACTGGGCGCGCGTTACGATCGGTCTTCCTGAAGAAAATGAAATCGCAC
>DASYBJ010000663.1:0-5870 GCA_036500845.1 Acidobacteriaceae bacterium
CGCCAGGCAAGAATACTGTTTTTCACTGCGCTCCCGCCCATGTTGTTCGTTCCGAGAACCACTTCGAAATGCGGAAGTCTCCCATCAGCATGTCGTAGCTGCTTCAAAAATGGAAGTAGCTGGGAATCGTCAGATACGAAATCCAAGGCACATTCGGTACCGGCAATCGAGGTGCCCTCAAGTATAAGGACATTTCCATTTCCGCCAAGGTTGGGCAAATAAGCAACGACTCCGTAGACGTGGTGCTGTTTGTCGGCAATCATAGAATCCCACTGTCGAGGCTCACTTCCATGGGGTACGCGATTGAGTACCGAGGTCTCGTGATGCGCTCGATCGTAGGAGAACACAAAGTTCATGTCGTGCTCGAATAGCTGGACCCAGGGATTCGCTTCCGGTGCTCCGCTAAGAATGATGTTGCCCTGTTTCAAATCGTTGGGCCTTAGGTCGCGGGTGTAGCGCACGTCAAGCTTGCTTCTCTCAAGCTGTGAAATTTGCGAGAAGTACTGGACCATTTCGACGTCGATCATCGACGTATACCGCCCGCGAGCCACCTGCAGCGCATCTCTCTGAAGCGGTGTTGCTGATGGTGGGATGGTGGTCCTGTAGTCACCGCTGAGATACTGCGCCAGGCCAATGTCTTGCTTCATCAATCCCTGCCAGACCACTAAATTGCTATCCGCCAGAACGATCGTGGTTCGCTGGTCTGCGGTGAACATCTGGCTCCAGAAGGAATGACCAGCCGGGTAGATCTGTTCCGGTTTCTTAAGAGAACCCGCATCTTTCAGCAAGAGCGCCAAGACAGCAATCGCAAGGACTGCCACCAGGCCCCACGCCACTGCGGTGCTTGCCGGACGCCTACCTTCGATTCGGGGTGGCTCTCCAGGTGAAATCACTGGCTTCCCAATTGGAATCGGTGGCGGAGCAGGGATCAGTTCCTCCTTCGGGCGGCGCGGTTCGAAGAGAGGGGTATAGCCACCTCGAGGAATCACGATCCTGATCGGCTCATCTGCTCCCTCACCATCAAAGTACAGGTCGAGTTTTTGCCGAAGACGGCTCACCTGCGCCCTTACGATGCCATCATTCGCAGAGTCGTAATTCCGCGACCGACCAAAAACTGCCTCACCAATATTTTGTTCACTGAGTTCGTCCGCACGACCTTCCAGGGCGACGTCGCAGACATAGATAAGGAGGCTCGAAAGACGTTCGGCTTTCGCGAGAGGGGCGGACGCGACAACGCGGCCAACTAGCTCACGGCGAGGATCGGTGGTCGCAGTCTCAGAAAAAGCTGCCTCTTTGTGAGCAAAAGCCATGCCTACATTTAGTTAAGCAGACACATGTAAACCCGACGTAAACATAAATGAAACACTCGATTCACCTGTATCGGATACATCTGAGCTCGGCATAACCATAACATTTTCAGTGTGTTACCTTCTGTATCGGTCGTGTTGCAGTGATTTGCCGCGGAGTTGCAGTGATTTGCTTTGATGACGGCGAACCACGGTGCTACTTCTATGCGGGCGTGCAAGTTTAGGCAGCGGACGAGAATTCATACGCATCAGGCGCGGGACCAGAATTCTCGAAGGGATCGAGTTGGGTCCATCTGATCTTCCCACCAACCATGACTTAGGAGAGAGTGGCTTGATTCGCAAGCTTTGTTTCCAGATTTTATTGATGTTTGTCGCGTTCCCGGTTGCTTTGTTCGCGCAGGCGAATGCAGTGGACGCAGCCGTAAATGGGTACGTCTCCGACGGCGCCAAACACCCGATCGCCGGCGCTCGTGCCACGCTGATCAACATCGCCACCGGCGTGTCACAGGAAGCGATCACCGACGATAACGGCTACTACCGTTTTCCGCTGGTGCCGGTGGGAACGTACAGAATGATCACCGCCGCCGATGGCTTCCAAAAAACTACGCAGGAAGGGATTGTCCTGAGTGTTGGGCAGGAAGCCCGTCTGGACATTTCCCTGGGAGTAGGAAGCACTGTGCAGTCAGTTCAAGTCGAGGCCGGTGCCGATGTCCTGGACACAGGGACATCTACAGTAGGAGCGGTGCTCGACCAGAAGGAGACCGAAAATCTACCGCTTCTCTCGCGCCAAGCCTACAACTACCTCCTGCTCGCGCCTGGCGTCATCGGTATGCCGACCAGCACATTCTCGACGACCCAGTTCACCTTCGGCGGGACAGAGCGCTCCCAGTGGAACCTTGACGGCCTCGACGACACCCAACACGGCACAGGTCGTCAGATACGCCTCATCATTGTGACTCCCGAAGCAATTGCGCAGACCCAGACGCTTTCCAATGGCTACTCGGCTGAATTTGGGAGAGCGGCCGGCGGCCAGATCAACGTGCTCCTGAAATCCGGCACGAACCAATTTCACGGTTCGGCCCTAGGGCAGTGGCGCCCTAGCAATCTTCAGGCAGTACCGACGCTCGCAACCGTACAGCCAAACCGCAGTTGGAATGATGTAGCCTTCACTTTGGGCGGCCCGATCGTCAAAGACAGGCTCTTCTTCTTCGGGCAGTTTGAGAACAATCCTTACACCCTGCCGCAGGCCATCACGATTACTCCTGCGAATGCCGCCGCGCTCGGGCTGCCCAGCAATGAGATCGGGACAGCACCGTTCGGTGAGACGTACAGAACACTCGTCGGCAAAGTGGATTACACATTGAACGATAAGAATAGCGGGTACGTTCGCTATGCCCGTTTCACGAATCACCAGCCCAACAATGACGCTGGCCTGGGAATCATCGACCGTGGCTCGCAGTACCTCGACCACCAGAATGGTGGCGGCATTCAACTTGCCACCGTCTTGTCACCGAAGCTGCTCAACGAATTGCGCTTCGGTGTGATTCAGCGTGACACGGCTAACTACCCGGTGGTTAACAGCTCACCCGCCGGCAATGTCTTGATCAACATCACAAGCGTGGCAAACATTGGCTTCAGCCCGCTCACCACGACAACTACCACCGAGCGCAGCACCAGCGTGGTCGACAACCTCACGTGGACTCGAGGACGCAACACTTTCAAATTCGGCGGCGAGTTCGATCACGAACTCTTCGCCAACCTCTCTCCAACCGCCCCTACCTTTACTTTTAGCGGGCTCGCCCCGCTCAACGGCCGCCCTGCCGTCAGCGCGCTTAACCAGTACCTCGACACGGTTGCCGGTACAACCGATCCCGCCACAGGCCTGAAGTTTACATACACCAACCTAACTGCCTCCAGCGGCAACCCTAATGTCCGCATCGCGTTCAACTTCGTGAACGGTTTCGCTCAGGATGAGATTCGCATTACGCCGAATCTCGTTGTCAATGCAGGCGTCCGTTACGAGGTCATTCTCTTTCCAACCTTCGATGCTCTTGCGCCCTATCCGCTCTCACGCAGCGTTCCAAATGACTACAGCGATCTCGCACCGCGTCTTGGTCTCACTTGGGCGCCGTTTGGCAGCCGTAGCACCGTCGTACACGCCGCATATGGTATGTACTACGATATTCCCGGCCTGAGCACCTTCTACAACGCTGCCCAGGTAAACGGTCATCGGCTCCTTAGCTATCTGGTGACGGGCAACACTCCAGGCGCGCCGGTCTTCCCTAATGTTCCTCAGTTCAATGGCGGCACCTTTGAAGTTCCTCCCAGCATCACCGCCTTCGATCAGAACTTTCATAACACCTATCAACATCAGGCAAACCTGCAAGTTCAGCGGGATTTGGGTCATAACTTTCAACTGACAGTTGGATATCAGTATGCGGCCCAGCGTCATGGGCTCTATTTCACAGACACGAACCTTACCAGGACGGGCCGAACACTGGCTGACGGCCGACCCATCTTCGCCGGCACCGCGCACCGTCCCAACCCAAATTTCGGCGCCATCAACCTAATCCGTGCCGGGGCCACGACGAACTTCAACGGCGGCTTTCTCACTTTGCAGAAGCGGCTTTCAAACGGGCTCGAGTTCACGTTGAACTATATGTACTCACACGCTCTTTCCGATAACATCGGTGAAGGCGGCTCAGTCAGCGACCCCACCAATGTCCACCGCGACTACGGCAATGCAGACGACAACACCGGCCATAACTTTGTATTCCAGGGTCTCTACCAGCCAACTTTGAGTGCCCCGTCCCTGCACTGGCTCAACGGTTTCGAGATCTCCACGATAACGTACAAGAACTCCGGCTTCCCCATCAACGTAATCGCAGGCACGGACCTCAACAACGACGGTGTTGTCAACGATCGGCCTCTGTTTGCGAGCCGAAATAGCTACACGGGCAGAGGATTCGCTCAGGTGAGTGCGCAGATCAAGCGCTACTTCAACGTAGGCGAACGGGTTCATTTCGCGGCCTACATCGGGGCGGAGAATCTGCTGAACACCAACAACCTGAACTGCAACACTACAGTCGGTTGTTCCAGCGCCGTAATCAACACCGCGAACTCGAGGGACTTGTTCAGGGAAACTTCAGCGGGCACCGCACGCAATGTGCAGCTCGGATTTAGCGCGAAGTTCTAGCGCCTACTACCAAGAAGGAGCAAGAGACCGGGACGATACCGCTTCGGCCTCTTGCTATCCCAGGTTCAGGTTCTTGTTTCTCTTGAGGAGACTTCTGGTGTCCATGCAACTCCGTTCCTTGCTGCGCCTGCTTTTTGCGACAGCAATCTTCACACTCCCTCATCCGTCCGTCGCTCAGGCGGTCAAGAAGCCTCTGCCGTTGCACGCCGCCTTACAAGATAAGGACTTCTATCTGCTGTCCATCCTCCAGGCTGATGCCGGAGTGCGCAGTGTGCTTATAGGAGACAAGGTGCTCAGCGGAATAAGCGCGGAGCGGCAGTTGTTTCTCAGACTAGCTTTGCAGACTTGCAAAGGGGAGGCCGTCTGCACGGTCAGGTCTATGGTCTGGACAGACGAGGAGATTCGCATGGTCTCGTTCGCACTGGCCCGGCTTTATCACGAGAACGCACCTTTGCGGGAACTGGTCGAGAAGGGACTTCGACCCAGCGGCGCCTATGTGCTCTACCAGAACCAAAGTGGAGACGCGCTGCTTGTGAACGCGTGGGAAGTGTGCGCTCGCGGTCTGAACGACATCGTCTCGGTCTATGGACAGGGCGCCGCCCCACGATACCCGAAGATCGACTCCATCTCTTTCGATGTGAGCTCTCTCGATTTTCAGCAGCGTGTTGCCTCGATTGCCACGCAGACATCCGTAGAAACCTCCACACCCGAACTCTACTTCGAGCCCTCGCTGCACGCTGCCCTCGAATTGCTTGCCCTCAACCACCGCGATGAGGCAGCCAGGATGGAACCAATGGAAGCGGGAGTGAATGCGGCCGCGGTGAGGGCGGTCGCTTCGATCCAATGGGAAAAATATCCGTATTCGGTTATCGTCGTCCCCGGCGCCGGACCGAGCGATCCCAACGTTGCTCTCTCCGACGCCGGCCGCAGGCGCACCGCGCTCGCAGCGGAGGCTTATCACGCAGGGAAGGCGCCGTTCATCCTCGTCTCAGGCGGTTATGTGCATCCGTCGCAGACACGTTTTGCCGAAGCGATCGAGATGAAGAAAGCCCTGCTTAAGGATTACAACGTGCCGGAAGCCGCGATCCTTGTCGATCCCCACGCGCGGCACACCACGACAAACATGCGCAATGCCGCGCGCGAGATCTATCGGTACAACATGCCTATGAATAAGCCTGCGCTGGTTGTCAGTGACGCGGCCCAGACCGGCTATATCGCGAGCCAGCTCTTCGCGGATCGCTGCCTGAAAGAGCTGGGCTACCTGCCGTATCAGATCATCAACCGGCCTTCCGAAACGAGCCTCGTCTTCCTGCCAATGGCCGACTCCCTCCAACAGGATCCCATGGATCCGCTCGACCCGTAAAAGA
>DASYBJ010000664.1:0-2902 GCA_036500845.1 Acidobacteriaceae bacterium
TCACGGGCATCCTGCCGGCACGCAAGGCGCACGCGATCGCTTCACTGCTCGTGTTGGTGTTTCTAGGCGAGCTGGTTGTTTCAGTGCATCGCCAGTCCCTGACCTGGGACGAAGGCGATCACATCTACGCAGGCTACGAGAGCTGGACCACCGGGGATTTCGGCATCAATCCAGAGCATCCACCACTGCTCAAAGCAGTTGCTACCCTTCCGCTACTCGCCATGCACCTCACCGCTCCGTCACCTGAGAGCCCCACTTTTTCAAAATCGGAAGCATATTTCAATGGCCGCAGTCTGATTTATGACAATGGCGGTCTAGACACCGCAAGCAGGATCATCTTTCGCGCACGAATGATGGCGGCGATCTTCTCCCTTGCGCTGGCCACCCTCGTCTACTTCGCTTCGTGTGAGATCTTCGGTCCCATCGCGGCTCTCTTCGCTCTTGCCCTTGTGGTCTTCGAACCCAACCTCATCGCCCACGCTGCGTATGTGACTACGGACATGGCCGTGACGTTCGGTATCTTCGCCACCGTCTATGCACTGTACCGTTTTCGTATGCGGCCATCCATCGGCAGGCTTGCGGTGGTTGGCGCGGCAACCGGAATAGCCCTGGCGTCCAAGCACTCGGCCGTCCTGCTGCTCCCGATCGTCGTCGTGCTGTTGGCCTCTGAACTCATGCGGCCACGTCCAGAAGAGAAACGCGCTCACGTCGTTCGCCTCTATGGTGCGGCGTTTGCGACAGCCGTCCTCCTGGGGCTGACGATCCTCTGGGCCACATATCATTTCCGTTTTCTTGCGCACCCAAATGGAGGTATGCAACCCAGCCTCAGTGAGTACATGAGCTCGCTACACGGGGTCGAGCCCAGGGTGTACGAGTTCCTGGCTCGATGGCACATCCTTCCAGAGTCCTACCTGTACGGTATGGTCGATATCCGTGTGCAGTCCGTAGCCGGGCAATCGTTCTCAACTTATATTTTTGGAAAAGTCCACGCACATGGCGTGCCGTACTACTTCCCAGCCGCCTTTGTGATTAAATCCACGCTCGGCTTCATGTTGCTTCTGGTGCTCGCCTTCTACTCTCTTCTTGCAAAGCGCCTCACAGGGTGGCAACGGCTAAGCTTCCTCATCGTGCCTCCGCTTGTCTACCTGCTGATTGCGATTGATACCGGTCTGAATATCGGTGCGCGCCATATCCTGCCCATGTATCCGTTTTTAGCCGTACTGATAGGCGGCGCGGTCGTCGCCCTCTGGCAGCAAAGGCGCCTCTGGGTCTACGTCACACTCATACTACTCGGCTGGCATATAGTGTCCACAACGCGGAGTGCGCCCAACTATCTCGCATACTCCAACGAACTCTTCGGCGGCCCCGCCAATACCTACCGGTACCTCACCGATTCAAACACCGATTGGGGGCAGCAGCTCATCTCCGTCAAGCGATACCTCGATGAGCACAACATCCACGAATGCTGGTTCGGCTATTTTGTGCAGCCCTCGATCGACTATCACGCCTATGGCATTCCTTGTCATCAGCTGCCCACCGCAAACAGCATGTGGAGTCAGCAACAGGTCGATGTGCCAGCCAGCATCTCAGGCACAGTCCTGGTAAGCGCCGGCACCCTTACAGGCTATGAGTTCGGCTCCGTTATCCTGAGTCCGTTTCAGCCCTTCATGCAGGGGCGACCGGTCGACACGATCGACGACGGCGTCTTTGTGTACCGCGGCGTTTTCGATACGTCGCTTGCTTCTGCCTTCGGTTACTACACGCGCGCTTCCAGCTCGCTCGCCAACAAACAACTCGACGCGGCCTTGAACGCAGCCGAGCAGGCCGTTGCCATCAATCCCAATCTCATGCAAGGGCAGATCGTTTTAGGAGACACTTTCGCCGCTCTTCACCGCTACCAGGAAAGCGCGGATGCGTACAACAAAGCTCTGTCGATTGCACAGCATATGGAACCCAGCGCCCAGGCTGACTGGACTGCCACGCTGAAGACAAGGATGGCGGCACTGCACCTCTGATCTCTAGTCCACTCCCAGCCTTATTGCCGCCCACGCCACGGGCTCTACCGTTGACGGCCGACATCGCTCAACGTCGGCCAGTCAACAAAATCACAGACGGGCACGTCAGATTCCGATAAGTCGGCCAGCGTTGAGGAATCCGCGTTCTTCCATTGAAAGCGCAGCCAACGGACTCTTTCGATGGGTCGCGATAGGATCGTCGCCTAATCGGACAGTTGGCTCAAGCCAGTAGAGCAGCCACTCTGAGGCAGAATTGGCGTTCTTACTGAAAATCCCGTTTTGCAGACACTCGCTTGCGGTCGTTGCCCGTAGGCCGGAACCAGACGAGCAGCCCGCCTGGGATTTAACATCTTGGACGATGATCAGGAATCCATATGAAAATTCCATCGTCCTCGACCGCGATTACGGTGCCCGTCTCCGGAAGTTGTTGGAGTCGGGGCCCATCTGGGCTATTGACGCGCCAGCCAACCGCGAAGTAGCCCAAGAGACATGGGAAGAGTTTCCTTCCCGAGATCACACGGACGGAATCACAATATTTATCGGGAAGGGGGCTTCTCCCGAGGAGGCATTTATCGCCGAATTTGACATGATTGATCTGCATCACGGCGTTTATTCGGCTGTCCCCCTTACACGATTGCCTGTGTTATCGGAATTTCTCTCACCGACAAACTCAGGGCGGTGCTCTCCCCCTACGGCTTCGACTCCTTCGTTGTTACGGATGAAGGATTTAGAGCCACGCGGCCTATGCCGTCGATGGAAGTGGTGTACATCGCCTCACAACCTTGCTCCTTCAGAACTGTGGGAAGAAGTCGGGAAAAAATGCTTTTCACTTCCTCCACGAAATGAGGCTTCACCGAAAGTTCCGCAAGTAAGTACAGCTTTTCGTC
>DASYBJ010000665.1:0-4002 GCA_036500845.1 Acidobacteriaceae bacterium
CGAGTGAAATCATGCCGATCTTCGTGTGCCGCAATGCCAGACAGGATCTGCGAAAAGCGTGGCCCTCTCTGAAGAGATGGTAGCGAGAGTCGGCGCGGGCCGGATACTTAGGAGGAGTTTACCGGATCATCCCTCCGCCGATCTGCTGCGCTCTCGCTCTCTCACATCCCGAATGCTATTGCCGATACTCTATGAGCGCCGATGCAAATGGTTCTGTCGGGATAAGGAAGGCAGAGCAAAGAAAGAGGTGGTGTGGGATTGATGATCCGACGCCGAAGACCGACGAGGCGTTCACTCAGTATGTTAGATCGTATCGGGTTCTTCACTTATGACCCGTCGAAGAGCGTCCCTTCGTTCTTGAAGACTTTGACAAATACGATGACAGCGTCGATTAACCAGGCATTTCTAGAATCACCGTCTGCATCTGAGTCTCCCCCGCTGGATGATTTGGCAAAGGTGCGGGCGAAGACTCTACTCGTGGAGGGGCGGCAGGACCCCGTGTGCCCGCTCGATGAGTCTGAAAGGATTCACACTGGGATTACAGGATCCAAGTTAGTGGAGATCGACAAGTCAGGACACTTCCCATGGCTCGAGCAGCCAGCGGAGTTTTTTAACGCGGTCGTTGATTTTGAAGAAGCAGAACGAAGCCTGATCGGCAGCCGACTGCCACCTTCCACAGTCGGCTGGTCAAATGCGCATTTGTTTCCAGACCTCGATTTTACAAACCTCCCACTAATGTCAGGGTCAAGACCCGAGACCTCAATTCTGAACAGGGACCGGCAGTAGGTTGTCTGTGTAAGTGTCCAGTGAGTGCAAGAGCATCCTTGTGGATTTCAACCGCTGACATAATGTACGCAATCTCTGCGGACCAAGGCCAAACGAACTAACCGAACTCTGGTTAACCCGGCACTATTTCGGTTGTAAAGACATAATGTCGCTGTTGCTGCCATCAGTTCGCGCATAGAGCTTCCAGTGCTCATCTGACGAAACAGAGAGGCGAACCCGCCTTGAAGCGCCTTACGTCGATAAGAACTACTTCGATTGATGAGAATATCTGGGTGAAAGCCTGTTCCTTGGCCACATTGCCCAAAGAATCGTCTCCACTTTGGTTGTTTCCCGGTTGGAGCACATGAAGTGTGAAGAGGATACAGTTGAAGGAGACTGAGGCTTTACACGACAATGGCCAATTCGTCGATTCATCAGTGACAACCTCGTTATTGTCGACTGCTAGTATAGTAAATATGTAACTCATCGTTCAGCACCCCGATCCGCCCGCAAACAATGTGACCTGTAGCTACACTGATCATCCATCGCTTGGATCAGACGGATGGATTAGAGCGAACTAATTCCACGAGAGATAAGGAAAAACGTCCACGTATCAACCGCCTTCGGCGGAAAGAGATCGCAAACGAGATGCCGAAATTTCCGTCGCGCTCAGCAATTGTCATCTGTACACTTGAGCTGCTTCCTTATCAGTCTGTGCTTACAATGCAAGGTGAAAACAAAATAGATACGGCGCGCATTCTGCAGCTTGATGGGCTGCGTGCCTTTGCTGTGCTCATGGTGTTTGTTAGCCACGTCTTTCGCTCGCAACTGTTGTGGAGCGGTGTCGACTTATTCTTCATTCTTTCGGGATTTCTCATCACCGGTATTCTGGTCGAGCGGCGCGGGCAGACAACTCTCAGCCAGTATCTCGCTTCTTTTTACGAGCGGCGTGCACGCAGAATACTTCCTCCCTATCTGGCCTTGCTTGGGCTGACTTCGATAGTTTTTGGCATTGGCTGGATCAGGCATTGGTATCTTTTTTTTTTCCTCATGAACACCGCGCGCTTCCTGGAATTGGCCCGCCCCTATTCCCTCGGGGTTCTGTGGTCGCTAGCAGTCGAGGAGCAGTTCTACTTCCTATGGCCCTTTGCGGTATACCTGCTCAATGACACCGCTCTCGCATGGCTGGCAGGAAGTCTCGTGCTTACGGCTCCCTTATTACGTTGGATCGCAACAGCCTACTTTCCAGGCCACTGGCATGTATATGCATCCGCACCTTTCCGAATGGATCTGCTCGCCGCTGGAGCGCTGCTGGCATTGGTTTGGCGTCGTCGGCGTGCGGCGATAGAACGTTTCGGTGGGTATGGCCTCGTGCTGGCGTGTCTCGCGGCCATTCCGCTGCTCTTGTTCTCCCGATATCCGTGGTTTCAGCCCGCTGCCAACAGTATCCTGGTGAATGTATGGCTCTATGAAATCATCCTATTCGGCTATGTCGGTGTTCTGCTATGGGCACTCAGCGGGCGCGTCGTTGGAATTCTCAAGCTACGGCCGCTGGTGTACGTAGGACGGATAAGCTACACCCTATATTTGGTGCACGAAACAGTCATTACAGTCGTGCGGGACCATCTCCATCATTACTTGCCTGGCACGCCCATTGCTTTGGCTATTTCATTATCGTTTGCGGCGTTTTCATGGCATTGTCTTGAGTCCCCCATATTGCAGGGTAGAGGGTGGTCCCAGAGTACTTAATCAGTGTCGGTTTCCCTTCATTCGTAGAATCCCGGCACTGATTCGAAAGGAAATACCTGTCCCCTCAACGCTTAGGAAGCCGGCTCGGCCGTCGCCGGGACATGCTGCCGATTCGCGATTACATCGGGAAGGGAGAAAACGCCGAGCATCCCACTGAGCCAAAGCAGCAGTGTGACAATCCGATACGAATGCTTATCGGGGGTGTTCAAGGCCCAAGACTTCCGGCAATAGTGAAATGATCGATTCCACTCTTCACCCGATCATCCGTTCCGTTTGCCTCGGCTGATTGAACTGTATAGTAGTAAGTCGTTCCGGGCCTCAAGTCATAAATACGCACTCTGAACACTGTATTAGGATGATTCGGATTCAATCGAATGGGCGATTTTGCAACTTGATTCAGGCGGTTTGGATCTGTCCCGTAGTGCACGATGCCATAGTGCACGGGTGAGCCTCCAGGATTGTTCACCACCCATCTGATCATCGTCAAATTATCGCGATTGAGCTCAACGGCGGGCCCTTCCGTGATCCGGACCTTCGCCGCTCTCTCAGTGGATGGACTAAGCTGAGCAACTCCCTTGAGGACGAGAGCTAGACAATATGCGGCAACGATTGCAGCTAATTTGATGTATGGCCGATTCACACAGAGATCTCGAGGAGCATTATTGATGGATGTCTCCAGCCGTTGGCGCTGGGAGCCCGCCCCAGCGCCACGGGAATGTACGACATTATTGGACCGACGCAGAACCGCCATTCCCGGACTGGCAACTGCCTGTGAAGGTGCCACGATCGGGGTAAGGCCTGGTGAATCCATCCGTCAGCGTCTGTAAGAAAGAGACGATCTGATTTTCCTCCTGATCGGTCAACCCGAGATTGCCTGTGGTCGTATCAATGTTCTCCGGGACTTCAGGCATTGGCCAGCAGTCTACCTTTTCAGTAGTTCCTGCCGGACAGTGTCCCGCGGGCACGTTATGAGCAAATTTATCTCGAGTGTTGTAAAAATGAACGAGTTCCTTAAGGCTTTTGATGTAGCCGTTGTGAAAGAACTCTTTCTGGAAATATGGCTGCCCTGTGCCTGCCTCCGTCGTCGGGCATTGGGGAGGAGTCATGGCTACGTTGCGCGCCGACGATACTTGCATCTGACCATTAACACTCTGGGCAAACTGAATCCAGTCGGAGTTCGGATTCGGCGCAGCACCAAATCCGCTTACGAGGAACGCTCCCAGGCCGTTATCACGATAGCCAAAACCAAACGGATTGCCAGTAAAGCCGAAGGAGTCCGGCTTGGTTTCAAAGTAGAAAGCAACACTAGGATTCTTAGGTAACCCTTCATTGGCCGAACCGAAACAGGTAAACAGAGGAGTGACCTGTGCGGTCGCGCTGTTGTCGGAGCTTTCAGAAGCTAGAGCTGTTCCTCTTCCATCAAGATGACAGGAATTGCAGTTGCCTTTGCCGTTGAACAGCTGGTACCCGGCCATTTCGTCCGCCGTC
>DASYBJ010000666.1:0-17058 GCA_036500845.1 Acidobacteriaceae bacterium
TTGTGTCAGATATGGGAAACATCGCACTGTTGGCAGGCGGGGCAAATCCCCAGTACATCGACTGAATAGCGCTCCACCAGAAAACCGCCGGAGAGCTTCGTTCGCTCCGGAAGTAGCCCTAGTTGGCTCTCGTCAATGTCCGAAATGGATTTGCACTGGGTGCATACCAGATGATGGTGGGCGCGTCTGTTCATCTCCACACGAAGCGAGCCGTGATGCAGGCTTACTTCGCGCAGAATGCCGCTGTCCAGAAACAAACGGATGTTTTTATAAACCGTTGCCAAGGAGATGGAAGGAATCCGGCGCCGCACCCGGGAGTACACTTCCTCCAGGCTCGGATGGCCATACATGGTTTGCATGACTTCATACAGCACCTGCCGCTGATGAGTCACGGCTAGCCCGTGTTCTTCACAGACGGCCCGGAATCCGGTTTTCTCCAGCGCACACACCCCTGTATTGAACAATAACTATTATTGCCTGTCAAACCCTTACTGCACAACATCTCTGAACCCGCGGCGATTGAACAATGCCGGAAACACTAAAATTACAACCGTTTTCGATGAAGATTTCCTCACTTCAACGGCAAACCCCGCAGGGCTCCATGCATCTTTTCAGACATCACCTAGTTCCTATCTGGTTTAAGTTGCTCGGATAGGCACGGATACCGGCTGGCAGGGGCGCGAGATTTTCGCGATTTCTCTTGCTTGCCATCGGCGAAGGAGAATCGCAGACAGCCGATGGACCCTGCCACGACCGAAAACTCAACCTGCGGTGGTGGCGACCGTTGCGTTTAGCGACGTACTGGCGGACGGCCTTACCAGGCGTGGATCGACCCTTTCTGTGAGATGTTCAACAACCCCACCAAGCGTGACGAAGACCTCGTCGCGTTCTTTCACCTTTAGCTGCTTCATGATTTTTTCCCGGTCCCCATTGCCCTCCCATATACATAGAGCGATATGGAGCCCAGAGACCTTCGACGTAAGCTGCTGATACATCGACTTCGTGCGTTCGACCGCGAACGGTGGCAGAGCGGAAATGCACACGATATCCGGCTTCAGCTCGGACACAATGGACAACATCTCTGACCTGGTTCCTGCCGGCACCGCGCGCGCATTTAGACCCTTCCGTTCCAGCAAATGGGAGAGCATGACGGCGACAACAGCGTCAGCTTCATTCTTCGCGGGCAAGCAAAGGACATTGCGCGGTCGGGTGCCGGTCTCCTGAACGCTGCGATCCACGGCGGGTTGTGACGATACATCGCCGAGCTCATCAATGAATTCCCGGGTGCTCTGCAAAATGAAGCCTTCGGTCGCATCATCCAACTCGTGACGACGTTTATCGTACTCAGCGGAACTCAAGGCGGGGATCACCACCTCGCTAAACAGATCCTCAAGGGAGTGTTCCGCAAGATATTCCTCCAGGAATTGTCTGGCTTGACGTTGATCGGAAGCCAAGAGCCGCTGATAGTAGAGGTCAGCCGGGCAGATCGAAGGCTCGTCTCCTAGAAGGATTTTGAGGAAACTCAAACTTGGAACATAACTTCCCATCACCACTAGACAGACGGTCAAGGGCGTGGACAAGATAAGGCCGGGAAATCCCCAGATAAGGGTCCAGAATACCGAAGCAACTAATATTGCAAGCGGTGATAGGCCGACATGCGATCCATACAACATTGGCTCAATGAAATTGGCCGCCGTTACTTCGAGAAGAAGAAAAAATGTTATCGTCGCCCAGGTGTGTCCCCAACCCGGAAAGACAACGAGTGACAGTATGACCGGCACAACCGCGGAGATTGGCGCGCCAATGTACGGTAAGTATCGAAGAACTCCAGCAACCAGTCCCCATAACCAGGCATTCGGGATGCCGATCAAGTGCAGGACAGTTCCCACGATTGCCCCATAACTCGCGTTCACTAGAGCCTGCAGCATGAGGTAGCGCTGGACTCGATTAGCGGCTTCATCCACTGCCTGCGTTGCGACGGTGAGGTGCCCTCCGCTCGTCAAATGAATGAACCGATTGCGAAGATCTTCCTTCCCCACAAGAATAAAGATCGTGAAAATCGCGACGAGTCCAGCGGATCCCAGCGGACCAAGCATGTTTTGGAACGATTCCAGCGTGTTTTTCTGGGGAACCAATTCGACAGCCATTGGCTTGGCTGGGGATGACCCGGGGCGAACCTGTCTTCTCGGAGTGTTCGGCTCCGACGATCCAGGTACCGCTTTGAAGATTTCTTTCTCCACGTCGTCTACGGCGTCTGACAACTTAGTGAGGTCGGAACTCCGGATACCCTTTAGAGCATGAACTTTTTGTTCGAGTGTCGTCTTGTACACCGGCAGCTGACCAGTGAAGTTCGTAAAACCATCCGCTGCCTTCCAAGCAATAAGTGCTGCAAGAGAACACAGCGCTGCCGCGACAGCCAACATAGCTAGGAGGCGTGGAATCCCTATAGATTCGAGATTTCTGGCTACTCGCGAGATTAGAAGAGATAGCAGCACTGCTAGCGTCATGGGAATGAACGCTGTTCGACCTACATAAAGAGCCGCAACAATCACGACTCCGCTGACAAGCCTTACAAGTTGCGCAGTTTCGTTTGATCGCGACGTCGGATTCACAGGGTAGCCCGCACCTGAGGTCGAAGGCCTCAGTCTTCGCAAATTCCGTTTGTTCCATTCCAGATCCAAGAACCTAGCTCGGGCACTCACATCTGGATTCTTGAGCAGCAGAGTCCGAGTTCTAACTCAAGAACGAATGCCATCAGCTTCCGCCAGGACTCCTCTTCGCCGCATCATGCTCTTGGCGGTTAGGGTCGCGCTGGTCGCCAGTGTACGAACCCGTAGCATGTTGTCCTGCCACTTGGTGTTTAGCAATTTCCGGCTGAGTATGCTGACCTTCGAGATTTTTCTGCAGTGCACTGTGCTGCTTCAGCGGACTCTGGGTCTTTGTCGGGTCGCGTGACTCAACAGGCTGAGTCGACGTTGAAGGCGTTTCATCGGGCTGGGGTTCATTCCCGGCGCGCCTGCGAATATGTGTTTTTGCCTGGCCTTTTGTAGCTTTTTTCATGTTCAACACCTCGAGAAGAAGTGCAGCCCTGCCCCCTGGATTGCCCCTGGATTCCCCTGCATTCCTCTCCCTTCAGATGCGTTCAGAACGCGGAGCGGCCATGACCTTCTCACGAATTCCGGACGGTAGCACGTCCCTCATCTATCACCTGAATAGACAGTTTCCAGTATCAACGGACTTTGCGGGATTGCTGGCAACCAAAGTAGGCGAATTGCGCACCCTACTGTTTTAACGGGCTCAACAGACAATAGAGGTGAGACATGCTTTGGACACTATTCCTAATCCTGCTGGTCTTATGGGCTGTAGGATTCATCGGCTTTCACGTTGTGGCGTGGTACATCCACATTCTGCTCTTAATTGCATTAGTAGTATTGATCCTTCAGCTGGTTTCCGGGCGAAGAACAGCAGTTTGATTATTGCGGGCTGAACGGGGATTTGCCGCAGTAGTATCCCTCGTGATCGCGCGTAACTAACGCTGGTGAAGAACGGGCTTCCGATGCTGTATTTCTCCTTCCCGCGGCGATTGCGGTTCAAGGCTCTTGACCTTACGACAATAGCATCCTCTACGGGATACCCTCAGAGGATGCTATTTCGTTTCGGCACGACCTATGCCGGCCTCCGTGCCAAGGTTGCACCGGGACAAACAACTAGGTGGCGGCCAGTCATTTTGTTTCCGAGTCTGCTTCGCTGGATCGCGGTTGCCTCGATCTACACTGGGATATTTTCCGGTGGTTATGCGCTTGCCCTTGATTCCCCTGGTGCGTCAGCGTTGATGGCTGCTCAGTCCGAGGTTTCGCGGGATGGTCGGCCGGGTGCACTGCCTGTCGCCCCGGATGCTCTGCCGGAGGCTCCGGACGCTCGGACAGCGGTTACGGAGAAGGGGTTGCCCTTGGCCGTACTCAAAGACCAGGTTTCGATCTGGACCAGCCCTGTACGCCTCAGGACCCATGATCTGATCTGGCTGCTGCCGTTTGGTGCCGCCACAGGCATAACCCTGGCGACGGACACAGACGCAATGCGAGACCTCTCGCGCGATCGAGCGTTCAACAAAGACAACGTGAATGCCTCAAACTATCTGCTGGGCGGCGCGATTGCGATACCTGTCGGCCTGTATGGTGTTGGAGTATTCAGGGGCAATGCGCATGCACGCGAAACTGGTCTACTAGCCGGCGAAGCTCTTGTGGATAGCGTAGTGGTAGAAGAAGTGGCAAAATTTGTCTTTCGCCGCGAACGCCCGCTCTACAACAATGCGGCAGGCGATTTTTTCGCAGCGAATGTAGGTGGGAACAGTTCATTTCCCTCGTCACACAGTACCTTGGCGTGGACGGTGGCAGGGGTAATCTCCGGCGAGTACCCCTCAAAATGGGCACAACTAGGCGTGTACTCTGTCGCCTCAGCCGTGAGTGTGACACGCGTTCTAGGACAGGAGCATTTCCCGACCGACGTCTTCGTAGGGGGCGTCGCGGGTTGGTTGATCGGGCACTACGTCTTCGAAAAGCACCAGCCGCACCATAGAACCAAGGCGCTGAAGCGCTCCACTCAAGACTTGGCGCTCCTGCTCAATCCTGGTTCGTAGCATTTGCCGACTCGAGTCGCCGCTCCTCCTGTCGTCCGGAATCTTTGCGCGAGATCTCTTCGTATTCTGCCTCTCCCGCAGATGATTAGCTCCTTCAACATTTACTTGGCTCGGCCTTGAAATCCGCGGGGGATGCAGGTTCAACGCCGCGCTCAGGCATCTGACCCATCTTTTGCACTCGGCGAGCCTGCTTTTCCCTCCTGGGTCGCCTGTGCGATATGTTTGCTTCAGTGCGCTGGGTGCCGGTAGCTCCGAGACTGGTTCCGATACGGCCCTATTCGGTACCATCAAAAGTCCCGGTGTCTCGGGCAAATGTGAATGAATACTCTCTCTAACCTGCGCCGTTATGGAATTGCGGTTATCGCTTGCGGAGTTGCGCTGGTGATCGCAAGTCCTCTAAATGCCGAGTCCTCGTGTTTTTTGCTTGCCATCATCGTCAGCAGTCTTTTCGGAGGCCGGGGGCCTGGTTACCTGGCAGTGGCGCTCTCTGCCGCTGCGTTCGACTTCTTCTTTCTTCCGGCAAGACTCTCTCTGTACAGCCCCACGTCATCTTATTTGCGGTTCGGGGTCTTCCTGGCGGCGGCTTTCACGGCCAGCCAGTTGATCGAAGCCAGAAGGCGTATCGAACAGACTTTGAGCCAGACTCAAGCGCGACTCTCACGAGCAACGCAAATCGCAACCGTAGCCGAATTCGCCGCTGCGATTGCCCATGAAATCAGCCAGCCGCTAAGCGCGGTGGTAGCGAACGCTCACGCCTGCACTCAATGGCTTTCAGGAGAACCCCCGAACCTCACCAATGCAAGACTGGCCACGGAAAGAATCGCGCGCGACGGGAAGGATGCCGGCGAAGTCGTTCAGCATATCCGGGCACTTTTCAAAAAGACAGCTCCCGAAAAGGTCCCCTTGAATATCAATACTGTCATCGAAGAGGTGATTCGCCTGCTCCGTAACGAGATAATTAAAAGTAAAATCGCTGTTGAAACCAATCTGGAAAAGACGTTGCCTGCGACACTGGGGGATCGCGTGCAGCTGCAGCAAGTGATCTTCAATTTGCTCCTTAACGGGATTGAGGCCATGCAGACCGTGACAAATCGCCCCAAGAGACTGCTGATCCGATCGAACCTGGAGGGAACAGACACGATTCGTGTCGAGATCCAGGATTACGGCCCGGGATTGACTGATTCGGAAAAAGTGTTCGAGGCTTTCTATACTACGAAGGAAAAAGGAATGGGAATGGGATTGTCCATCTGTCGTTCGATCGTGGAGGCGCACGGCGGACAAATGGGAAACACTCCATCGGAAGAGCCAGGGACGACGTTCTTTTTCACGTTGCCGCTGGAAGCGGGTTCATCCACATGAAGGAGGACACCGCCATTGTCTACGTGCTGGATGACGATTCTCGTGTACGCGAGGCTTTGTCCAGCCTTTTGCTCTCGATGGGCCTTCGCGTCGAAGCTTTCTCCTCCGCAGCAGAATACCTGACATTCGAACGGCCCGATTCGCCGGCTTGCTTGGTCCTGGATCTGAACCTCCCCGGTATGAGTGGTCTGGAGCTTCAACGGAAGATCGCTGGAGAGGACGCCCCGCCCATTGTCTTTCTCACCGGACATGGTGACATCCCGTCTTCGGTGCGAGCCATGAAAGCTGGGGCCGTGGAGTTTCTTCTGAAGCCCTTCGATCATCGGGAACTCCTGAGAGCCATTGATACTGCAGTCGCCCAAGATCGCGAAATGCGAGTGAAGAGAGCCGAGATATCTGAGTTGCGAAGGCGCTATGCACTTCTAACACCCCGCGAACGCCAGGTGTTGCCCTTTATAGTGGCCGGAATGCTAAACAAACAGACTGCTGCCGAACTCGGGATCAGCGAGATCACGATCCAGGTTCACCGCGCCCAAATCATGCGCAAAATGGCTGCTTCCTCGCTAGCCGATCTGGTGAAGATAGCGGGAAAACTCGGCATTTCCTGACGAAACCCCCAGCCTATATGACGAAACCCCAGCCTATATAAAGTCATAATTGGAACACTCTTCACTTCCGGCTAGGATCTGAGTGTGGTCATACCGTTTCCTGATTCAATCAATCAGCCGGCAAGGCCGGTAGTTGCCATCGTCGATGATGATTTTAGAGTTCGCGAATCTTTGGAAGGTCTCATCGAGTCGTCCGGTTTCACAGCACGTGTGTTTCCGCTCGCGGAGGATTTTCTGCAAGCAGGTCTTCAAGAAACGAGCTGTTTGATCACAGATGTCCGAATGCCATGCATGAGCGGTCTCGACTTGCAACGGCGCATCCGGATCGAACGCCCGGAGCTGCCAGTCATCTTCATCACCGGTCATCACGACGAAGAAGCAGAGCAATCGGCAATCGCAGAAGGGGCTGCTTCTTTCATCCGAAAACCATTTGATACCGGAGAGTTGCTTCGAGCCATCCATACAGCTCTTGACGATTCTTCCGGAAAACAAAGAAAGGCACTGTAAGCAAGAAGGGAAAAACTATGGGTCTTGCTGATTTGATCGGCTCCAGCGCGAGGTTTCAAGCTGTGCTCGACGATGTGCGGGCAGTAGCCTCGGCAGAATGTTCTGTTTTGGTTCAGGGCGAGACAGGAACTGGCAAAGAAGTAATCGCGCGTTCGATTCACGACAGCGGACGCCGCGAACACGGGCCGTTTGTGGGACTCAACTGTGCGGCCATTCCTGCCGCCCTACTTGAAAGTGAACTCTTCGGCCACGAGAGAGGTGCGTTCACCGGCGCCGTTGCGCAGACGAGTGGACGCTTCCAAGCTGCGCATGGAGGAACATTATTCCTCGACGAGATTGGGGATCTTCCTCTGGAGCTTCAACCGAAACTCTTGCGAGTGCTGCAAGAGCAGCAATACGAGCGGTTGGGAAGTACCCGTACACTGCGGGCCGATGTGCGGGTAGTTGCGGCCACAAATCAAGATCTTAGGCGCATGGTAGCAAACAAGACATTCCGTGCAGATCTCTTCTATCGGCTGAGCGTTTTCCCGATCAATCTCCCACCGTTGCGGGAACGGAAAGAAGATATCCCTGCATTGGTCGAACATTTTGTAAGCAGATTCTCCCGTCAGATGGGCAAATCCATCAATAACGTTCCCGATGAGGTAATGGACATCCTGAAGAACTACCATTGGCCGGGCAACATAAGGGAATTGCAAAACTTCGTTGAGCGCTCTGTGATTGTGTCACCGGGAGAGTCTTTCTCTCCGCGACCGACGGAGCTGAGGTCTCTGATGCAGGGGACCTCTCCAGCACCCCCTCAAACACTCTCCGACGCGGAACGCGCACACATACTTGCGACCCTGAAGGAAACGAATTGGACCGTAAGTGGACGCAACGGCGCTGCTGCCCGGCTCGGTCTTCCGCGGACTACCCTTCTCTCTCGCATGCAGAAACTTGGAATCCCGAGCAAACCACGCATTTTTTCTTTGGCTCCTCCGGAGCTAGGAAAAGTGAGTACAGATCGGACGCGGTCTCAGTTGTTAGCCAGCTAATAGAATCGGGGAACGCCGGCTTTCCGAAATGCTGGTTCCTGCTCACGTCGTACTGCTTTGCTGCTTTGGCCATCAGCTCTCTTACTTGAAGAGTATTTTTGCCATCATGCCCTTGTCTTCATGGCTCAGCAGATGACAGTGAAAGAGCGATACTCCGCGAATGATGGGGTCGCTAAAGTCCATCATCAGATCAACATTTCCTTGGACAGGAACGTTCACCGTATCCAGCCATTCGGGACGCTCGAGACGCTGCCCATTCTGAGCGTAGGCGAGAAAATGGACCTGATGGATGTGGAACGGATGCACTTCATGAGTATCGTTCACCACTCGCCAATGATGAAATGCACCTACACGTACGCTGATCATTGGAGGATCGGACGGACCATATTTCTTACCATTGATGTAGAAGCCCTTCTTATCCTCGGTGAAGGTGACAACAAAATCGGGAACACTCTTCTCGACCCTCGCAATCAATTTGGGCGATAAAGGTTTATAAACCGGCATCCGAGGGACGGTGAAGGTGGTTGCGATCTTATGGGCGGCTGGAACTTTGCCTGCCAAATCCGCCAGCACCATAGCCGGATTCGGATCTCCGTCCGGGCCAGTATCAAAGCACCGTGTGCGCAGGGATGCCTCCGCTCCTGACCTCGGGCCGGTGACAATTGCTTCCACTCGACCTGCGGGAGGAACGAGGATGTGGTCCGCGAACTCTACGCGGCGTTTGGGGTCGTGGAAGGCAAGGGGCATTCCATCCAGCGCAACGATCTCGAGCTGCTCCGTATCGATTTGCAAATCTGTGTATAGGTCGGGGGAAGCATTCACGATGCGCCAGAATTGATGCTCTCCGGGAGCGATGGGAATCTGCGGCCGCACAGCTCCGTTCACCGTGAAGACTCGCTCCGGTTGTTCGATCGATGAACCGCATCGCGCCTCGGGGATTTGAACTCTGCGCCTCAGTTCGGAGGCAGCGGGATCGTTCCCTTCAATCTTCTGGTCACGGAGCACTAGGATCTGTTCCCGCATATGTCGAATCTCGGGAACATAGTGTTCCATGCCCTCGATCACAATCGCTCCGGACATGCCATCGAGCGACTGCCGAGCGCTCTCTCCGTGGGGGTGCGTGTGATACCAATACAGCCCGGGCGGCTGGTCAAGCGGAATATTGACGACGTAGTGAAGCAATTGCCCCGGCATCGCCATCATCGAGATCACATCATCCTGCGGAGCGTTCGGGGACACGTGCAGACCGTGGAAATGAAGATTGGTCATGTTCGTGCATGGTCCGTCCGCGCAGCGTTCCTGCGAATGCGTTGACATTTCATTCACGTAGGTCAAGCGGATATCTTCCCCCGGGCTTGCTCGAATCACGGGAGGAATTTCCCGTCCATCGAACGAGAAAGCCCCTTTGCCGGTTTGGGGATCATTGATTGCCTTTAGAACCAAAGGAGAGCGGGCATCCGGCGGCTTGGACACAACTGACTGAGCGCGGCCTTGGGCCATTAGTCGAACGCCTGATAGCAAGCCCAGATACATAAGACAGGCAAGCACTCTGCGGCCCACTTCAACCGTCCGATATGTGATCATGGGGTGTTTCCGCCTGCCCATCCACCGCCGAGAGCCTTGATCAGCACCACGGAAGCCACCATCCGTTGACCAGCAATTTGCGCAGCGGTCTGCTCATTGGCAAGTTCGGTCTCCTGCGCAAAAACAACATTCAGATATCCGACAAGCCCAGCTCTGAAGCGCTGCGTAGCAATCATTTCCGCTTGTCTGGCGTCCACTACCGCACTCGCTTCCGATCGCGATTCGCCCTCCAGATAGTGCAACGCTGCCAGTTGATCTTCTACTTCCTGATATGAAACGAGGACAGTCTTTTCGTACTGCGCGAGGGATTGCCGATACACTGCCTGTGCCTGCTGCACCCCGGCCTTCAGTCGCCCCCCAGTGAAAATCGGCGCGACGGCCGACGTTCCAAGCGAGGCAATGGTGTTTTGCCAGTTCAGCAGGCTGGTGGCATTCACGCTCTCATATCCCGCAAAACCGGTGAGGGACAGCTGCGGGAAATATTGGGCCTTCGCAACGCCGATCTGTGCGGTCGCAGCCGCGACATTTCGATCGGCTTCAGCGATATCAGGTCTTCTCTCCAACAAATCCGATGGCAGTCCGATAGGGATGTCCGGTGGCGTCGGGTTGGACGGTTGATCAGGCAGAGAGAAGCCCTCAACCGTGCGACCCAGCAATACCGCGATTGCATGTTCAAGTTGGTCGCGCTGCATCTGAAAAGCTTGCTTTTGTGTAATCGTCTGATCGAGGAGCGTCTTAGCCTGCGCCACTTCAAGATCGCTGTTCAACCCTTTTTTGAAGCGGTCCGTGGTCAAGGAGAGGGCTTGGGTGAAATCAATAAGGGTCTGGTCCACAATCTTCAACTGCTGGTCGATGGTACGCAGGGTGTAGTAGTCAATGGCGACGGTCGCCTCAATCCCCAGTCGTACAAATCTGAGATCAGCCTCCGTCGCTTCCTGTGTTGCGTGCGCGGACTGGACCGAGCGCCGTATTCGACCCCAGGCATCGATCTCATAGCTGGCAAAAAGCGGCAACAGTATATCGTTTTGGGTTTTTGCCAGACCACCGGTGTTGCCGTTATTCGGGCGGTTTTGCGCCTCACGGAAGCGACTAACACTGGGCGCAGCGCCCACGGTGGGAAACAGAAAAGAACGGGCAATGCTGGTCGATGCTGAGGTCTCATCCACACGCGCGATCGAAATCTTAATGTCCCTGTTCGCCGCATCGGCTTGCGTCTCCAAATTGTCGAGCATTGGGTCATTGAAGACTTTCCACCAATCGCTGTAGGATATTCCGTTCGGACTAACCGGCGCAGGCGGAGCGGGCTCTTGGAAGGCGGGAGCCACCGGTGCGGACGGCTTATGATAGTTCGGTCCGACCATGCATCCTGAAAGAAGCAGGGTGACAGCGCTAATTAGCCCCGCCGATAGAGCGAGCCGATAGCGCATTCGATCAAAGCCACACTTTTGCATTGCCGTTTCCTAGCTCTTCCCGCCGGGGGTTGACTGAACAGCCACTTTCATCCCATCGACCAGAAAGTCGGGTGGGCTGGTAATGAAGGAATCGCTCGCACTGAGACCGCTCGTAATCTCGATCGTGCTGCCGAAATCCCGGCCAAGACCTACCTTGCGGAGTTCAACCTGATTGTTTTGGTTTACAACGGCTATCTGTGGTCCGGCAGCTTGGTAGAGCACCGATCCTGAGGGAACCACTACCGACCGTACTGGAACGGGAAGGTGCATGTGCACCTCTGCATATGCACCTGGCATCAACTTTCCCGTTGGATTTGGCACATCAATCTCCACGAGGAGCGTGTGCGACGCCATGTCAATCGAGTGATTGTTGCGGATCACAGTACCAGTGAATGGCTGATTGGCAAGCGATGTGACTGCAAGTGTTGCTTTCAACCCATCCGTGACTTGCTGGCTATAGGTCTCCGGGACAGTGACGAATGTACGGACGACATCGATCTTCGCGATACGGAAGAGCTGAAAGCCTGTACCCCCATTGCCAGCATTGATCAGATCGCCGATGTCAGTAAGGCGTTGGGTGATGACGCCATTAAACGGCGCCATCACCTTTTCGAAGCCTTGCATCTGCTCTAAACGGCTTACATTGGCGCTCATAGCTTGAACATTTGCCTTTTGCGAGTCAAAGTTCTGGTTATTCGAATCTACGTCCTGCTGTGAGACGGCGTTTGTTGTGATGAGCGACTGGTATCGCTTGGCGGTAATGTCGGCAAGAGTGAGGTTGGCTCGCGCCTGAGCGAGAGCGGCTCGAGCTTGATTCAATTCCTGATCGACTTCTGGAGATTCAATCTGGGCCAGCAATTGTCCCTGGTGTACACGTGTACCTATGTCCGCATACCAGTGGCTGACATAGCCACTGGTACGGGCATAGATGGGGGAATCCGAGTAGGCCTGCAATGTTGCGGGGAGCGCAAGATCCGTATCCGGGGGGCCCTGCTCCGGATGAGTAACGGCTACGGATTCAGCTTGGTTCGCTTGCGTTGTCGTATTCAGCTTCTTACTATCCTGAGCACGCAAGAAGAAGGTGATTACGCCAGAGACGCACAGCACCGCCGGAATTAATAGAAACCACTTGATGTTGTTGCGGGCATGCCTCGGATTGCCCGGTTGCGGCGATTGAAATTGCTTGTTCGTAGACGCTTCATTGTTCATGGGCTACCTCGGGAGTTGCGACCGGGGAGTTGGGGTTTCGCCGAATGACGGCGAAAACGATAGGGACAAAAAAGAGCGTGGCCAAGGTTGCAAAAAGGAGCCCACCAATCACGGCTCGACCCAGCGGCGCGTTCTGCTCTCCGCCATCCCCGAGTCCGAGGGCCATGGGGATCATCCCGATGATCATTGCCATCGCCGTCATCATGACGGGACGCAAGCGCGTGGCGCCGGCTTCGAGCGCAGCTTTGAAGGAATCCTTGCTCTGTTGGAAATGTTCATTGGCGAAAGTGATCACGAGAACACTGTTAGAGGTCGCTACGCCGATGCTCATAATCGTTCCCATAAGCGCCGGGACGCTGAGGGTGGTTCTTGTCAGAAACAGCATCCAGCAAATACCAGCTAGAGCTCCGGGCAGTGCGGTAATAATAATGAACGCCTCGGTCCAGGATTGGAAATTGACGACCAGAAGCAGGTAGACCAACGCGATCGCAAATGCCAGACCGGCGAAGAGGCCGACGAACGAGGAGCGCATCGTTGCAACCTGGCCTCGGGTGACGAGAGTGCTGCCTCGGGGCAGGTGCTTGGCAGCGTCGGCTGTAATTCGTTGCACGTCGCCCGCGACCCCTCCCAGATCACGACCTTGGACGCTGCCATAGATGTCAATGACGGGCCGCACGTTGTAGTGGCTGACGACGGCCGGTTCGTACTGACGCGTCATGCCGGCGAGGTTCTCAAAGAGCTGAGGAGAGGGAGCCGCTGGAGAGTTGACAGGTATATTTTTCAACGCGTCGAGCGAATTGATCTGGTATTGCGGAGTTTGCACTGCAATGTTGTACGAAACTCCATTCTTGGTGTTAAGCCAGAAGTTTGGAGTGGTTTGGAAACTGGAGCTCAAGGAGATCAGCACATTGTTGGCAACATCACGCTCCGTGAGCCCCAGCTGCTGGATTCGCACCCGGTTCACGTCGAATTGCATGCGCGGCTGGTCCAGTGGTTGTTGAATATGCACATCGACAGCGCCAGGAACGGCTCTCATCCGCTGGACAATCTGCGACGCAATCGCAAAGTTGCCTGATAAATCTGCTCCCACGAGCTGAATATCCAGAGGAGCAGGGACCCCGAAGTTTAGCGTCTGCGCAACGATGTCGGCTGGTTCGAAATAGAACGACGCCTCAGGGAAGTGCCTTGGCAGCTCTTCTCTCAGACGCGCGACGTAGTCAGCAGTGGGATGATGGTTTGCCTGAAGTGATACCAGAACGTCCGTATCTGCATTCCCGACGGTTCCGGTGTTGTTGTATGAGAGATTGATACCGCTGGTGGGCACTCCTATGTTATCGAGGATGCCGGTAAGCTCATTCGCGGGTATTTGAGAGCGAATGTAGCGTTCGACCTGGTCTACGAGACGAGCTGATTCTTCGATGCGGATCCCAGTCCTTGCCCGGATATGGAGGTTGAACTGCCCCGCATCTACTGCAGGGAAGAAGTCCTGCCCAAGCTGCGGTATCAGCAAAAGGCTCAATAGGCAGAAGAGTAGGAAGACACTCACAAAGATTCGACGGTGCTCCAAGCATTGTCCGAGCAGATTGGTGTATCCCGTCTGGAACGACTCGAAGGCATGCTCAAAGCGTTTGTGAAGCCGCGCGAAGCGTCCCAGCGGCCGACCTGGCACTGGATGCCGGTTTGCCTCAATCTCTTTAGGTAGAAGAAACATGACGAGAGTGGGAATGATGGTCCGCGAAAAGAAGTAGGAGGCGAAGAGCGCGAACACGACGGCCTCGGCAAGCGGCACAAAGAGATACCGTCCCACGCCAGAGAGAAAGAACATCGGAACAAATACGATGCTGATGCAAACCGTGGAGACAAATGCCGGTACGGCGATTTCCTGGGCGGCATCCAGGATGGCCTGTCGCAGCTCCTTACCCATGGCTACATTGCGCTGCATGTTCTCGATTTCGACCGTCGCGTCGTCTACCAGAACACCGACGGCGAGCGCCAAGCCTCCGAGGGTCATGATGTTGATGGTCTGTCCCAGTACGCTGAGGATAAGAACCGAAGTGAGGATTGAGAGTGGGATGGAGATGCAGATGATAAGCGTACTTCGCCAACTCCCCAGAAACACAAGGATCATGATCGACGTAAGCGAGGCCGCGATGATGCCCTCGCGCCCTACTCCAGTTAAGGCGGCCTTCACAAAGACCGACTGGTCCGCAATCGGCCGCATCACCAATTCGGGCGGCAGCGTAGCTGCGATGCCTGGCAGCGCCGCACGGATTCCGGAGACGATGGAAAGCGTCGACGCAGTCCCCGTTTTCTCCACGGTCAGCAGAGCACCTCGCTGCCCATCCTGGCGGACAATGTTCTGCTGAACGGCGAAGCCATCTCGTACATGAGCGACATCATGGATGAAGATGGCGCCGCTGTTGACGGTCTTTACGGGAAGATTGTTCAACTCCTGGACGGTGACAGGGGTTCCATTCAGTCCGACGTTGTATTCGATCTTGCCGATTTTGACTGTCCCTGAAGGAAGAATCACGTTTTGTGCATTGACCGCATTGACTACGTCCAACGGAGACAGTCCTTCGGACTTCAGCCGCGAGGAGTCAATATCCACCATGATCTGACGCACCTTTCCGCCATACGGCAGAGGGACTGCAGCGCCGGGAATCGTCGCAAGTTGGGGTCGTATGAAATTCGCGCCGAAGTCGTTGAGCTGCTGTTCAGAAAGTCCTTTCCCGCTCAGGCCCAGCTGTAGGATCGGCACCGTTGACGCGCTGTAACGGATGACAAGGGGCGGAGTAATCCCGCTAGGAAGTTGCTTCAGAGTCGCGTTTGCCTCGGCATTGACCTCAGCGATCGCTCCGTCGACGTTCGCCTGCGGCTGAAGATAGACTTTGATCACCGAGACGCCGTTCAACGATTGCGATTCGATATGTTCGACATTGGCTACGGTTGTGGTGAGGGCCCGTTCGTAGATGGTAGTGATGCGAGATGCCACCTCGGACGGCACAAGGCCGGTAAAGGTCCAGATGATGCTGACGACCGGGATATCGATGTTAGGAAAAATATCAACCGGCGTGCGTAGCAACATCACCGGCGCCATTAAGAACAGCAACAAGGCCAGCACGACAAATGTATAGGGCCGGTTAAGAGCGAGTCTGACAATCCACATAGAATTTTCTTAAGGTGTCCTGTTTTTCGCGGGATCGAAAATCTCAGCCTGTGCCAGGTACCAGCGACCGGTGACTCTGCTCTTCTCAGCGGCGAGTCGTCCAGCCGCGCATGCTTCTTGCACGCTTCATGCCAGTTTTGAAATCTCCTTAAAATCAAAGAGATATGCCGCAGAAATGGATCGGCCTTACCTTCTGTTGTCGGCTGGTCGACATGCGCTGACGAGGGGACATCAGAATGAGATGAAGATGTGCTGACTATGATTGAGAATCGATCCGGCGAATGACCTGCACGTCATCTCGTCTGGCTGGTGCGGGCGGTTTTTCGAGCTGCAGAGCGAATCGAACCAACTTGCTAGGCGATTGCGATCATCTTTCCCAGAAGCCCTTCTTCGCTGAGCTCGCAAGAGAGCTCGAGCCTAAACGCCCATCGGAGCTACTTCATCGGCTCTTCTCAACCGCTGTGACCGTCTCGCCAGTGTTGTCGGAACGCGAGGCATAGTTTCAATGTCCGGTTCATGAAACATCGCGCCAAGTGCGGGTACCGGGATGCTCACTTATTGAGCGCTTCCCATTCTGGGCTCTTCACAAAGTAGGTATCGTAGAGCTCCTGCACATCGCGCAGGCTCTCCGGGCGTTCTACTCCCTGGGCGATCCGAGTGAGCTGACGGAAATATTCGAAGCGCTGGACGCCGGGTGTAATCACGATCAGGATCTCGGCTGTACTGCCACGTTCAGCAGAGAAGCCGTGCGCCAACCGTGGAGGAACGACGATCAGATCGCCCTGCTCGGCCCTGACGACCTCGGTTCCGGAGAGGACTCGCATTGCACCGTTGAGCACGTAGAACATCTCAGCGGAACGTTCATGGCGGTGTGGCCGCGCACCGTCGGCTCCCTTTTCGAGCGTTACCTGCACAGTAGAAAGCGCACCGCCGGTGGTGTTGCTATCAGCGAGAAGTTTGACCTTTGCGTTTGGAGCACCGACAACCTCAGCATCGGCGCCGCGGACAACAACGGAACGATCAAAACCCGGAAAGGCAATTGACATACAACTCCTCCAACTTGCGAGGCCCAAGTGTAACCCTCCGATTGCCTCGAAAAGGCTTCGGCTGTGGGCCACCGAACACTGCTGGATGGCCGAGCGCGAATCTCTCAACCGAATTTTTACCGCCTTCGCAATCCGGATTGGAAAATAGTCGATGGAACTCAATCATCGATCGCTTTGCCTACCAAGATGCGGAATCTCATGCCGGTCTCACGCAGAAGCCTGGAAGGGAGTGACTGAGCGCTCGATCGGGCTTTTTCAAGCGGCTCCTTTTCAACACGCCTATGCTTTTCAAGCGGAGCATCTGTTGCTAAACAGAACGTCATAAGTAATTGCGTGTCGAGTGCAAGGAGATATTGTGGAAGCGACCGAATCTATTGCTCGATACGCAAAGGTCTACGACGCTGTGTTTTAACGAAGTCACTGCGACAGGTCACGAGCGGCTGCAGGTTACGATG
>DASYBJ010000667.1:0-13217 GCA_036500845.1 Acidobacteriaceae bacterium
TTCCTCCTTCTCTGCGACACAACCTAGTTCAAATCAAGTCCCTCATGTTGGCTCAGCGATACGCGAATGCGTCCGCCGCACCGCGGCTTCGTTCAAGTCGCCTTTGCGGTAAATTCCCCTCAGCCAGGGCACTGGCCGATCAAGTTACCCAGAACCCCGTTTCTCGAGAAGTTCATCAAGAAACCAGCCTCCACTCAAAATTGCGCTGAAGTTTACCTTCAATATGGCGTAAGGATCTTTCGGTTGCCCAATTCCGGCGTACGCGAAAGGTCCGACGGAACGGTGGTCGGATCCTTCAAGATTGCCGGGTCGTCACTCGGAAACTGAGTTCCCGTAGGCCGGATGAAGGCCTCGCGTCTCGTCGAGATTGTGATGTCTAGACTATAGTGCCCGGCGACCGTAGTCACCGGACGCGGAAACTCCACAATATAGCGCGCTCGAATCAGCGTCACAGCCCATGCAAGCTGTTTCCCGAGATCTCTCGCGGAGGTCGGCAGCAAGATCCCCCCGCTCAGCTGACACACGTCATCGAAGGGAGCTTCATTTTGCCTGTTCCTCAAGTCCGCGGGCTGAACCAAGCCGAAGATAGCAACGCTTCTCGTCTGAGCAAAGAACCTCAATGCATTCCAGGAATTCCGGCTCCCTCGATCTACTCCGTCGGTCACAGCCAGAATCACCCGTCTACCGGGCCGCTTGGACAGGGTCTGAACGATAATTGCAAGCGAGTCCCAAAGATATAAGGGATTTTGGCACCTCCGCTTCGTATCTCTCTGGTGCCGGTATTGCGACTGCTGCAACACCAGATCAACCTGCCGCTTCAGAGTTGCGGCGTCCGTCGCCCCCTGATCTGTGGGGTGAATTAGGTGACAGTCCAACGCGTAGATCGATACCTCATCCTTTGCATGCAGAGAAAGAGGTGCAAGACTTGCAATAGCTTGGTCCGCCGACAACATAATCCCCGGATTAGATTGGCTCAGGTCCATCAGTATCGTCAGCGATATCGGATCATCACCCTCCAGCCTTGCATGCGTAGCCCGAAGCTTACGTCCTCCGTCAAGACTGACAAAAAACCTTCGCTCGTCAATCCGGGCAATCGGCTTGCGATCATCCCCAAGAACAAGGGTCGGGATCTGCACCAGATTTGTATAAACGTGTAACGTTAGCGAACTAGCATTCTCCGACGTCTGCGCAGCCACACTGCACGAACTCAGCAAACCCCATATGCATGCCCTCACCGCCACCGTGCGCCGCATCCGCATACCGGCCCATCCCGATCCGCCGACCCGTATCACCCGGAATTATTTCAGAAACAAACAGAGATAGGAAACGCTGCGGCCTCAACACACCCCCACCTTTTGAAATCAAAACGTCCCGCCCGTGCCCATCACGGCGTACGCCAAGACTGCCTCAATCTCGAAGCCCGTGCGAGATTCAGTAACAGCGCCATCCTCCGAACCACCTGAAATGTCGTCTTTCCATTAACTTCCAGCGCCGACACGCCCAGGCCAGGCAAGTTATGGGGATGTAGGTAGATAGGGATGGGATAGGCCAACAGGGCCGTCATCCCCTAATAGAGTCGAGGTGCGCTTCAATTTCTCCAACCGGCAGGAGCCCCGGGGACCGACCGAAGGGTTTTTGGCTGGTACAAAACGGTCCAAACCCCTGAACGATCTGCCGTTACATCCGGAGTCGAAACAATAGCGCTGAAGGGATTCTTCGGACCCTGCGCCGCAATCACTGTTCGACGCCAACTATCCTTACCATGGCCAATTCGACAATCAAATGCAACGACTCTGATTCAGCTGCACTCGCCATCGATGACATTCCATATCGAAGTGGCTTGATCCATGGGCGTCCCATGCAACGTCAGCGAGCCAGGGAGCGCTCCGCCCAAATAGGCAAAGCCGCGGCGAGCTGCCATGGCGCGGAGAGCAGTTGATCGCCTGCGCTCGCGAAACCACAGGATGGCAAGAACAAGCCCGACGCCAAAAATCACAATGTACGTCGTCATGTTCATCGAAACAAGTTTACGTCAGTCCGCAAGCTGCAATCACGGATCCAAAACCATAGCAGAATAGAAATGCATAGCCAGATCCCGGAAAGTCAGCTTTGCGGTAAGTTGTTACCCCGTTGCAGCATCTGGCTCGATGCCGAGCTTGTCATTGACGGCGTGCACGATCCGCTGCCGGGAGCCAAGATACCGTTCTGTCGTCTCCACGGAGCGGTGCCCAAGCAGGAATTGAATCTGCTCAAGCTCTCCACCGGCTGAGTGGCAAAGCCTCGCACAGGTGCGGCGTAGGTCATGAGGAGCCAACTTCTCGATGGAAGCTTTTTGGGCAGCTTGTCGCACCACCCACCAGACCACTTTCTCGCTGATGCCTGAACCCCAAACAGTTCCGCTGTGAGTGACACAGCGGAAGATAATGCCATTTTCAACTTTCTTCTCCAAACGAGGCAACTTACTCAGATAAATCGTGCGCCACAGAAACCACGCAACGAAACCAGAGAAGTTGATTCCAAGAATGTTTGCCACACCGCTCCTTCGGCCTATCGCTGCGAGCAGACCCAATGTGGAAAATGAGAACCGCGTCTTTGTGCCGCCACGAATCGCCGCGGTTACGTTCTTCGCGACAGTTTTACCTTGTCGCAGGGCGTGCTGGGCGGTCGGCGGATATGGCTGAGCCGTCTTGGGGTCCAGGATGGAAGCGCAATCGCCCAGCGCCCACACGCCCGGCCAATCCTGCACTTCCAGGTACTCATTTGCCACAATCCGGCCGCGGTTCAATTTGTATGGCAGGGTGGCAATGAGAGGGTTCGGGGATGTTCCTGCGGTCCAAATCACTGTGCCTGTCAGAATATGAGAGCCGTCGCTCAGTTCCACCGCGTCCTGGTCTACACGAACCACTTTCGTATTGACTCGAATCTCCACTTTCCGCTCCGCCAGTTTCTTGTGAGCGTATGTGCCGAGTTTGGTGCCTAGTTCCGGCAGGATGACATTGCCTGGATGAACCAAAACCGCCCGGACCATATCTGCAGAAAGATGTGGGTAAAAGCGAATCGAATCGCGCATAAAATCTTTGACAGCAGCGATGGTCTCGACACCTGCAAAGCCTCCGCCGGCAACAATAATCGTGAGTAAATTAGGGCGGGAACCTATCGCGCACTCGAAATCTGCTTCCTCGAGCAGATCGATCAATCGATTTCTTAGATGAATTGCATCGCTCAGCGATTTCATGGTCATGGCCCGGTGCTCAAGCTCCGACAGGCCAAAGAAGTTCGTCGTCGCGCCTAGAGCGAGAACGAGATAGTCGTATTTAAGTTCGTGACTATGGCGCTTCGGACCGTGTACTACGACCACGTGCTTAGAGGTGACGTCAATATGCTCCACATCCCCATGGAAAAACTGCACACGCCTTAGGAGCTTCCGGACTGGGTTCACGATGTGTGTCATATCCAGATCGCTTGCTGCGACCTCATGCAGCATGGGTGTGAAGAGAGAGAAGTTCTCCCGATTGACCAACGTAATTTGCACATCGCTGTCGCGAGCGAGCGTCTTTTCCAGCCCGAGAGCGGTATAGAGTCCACTGAACCCACCGCCGAGAATCAGCACCTGTTTGCGCGTGCTTGTACTCATTGGTTCACCACAACTTTCTGTTGAACCTGGATGACAACGATCTCAAAATACATTCGTACGCACTCCTTATGCCTTATCGCTGTTCGTGGTCTTTCACTCGAAGCCCCCCGGGAAGTGATTCCCCGGACTTCTCATCGCAGTCGTGATTGCCTGGTTTCGAAAAGGCAGCAGTCTGGCTCGGGTGTCAGCGATCACGTCCCAAAGTCAGGAATTTGATTCGGATCCAAAAATTTCGCGATGGTGTCGAGCAGGTGCTGGATAGATCTACTTTTATCGATCCAGCGCGCAAATAGAATGCGATCTTCATGTGAGAGGGCATCAACGGCTCCCGCGAGCAGCACTACGGGAAATCGTGCCCCCAAGGCTCGCATACGGAGAAGTAGCTCCCGGCCATTTAATTCAGGCATCCGAAAATCTACGATTGCCAGATCAAACAGGGAAAGGTCACAACGGAGGGCTGCCGACGGGGAACGACAGAGAACGACTGAGTAACCCTGCTCCACAAGAATTTCTCCGCGAATTCGGGTGCCTTCAATCTCGTCGTCTACGCACAGAATGCGATGTTTGCGACTTTGTGCCGGTGAAGCGCTCTCCGGCATCTCCTTAAGGCCGGTATCAAACATGTGGGTAACTCCCTTTCGGTTTTATGAAAGGCGCTTCCGACGATGAGAGCTACCGGGAGCGCGTTTGGCTACACGTCTCAGGGTTTCAAGAGTGACTCCCCAAAACGCACGGGAATGGCAAAATTCGAGCCTCCGAAGTCGCGCAAGATCGCAAAGTTGATTCCGATGACCTGGCCTTGATCGTTGAAGAGCGGGCCACCGGAACCGCCGGAGGTCGTCTGGGCGTCGTAAACGATTTTGTCGGGCAGTACGTCGCCGATGTGTCCCTGTGTGACGACTGACTTGATTAAATGATGGCGTGCCAGCTCTTCCATCACCTGCTTCGGATCGCCCTTCGTCGAAGCCGCGATCGCCTGGAGAGTTGCTGCGCCAGTCCGGGCCAGAATCGCATCCACGCCCGTAGGATAGCCAAGCAGCACGACCGGACTGCCTCCGACGGCAGAGTTGCGCCCATCGGCCAGGGCGATAGGCCTAATGCCGAGCCCTGAAACGTTTCCCTTCACGACTGCGACATCTGCAGCGGAGGAAATCTTTTTGGTTGCGATCGGGACGCCATGTGAGATACCGGGGAAGTAGGCCGTCATCTCGGCAATCTCCGGTTCGAGGCCCTGATCGAGCATCTCCTTCAGTTCATTGTTCTGCCACCAGGGTTCGGCCACGTGGTGGTTGGTGAGGATTTGTCCGTCATCGGATGCAAGAAACCCGGTGCCGAAAACATCAAGGTGCACCTCTGGACCGTTCCCAATAAGACTCAGTAAGGGGTTCTTGGCGGTGTCAGTCGCCGGCTCGCCGGTGCTGGTGAGCGAGGCGTAGCGCAATTTCAAACCGGTAACGTGATCGCGGAAGGCCACTACAACATGGATGAGGCAGACGCTGGGCTGATAAGTATCGATAATCGTATGGGCATACTTCCCCTGGTTTTCGAGCTTCGCGAGGCGGCCTTCTACTGCCGCGACGTGGTTTTCAAGAGCGGCGTTATCTTCTGGTTGGCTGCCTGTAGTTCCGGGCGTCTGGTTCGCGAAGCTCTGGCGTAACCCTCCCTTGAGGCCTCGTTGCGAGAGCGAGCCGGTTTGCAGGCGCGTGATGGCGGCATAGACGCGGACATTTTCCGCATGGCTACGACGGTAGGAGCTTAGTGCGACGAGGCCAACAATGATCAGCACGAGAACAATAGCTGTTGCGCCGGCAAGAAACGTTCGCCGTTCCTCGTTGACCGCTGTCACCACTTGCTGATTCGTGTTCTGACTGTCTTCGGTAACGCGGAGCCGCTCCCAAAGCTCGTCTGCCATCTGTTTGCTGCGCAATTGAGAGCGTATTCTCGAAAGCAGCTCAGCTGGATCGAAAGGCAGCGACAAAGCATCGTCGGCCCCGAGATCCAGTCCTCGAGTCCGCTCCGCTGAACTCCCCTGAACCAACATCACAACTCGTATATTGTGAGTGGGCTTGGAAGCCTTGATTTCAGAAAGAAGGTCGCAACAATCCAGCCGTGGTGGATCCGCCCCAAAAATGACGAGGTCGGGTTCGAAAGTGAGAACGGCTTTCATTCCCGCGCGGTAATCAGTTGAAACCTTGTAGCCTGCGTCTCCCAACACAGTGATGAGGGTTTCCCTCAGAGCGTCCTCAGACTCCACCACTAACAATTTCCCGGCTTGGTCGTTCATAACATCCTTTTCTTCGTGCGGTCGAACAGAATTTGATGCCACAGCAACGTGGTCGGTGCCGATGCTTCGCAGTTCATTGATGCGTTGCTGCCTGGTAAAGTGATCATCAACAACGGGGCTGCGGCAATCGGTATCGATGCGACGATTCCGTTCGGCGCTGAGATCAAGAGCGCAACCGACGTTACGGTCGTGGATGTAGTCCTCAAAGTGTCAGTTCCATCCGTCCACGAAACCCCAGATTCCATGCAATGGCCTGCGCCTATACGAGCAGCAGGCCGCCTGGTCTCAGACTGCATGTTGTAGTCAGTTATTTCCGGCTACGGTGGAATCCGTAGCGGTGGACGCTATAGCGAACCCTAGGTCCGTTCCTTGTTTAAGGTGCACGTTCTTTCCGCTCGCTTTGAAGACACCCGAATTCGAACTCAGCACAGCGCTAGTCACGCTGTAACCATGTTTGGAAGTCGGCTCCTCTTCGAACTGAAAGTGTGGGCCTACAGACGGAGGAAATACGCCGGCACCGTCGGTGGAGACGCCGACGATCGTGGATTTTATAGGGATCAGTTGCCCATCCTTGGGCTGCGCCTTATCGAAGGTCAGTACCACGGTCGAGGTGCCGCTGTTTTCTGCAGCCTGCACTTGATCGATGCGGCCGAGCAGCAGAGTACCGCCGCGAAGTTTCCTACCGCCCGGGATTTGGACAGACGCGGTAAGTTTGGCAGTAACCAAATCGCCGACCTTTGCTGTCTTGGCGTTGATACTGGTCTGCAGTTCAGCGCTGACCACGACCAGATGTCCAGTGTCAGCTCTCTGCGGTGCATCGTTCGCCATCGCGGAAATAGTTAGTGCCAGCGCAATGCTGGCGATGCTCAAATACCTTACTACTTTCATCATGACAATGACTCCTAGGGATTGGAAAAAGGGACTGAATGGATAACTATGGCGCGTACATATCGCCGTAGTACTCTTCGTTGGCATGGATAGACCGGTTGCGCGACAAAACGCTTCGTGCCTTGCGAAAGCACGGCCAGGCTCACTCCGGCGGCGGCATTTAATCTTTGAACAAATGCGTCGCGTGGGTGATGGCGGCGCCGGCGCGCATCGCAGCTGCGACGGTGGCGGTTTCTGCCAGCATGGCGTCAGTCGCACCTGCCTGACGCGCGGCCTTGACGTGGAGCTCGATGCAGTACGGACACTGCGTCGTGAGCGCGACCGCAACAGCCATCAGCTGTTTGTGAAGGACATCAACCATCCCTGCCCTGAACGCTTCCTTATCGAAGGCCCAGAAGGCCTTCATCGTTTCGGGCGCATTTTCGTCAAGCCTCTTGAGCCGACCGAGGTTTTTCATATCAAACATCGCATTACTCTCCTTTTTATTATTGATTGCACAAATAACGTTTGTCTGTAGGAATAGATCTGCACGCGCTGTGCCGTCCCTGACGCCGCGAGTCGCAAAAACCCTCCAAATGCATTCAGGAGGCGCTTCCGTATGCGGCCAGCAGCAGCTTCCGGTCGATCAGGGATGCTCGCCTTCAACTGGGAAAGTGTGGCAGCAACTTTGGTGTCTGTGTTGGATGAAACAACGGGAGCAATGAGGGACATGATCTTCTCCTATCCCTGTGCCACTGACCCGGGGTTGGGCTCTTGCGCATATAAACAACTGCACCGCCCTGCTCGAAATGAACCTCATCCATTAACGCTTTCATGAGGTAGATCCCGCGCCCATGCTTAACCAGCCGGTTCTCTGGAGTTGTCGGATCCGGTACTGCGTTGCTGTCAAACCCTTGTCCATCGTCCTGAACCGTGATCGAAATCTCTCCGGCTGTAGTGCAACGGCACGCGACGTAAACGCGCTTGTGAGGGTCCTCTTGGTTGCCATGGACTATGGCATTTGCTAGCGCCTCACGCAGCGCCATCTCAATATCCAGTTCGCTGTCCTGTTTATTTCTGCGCTTGGCAATGAAGCGCATGAGTTGATCTACGAATGGCGAGATAAGTGCGACCTGGCTAGCGAGAGACTGCCGCAACTCGACAAAGGAAACAGAACGAAGAGTTTGCGGCGAAAGCGAAAGATCCTGTTTGTGGGCCATGTCTTCAACTCCGATTGGACAATCAGTTAGGGCAAGGAAAGGCCTGCCCTCAAGCAATGTGGTAGTAAAGCAGGATGAAGACTGCGTACTCCACAAATAAAAACATCAAGGCGAGGCAGATTCGACGGGTGTCACTGTCGCTACCAGCGCCGCTTTTACCCCTTGAGTCCGAGTCAAGATAGTGGATGGCGGCGGATATCTCTGCGTCTGTAAGGTCTTCGATGTTCCAGTCTGATTGGTTCCTTTTCTTTGCCATAAGAAATCCCTTGGATGCAGATGAGCTCCCTTCGCTTTAACCCCGTTTGTTTTGGAGTTCCATTTCATCGCTCATAGGCTAGCCCATGCCACATGTGGTAGTAGGTGATTGAATGTTCATGGTCAGCTGCAAAGAACCGCCGCGATTGTTGATCAACTTATTCAAGCTGTTGACCAGAGTCTCGACAGTAGAACGACGATTCCCATCCGCACCGAACCACGGTCTAGTCGTAACCTTCGAATTTCATCAGGCAAATCTCAGCAGCATGCGTGACTCTGGCAAGATCCTGCTTGAGCAGATAAAACGACACGGCCAGCAGAACCACATCTTTCATCAGGAATGCAACGTTTCCGACCATCGCCGGAAATCCGCCGGCCGATGCGGCCCAACCGTCAGGCATAAAGGGGATGATGGTAACCGTCGCGATGAATGTAAACACTGGCTGTCGCGCAGTCTCATATGCCTCCCAATCGGCGAGATCGGGCAGCGACGGAATCGTTATGAATTCTCCCTGATCGAAGCCTGCAAGAGCACCGTCAACCATCTCATCAGCGTTCATAACCATTTCCTGCGGAAGTTGCTGAAGCGGAGTCCCAGCGTTGTCCCAGAAATCTGTAGCCGTTAAACCGGGAAGAACTACTTGAACTCGGATATTCTTCTCCGCAAATTTCCTTGTGCAGTGAACGGCTAAAGGCCAGGACGAAGGCTTTGGTCCCGCCGTAAACACCATTCAAAAACTCAGGCACAATTCCAACCACTGAAGCGATGTTGATGATTGCGCCACCTCCCCGCTTCAGAAAGCCCGGTAAGGCCGTATAGGTCAAACGCATGAGTGCGGTAACGTTTAGGTCAATCATTGCCTCGATCCGGTCAACGTTGGAGTCACTTCAATATGAGCGAGCTCCGACCTCTCATTGAGATCGGCTACGATGACGTCGATCGAACGCCCACTTTCACTGCGAAGCCGTGTCGCTAGGGCCTCCAGCCCCTCGCGATTCCGGGCAACCAGGATCAGATCGTGACCGCGTTTTGCCAGACGATCAGCAACGATGGCGCCGATGCCGGAGGAAGCGCCGGTTATAAGAGCTGTATCTTTTAGTTTTCTCATCATGTCTTGCTTTAAAGCAGCCAAGTGGCCATTCCCAACATCTTGAAAACATGGGGATTTCACGGCCACACGGTGCTTCGGTCTCAGCGAATGCTGATGGCTCAGCAAAGGATGGACAAGCCGGTACTGCCCGAAAAAGAGAGCATATTGGAGCGATCCCGTGTCGAAAGTGATTAAAATTCTTGCAAGGCATAGGGAACAAAGACCCTGATTTGAGGGCTAAAGGCCGGCGCGGCAGGAGGTCAAATGATTATTCAGAATAGTTCCGAGTTCGCTGGTGCCTCCACGAAATTCGATCCCTCGGAAGCCAAGTTGCGCCTGATCATTGACAGCATCCCTGTAATCGCGTGGTGCGCTCTGGCTGATCGCTCCGGAGAATTCTGGAATCAGCGATGGCACGATTACACCGGATTGCCTATAGAGGGTGCTCGGGGCGGGGATTGGAGATCTGCCATTCATCCCGAGGACTTGGACTGGATCGAAAACAAATGGCGTGCGGATCTCGCATCTGGGCACGCTGGTGAAGTTGAAGGGCGATTGCGGCGCTTTGACGGAGAGTATCGCTGGTTCTCATTTCGGTACGAGCCGTTGCGAGAAGAGGCCAGCAATATCGTCAACTGGTATGGGACTATTACTGACATCGATGACCTGAAGCGCGCGCAGGAGGCTCTCAGCGCAAATGAACAAAGTCTACGCCTGATCATCGACAGCATTCCTGGGTTGGTAGCTACCATGAATGCGACAGGCAAAGTTGAACTTGTCAACCGCCATTCCTTGAAACATTTGGGCAGGACGAGTGAGGAATCGAACGAATGGGCTCTCGGCAACGCTGTCCATGCGGACGATCTTCCCGATTTAACCGAGGCACTGAAGCGCGCGGTCGAGACTGCAGAGCCGCTTGAGCACGAGCAGCGCCTTCGCCGAGCCGATGGCGTGTACCGCTGGTACCAGTTCCGCGGTCTTCCGCAGCGCGATGCCGATGGTCGTATTGTCCGTTGGTATATCTTGGCGACGGACATCGAAGACCTAAAGCGAGCCGAGCAGAAGCTGCGTGAAAGCGAAGAGGAGTTTCAGAGAATTGCCGATTTCGTAGCGCAAGCCATAGTAGTGCTGTCGGCAGACGGAAATGTAGCGTACGTGAATCGTGTCACTCTCCAGAAAACTGGTCTTACCCTCGAGGAAGTCAAAGCGCAGGGTTGTTATTCCTCGTTTCGTGATCGTATTGTTGGCTTAGCGGAATCGTTGCCATTCCATCCTGGAGATGTAGTCAAAGTGCGGGGTGGTTATTTCTCGTCGGCGTTCCATCCTGAAGATGTAGAGAACCTTTGGGCCAAACGCTGCGCGGGTCTTTCGCGCGGCGAACCATTCGAATTGGAAATACGGTCAAAGCGACCGGGCGGACAATACCAGTGGGTTCTTCTTCAGTACAACCCTTTCAGAGATGACCAGGGAAATATCGTTCGTTGGTATGTCACTGGCACTGACATCCAAAAGCAAAAGACTGAGCAAGAGAGGCTGAGAAACGAAAACGTCGCGCTGCGCGAGGAAATCGAATCTTCCATGTTCGAGGAGATCGTCGGTTCTTCCGAGCCCATGCGGCAAGTCATAACTCAGGTCTCGAAAGTGGCGCCTTCCGATTCGACCGTCCTCATCTTGGGCGAAACCGGAACCGGAAAGGAATTGATTGCTCGCGCTCTTCATCGCCGCTCGGATCGTGCGGCCAAACCGTTTATCCGCGTGAATTGTGCCGCGATCCCGCAATCCCTGATTGCTTCTGAACTCTTCGGCCACGAGAAAGGCGCTTTCACCGGCGCGTTGCAGAGACACATCGGGAGGTTTGAGTCGGCCCACGGCGGGACTATCTTCCTGGACGAAGTCGGCGACCTTCCAGCCGAGACTCAGATTGCACTGTTGCGCGTGTTGCAAGAGCGAGAAATCGAACGGGTCGGGAGCCATCATCCGATAGCAATCGACGTCCGGTTGATTGCCGCGACCAATCGCGATTTGAGTGCTGCGGTCGCATCAGGAGAGTTTCGCGAGGATCTTTTCTATAGGCTTAACGTCTTTCCAATTGCTTTGCCTGCGCTTCGTGAGCGAGTCGCGGACATACCGCTGCTGCTCGAGTATTTCGTTGGCCGCTACGCGAAGAAGGCGGGCAAAAAGATCAACCATATCAACAAGCACACGCTCGGGTTATTCAAAGCCTACGATTGGCCAGGAAACATACGCGAATTGCAGAACGTTGTTGAACGCGGTGTCATCTTGAGTGAGGACGACACATTCTCGATTGACGAAAGTTGGTTCAAACGCAAACCACGGGAGGCATCGATCGCGCCGAGAGGGCTTCCAGCGTTGGCAGGCCGGGAAGTTGAGATGATCACAGCCGCGTTAGCGGAATCCCAGGGGCGCATTGGCGGTCCTGCGGGCGCAGCAGCCAAGCTCAAGATTCCGCGACAAACACTTGAATCCAAAATCAGAAGGTTGGGCATTAATAAGTACACACATAAAGCCCGATAGATCAAATAGCTTCGGCAATCGCGCTTTTGGCCGCTTCCGGTCCGAATCCTATCCGAAAATCCACGATACAAGCCGCAATTTCAGCTTTTGATGAGCATTCAGCGCGATGTTGAACAACATCTCGCGGCCAAGTCCTTTTTCTCCATGATGTTTCGGAATGGCGCGCGAAGTGCAGCGCTCAAGAGCGTCAAAACGAGGAGAGAAAGATGACTCATCGAATTGGTGCATCCTCGGGGAGGCGTCGAAACCATTGAAGATTGAAAGGCAATCCGACGGCAAAACCATGATCATCTGGTTGATCGGCCGAATCCGAGCCGAAGATCTCGAGGAATTAAAGAAACAAATAGACGACAGCTTTGAAGCGAAAGTTTTAGACCTAAGCGAAATCACAATAGTGGACGCGGATGTCATACGGTTTCTGAGTGTCACCGAACGAGAAGGGACCCGATTGATGAGCTGCCCTCCATATGTTCGCGAGTGGATTCTGCGGGAACGAGCCGAAGAAGGCGTTTAGAACAATTTGCGAAATAACTCTGGGATGGGTGGTCGTAATCGGTGGAGGGCGAAAGTTAAGAGCAAATGGTACGAACTCTACAAAGGTCGATTTGCTCACTGAGTCGGAGGACAGGACGATGGAATTTTCTTCTGGGTGCAGTGTTATTTCGACAGGAGGTAACATAACGTGACGATCCGGGCGCAGCTATCTTCGGACGAAGCAAAGCAAGTTGTACTTGATCTTGGAGCTGCCATTAACGATGAGAGCTTTCAGACGGCCAGACTCTACGTGGCCGACGATATGGAATATGAAGGCCCCTTCTGCACTCGTGTCGGGGCAGAAGCATATCTCGAAGAAATCGAGCGCCTTCGTCTGAAGTTCAGATTCAACGGATTTTTGCGAACCAGAAAGATGTGTGTGTCCTCTATAACATTGATACCGCGGGCATCACCGTATTCGCCTGCGGTTGGTTTCAGATCAAAGACGGAAAGGTCGCCTCCCTTAAGGTGACCTTTGATCCTCGCCCTCTTCTCATTTCCCCAAGAGGAACGAACTGACGAATTTTCGTAGAACTCTTTCAGACGTTCAAAAACAGAGTGTGGCGTGATGATTGCGAGAAGCTTGGGTGATTAGGACGATCGGAGGAGGCTTGCCGCAGATCCCGGTAGATCGCCTCATGCAGTTGCGGGCAGATGACCGCCCACCCGGCAATTACTGTGCGCCGTGAAAGGCGCTGGACCACAGTGGGTGAGAGTCCCACCCGGGAACTGGATCGCTCCACCCGGTAGCAATCGGAGCAGCAGAGGAGGTAACGAATCTGCTGAAGCCTCCGGTG
>DASYBJ010000668.1:0-10628 GCA_036500845.1 Acidobacteriaceae bacterium
GTCTTGAACATTCCGAAGGCCGGTTTGTTGCGTGTTCCCACCGCTTGCTCCATCGCCTTGCGTGAGGCTTCGACAGCGGCAAACCCGTAGCCGCGCATCGCCTCTTCATATTCACCTATCGCGGCGAGCAGCGGCTTCCGATCCTCCTCGACTTCGCGGAGCTTAGCGCACAGTAGAGCCGCATCTCTCAACGCGATGTTCGCGCCGATTCCCCGGTAGGGTGTCATGCTATGAATCGCATCTCCAAGAAGAGTGATGGCTGTAGTTTTCCACGCCTCCTGCCGCAACGACGTTCGCAAGTTTGTCGCTGTCATTGTTTCCTCTTCAGCCAGCTCGACGAGTTTTCGCAGATTCGAATGCCAACTCGCAACCACGTGACGCATCGCATCCTTTATGGCGGCACCGGAAACGACACCCGCATCTCCGTTGACGGCTAGGTATTCGGGCCGTGCACCGAATCCCAGGATGAGATAGTCCTCATCGCCGGCGATCGGTTCCTCGATACCCAGGCGACGCAGCGGTTCCTGAGCTCGGGACGAACGCTTCCACATCGCCATGAAAAGGCTGCACGGCGACGGAGGCATCACCATGACAGGGCCGTCGAGCAGGCTTGCGGGCACCAATGCCATCACTCCGGCTGAGAGAGGCACTTTGCCGCCGAGCGCCAGCACGCCTGTATCCACCGGATCGGCGTTGGGCAAGTACTGTTTGCGGACCCCTGAATTGACGCCGTCCGCGCCTACCAGGACGTCCGCTCTGGCACTGCTGCCATCGGCGAAATGGATATGAAAGCGCCCGTCGGTCGATTCCTCATAGTGCAGGAAGCGCTTGCCGAAATATGTACGCCGCTCGAGGCCATTCAGCAAGACGTGGCGTAGCGTGATTCGGCTGATCGATCGGTGACGCGCCACGTCGTCGATTGCGGCCTCACGATCTCTGCGAACGGCCAGCAACTCACGCAGGTGCTCGGTCATGAAGGTGAAACCGTGGCCTAAGTCGCCACCAGTGGCATCGAAGATCTCCCATAGCCTTCCCGGTAAGCACTCGTGCAAGGCGTTGCTTCCTTCAGGATCGATATGGACGCGAAATCCCTGGCGACGAGCGTCCGGCGCCTGATCCCGCTCATAAACAGATACGTTTATGCCGGCTTTGGTGAGTCCCTGCGCGAGCGTGAGGCCGCCGATGCCACCGCCGATAATTGCGACGTGAAATGCATTCTCATTCATGGTTTGCTCCGGACATAGTTTTCGCAATCCCGTCTTGCAGAAGCCAGTCTTCAACACTGTGCTGGATCGCTTCGAGTTCTTCAGGTTGCGCCGCTCCAACGCCAGAGAAGACCGCCATCAGCGTAGGGATGGTCTGTTTAGGGTCAAGCTCCGCACGAAAGGGTCCTTGGTTAATCCCGTCGATCACCATCTGCTCCAGCCCACGCCGCCAGTGACCGTTCATGACCTCGACCACCTTTTGAACTTCCGGATCGCGCTTGCCGCGCAAAACGAACTCGGCCATGACAATGAGCATCTTCGGCTGATGCTCGAGGTAGTAGCGGCCATCGGAGAACTCCTGACGCAGGCGGTCGAGGGCGGGATAGCCCGACGGCACGGGAGCGGGTCCATGCAGCACGACGAACCTGGCGCCAATGAACTGGGCCAGCCCTTCGACCAGGGATTGCTTAGTAGGGAAGTAGTAGTGCAGCGTCGCGATATTGACTTTGGCCCTCTGAGCCACAGCACGGGTCCGCAGGCCCTCGAATCCAACCTCCGCAACCACATCGAAGGCGGCCTGGAGAAGCGCGAGGCGACGCTTTCCGGATTCTTCCTGAGGATGCAGCAGAGCGTCGTACCAGTTGAATGGAGGGATGCCAGTCATCTCCATCTATTTAATCAAGTGATTGATCGGATGTCAATCAATCACTTGATTAATAGATTGAACAAAGATGTATGGCGACAACTTTCTCGGCAGACATGATTCATCACCGGCGATGAGTCACGCATCAGTGTGGCTTAAACGTTTGGCCTGTTTCGATCAGCGTTTTGAGCCGGGAGAGGATGCGTGGCCAGCCATCCGCACAGGAAGCGTAGGCACTATCGTCCTCCGCCCACTGGTCATGCATAACAGAGACCCTGGTGGCCTCGGTCTCCGGTATGAGTTCTATCGTGACGCGGGAGATCTTGTTGGAAGAACCTAGGGCAAATGTGTATTGCAGCAACTTTGGCGGCTCAGACTGGAGCACCTCGCCGCGAACGTAGGTAGTGCGCTTGCCATCGGCCCCAGCGCCGACCCAGTTTATCGGACCACCGGGCTTCAGATCGACTTCGAGGTCGGCCCCCATAAAGATGACACGGTTCGATTCGGCGGAGACGAAGCCCTCCCAGACTTTATCCGGAGGTGCGGCGAAGTAGAAGACGAAGTGCAGTGGAGTTTGCTGGGCCACTTGATCTCCCTCGGTGTTTATGTTCGAAGCCAGGGACTATGCCGATGTATTGACCACTGTACAGGACCGGGGCGGGCTTCAGGGTACCCCGAGGAGCTGCGGTTCTTGTACGAAACATAGCGGTGGTCGAGTATCTTGCTACCGAAATAGCTCAATTCTTTGCGTTAGAGGGACGGTTCGTAGAGGTGTGCGAGGTCGCGCATTCGGCTGCGGGTCAGGTCGATAAGGCACCGCGTGCGTGCGCTCGGCCGAGTGGAACCTGGATGCTTGATGGTTCCTACGTCGTAGACATTGCTCACTGCATCACAGGTCTGCGTCCGGTATTTTTCGAAGCCTAACTGAGTAGCATCGAGCGCCAGCGCATTCGAGTCATTGGGCGATTCGTCAATCAGCGCTTCGCGCAACGCGGTGAAAAACGCGTCGAAATTCTTGTAGGTCTGCACACGCACGTTGTTCATGCATTCGTTTCTGTCCTCTAATGTGAGCTGGTCGGGACAGTCGTGTCCCACCTCGGCCATTTCCGCATCGTAAGCGAGGTGGGCTGCGTGTTGAGGCGCAGCAGCTTGCCCTACCGCTTTGAATGCGCCGCCGAGGAACAGAAATACAATGAGACCGGCTGAGAGACCTCGGAATCGTCTGACCATAACGAAGACATGCTACCACCGGCGGGAGAACCGAAGCCGGTGGCATTCTCACCAAGCGTCTGGGTCATTCGTGTGGGTCATTCGTATGGGCCATTGCAGGGAAAAGCGGAGAAAAGAAGGGCTACGCGAATACGGGACAACCTCGGACACTAATCACGGACAAAGAAAATAGCCCACGAGCGACGTGGGCTATTTTTGTCTGAGTGGCACGTCAGTTAGCGATGCAAGGATGGGGTCCAGCGTCGCTGGTAGGAAAAGCAGATCCCTCGGCTCGCTGGGGATGACGGCGTTTCGGCGTTTTTATGCTCGATCAGTAGCCGAGAAACTTGCCGAAGGTTCCATAAGTGGGTTCGCGCCGTTCGGCCGGCACCGGTTCGTCTTGCCACCGCGGCTGGACTTGCGCAGCAGGTTTCTTGGTCGCGGGCTGAAGTTTCTGAGCCCAATTTCCGATCGCTGTCACGATTCTGGCAGCGGCCAAGCGCCGCGATCCGGAGTCGGCTTTTGTTCCACTGCGAAACTCGCCTAACGCCTGCGGTTCACGACCGTCGTCCATCACACTGAGCGACCACATTCCCTCTGCTTGGGGTTCGAGCGTAAAGATCGCCCGCAGGCTGCGAACAACGAACTCGACGACAGTCTTAGACTCCTGTAGGTCTAACCGGGGATCAAGCTCCATCTTCTCCTTGCTGGTAAAGTCGAAGGCAGCTTCCACTCGCCCAGACAACTCCATCAGCTTAGCTTCCCGTTCTTTTTCGTGGCGGCGCTGTTCTTCCTCAGCCAGCTTGCGATCGGCATCGGTGACTAACTTGCGCGCCTGCTCGAACATTTCAACCAGCATTGGCTCCATCCCGTTCTCCTCCTGCGCTGCCACAGTATGGAAGACGCGGCAAAGGCCAGCTATACAACTATATGGCTAGAAACAGGCAGGAAGGGCGGTCAGGAGGCGAGAACCTGAAGCAATCTCGACAGTTACAAACAGTATGCATCGCCTTGCGCGAGAGAGTTCGCTAGCAATGCTGGTAGACAGAAAATCGGCTTATGTTTGCGCAAGCACACGAAAAGCGAGGAATGGATGCAATCAATACCGGCGGCGGTCGCGAGAGCCACCACCGTCGCCACGTCCGCGGTTTCCACCGCCGCCCCCACCTTGTTTCGGGCGATAGCAGTTCTTGCAATAGACGGGCCGATCGCCACGGGGCGCAAACGGTACTGTCGTCGTTTGCCCACAACTGGCGCAGACGACGGTCGTCGTGGTGCTGGATCCCGAGCTGTACCCTCCACCCGCACCTGAATCACTGCGGCCAAAGGAAGCGGACCCTTGCTTGGCTTGGCGGCACGGTTTGCAGCGTCGAGGAGAAGAATACCCGCGCTCTTGAAAGAACTGTTGTTCTCCAGCGGTAAAAACGAACTCCTGCCCGCAATCGCTGCAGGTCAATAGCATATCGGCGCCGCTCATACAAGGTTCCTCTTATGCAGCGAGTGTACTGCCAACTGGCCGCATCCAAACGGAAATAGCGGTGCGAATGCTTTTTTCGAGTTGACCTGCCGAAATTCAGGACTGAGTTTTATCGAGCTTGATTTTGGTCCGGTATGCCGCATCTCGAACCGGACGTAGTCGATCCAACTCTCTGGAAAGGGAAGGAAGTATGCCCAAGATTGTCCGCTTTTATGAGACCGGGGGCCCCGAAGTACTCCGCCTGGAAGATTGGCCGTTCCAAGCACCGAAAGCAAACGAAGTTAGCCTCCGCGTTGTAGCCATCGGGCTTAATCGTGCGGAGGCATTGTTTCGCCGCGGGATCTATCTCGAGAAACCTGTGCTGCCCTCTCGCCTCGGTTACGAGGCATCCGGCATCATCGACTCTGTCGGACCCGGCGTTGTGGACTTCAAAGTTGGCGACAAAGTCAGCACAGTTCCTGGTTTCTCTCAAAGCCGCTATGGTGTTTACGGCGAAATTGCAGTGGTGCCGGTTGATTCGGTGGCCCGATATCCCGATTCCTTGACTGCGGTACAGGCAGCAGCCATTTGGATGCAGTACGTCACAGCCTGGGGTGGGCTCATCTACCGCGGCAGGTTGAAGGCGGGACAGAGTGTTCTAATACCTGCGGCTAGTAGCAGCGTCGGCCTTGCGGCTATCGAGCTCGCCAAGCTTATCGGCGCCAAAGCGATTGCCAGTACGCGAACATTGGCAAAGAGGCAGGCTCTCCTGGAATTCGGCGCAGACGCGGTCATCGTAACGGAGGAGGAAAATCTTCCAGAAGCTGTTGCACGCTATACCGATGGCAAAGGCGCGGACCTCATCTTCGACCCGGTTGCCGGTAAATTCGTTGAGCTTCTTGCGCAAGCAGCAGCGCCGGGCGCCTTGATCCTGGAATACGGGGAGCTAAGTGAAGAAATCACCCCATTCCCGCTTCGAACAGCGATGCGAAAGCTACTGAACATGAGTGCCTATACCATGCGCGAAGTAAAGGCGGACCCCCAAGTCTATAAAGCGGCGAAGGACTACATTTATAACGAACTCAAAGCCGGAAGGCTCAAGCCGAAGATCGACCGCACCTTTCTGCTTGAGGAGATTGTTGATTCGCACCGGTACCTTGAATCGAATCAGCAATTCGGAAAGATAGTCGTCGAGGTCTAAAGTGTCGCGTCCGACCGTGATCTGCAGTGGATGGTCCGACTACATGCCGTCGTAGTTGGGACCATCGCCCCCTTCGGGCGGGACCCAGGTGATTATCTGGTAGGGATCCATAATGTCGCAGGTTTTGCAGTGCACGCAATTCGCAAAGTTGATGTGCAACTGCTTGCCGGCCGTTGCGTCCGGCGCATCCAGCATCTCATAGACGGCTGCAGGACAAAAGTTCTGGCAGGGGTTGCCGTATTCTTTAACACATCGATTGTTACAGATATCGAGATCACGGATCACCAGGTGGATCGGCTGATCATCTTCGTGCCGGACGCCGGAGTAATAAACGTCGGTCAGTTTGTCGAAGGTGAGCTTTCCATCCCCTTTGGCGGGGCCAAGCATGGGTTCTCGCCCTCGGCTCGATTGTCCCAAAGAATCGAGCCGGCGCAGCTTTGTGTAGCCGGCATGATTCTTGAAATCCGGGCCAAGATTCCCTCCGCGCAGAACCTGTTGAAGCGCGGCGCGGATGAGTCCCTCGAACAGACCGTGCTCAAAAGCCTGGTGGAAGTTACGCACGGGATACATCTCTTCTCGAATCCAGCTGCCATCGACGCGGTCTTTATAAGCTTCGAGGGCGTTACGCGAAAAATCGCCCGCGACTAGCGACTCAAAGGCAGTCTCTGCCGCCAACATCCCACTCTTGATCGCCAAGTGAATGCCTTTCAGACGTTGCGAGTTGAGAAAGCTAGCCGAATCACCAAGGATCATCCAGCCGTTCCCTGCGAGTTGAGGCATCGTAAGCCATCCTCCGTAGGGCAAGCTCTTGGCACCATAGCGAATCATCTTGCCGCCATCGAGCAGGCGCCGAATGAAGGGATGCAGCTTGAGTGACTGGAAAGCGTGATGCGGATCGATTCGCGGATCTTCATACTCCAGGCCAGTGACGTGACCGAGCGAAATTAGCGTGCTCGCGTTCGAGTTGGAGAGTCCGTAGATCCAGGCGCCGCCGTATTCGCGGGTCGTCAACGGATAACCCAACGTGTAAATGACCTCGCCTGGAAGGAGACGGCCAGAAGGGATCTCCCACAGCTCTTTGATCCCGATGCCGTAGCTCTGTGAGTGATCCGGATCTTCAAGATGGAAACGCTCGATCAGCTGCTTGGTGCATGAGCCGCGCGCGCCCTCCGCCAGGATGGTAATTTTCGCGTGGATCTCGGAGCCCGGCTCGAAATTGGCTTTCGGATGACCAAACTTGTCCACTCCCTTATCTTCGGTGCGTACACCCGTGACACCATCGGCAGCAAAAAGCAGGTCGCTTCCCGCAAAGCCGGGAAAGATTGTGATTCCCGCCTCCTCAACCTTGGCGCCTAGCCACTTCACAAACCTGTTGATGGAGATTACATAATTGCCATGATCGCGGAGCGGCGGCGGGACGATGGGAAACTTGAATCCATTTGCCCGCGACAGATAATAAACCGACTCTTTGACGACTTTCCCGTCGATCGGTGCTTCGGACTCAAAGTCAGGCAGGAGCTCACGCATCGAGCGCGGGTCCAGGATCGCTCCAGAGAGGCAATGCTGGCCAACCTCCCGCGCTTTTTCAAGCACATAAATGTTTTCTTTGGTGAGCGGAGGAGCGCTCGAATTTGCCGCCTCCAGTTGATCGTTGTAGGCATCAATCAGTTGCGACAAGCGCAGCGCGCAGGCCAATCCTGCCGGTCCGCCACCGACGATGACTACGTCCGCTTCCATCTGGGGACGTTCGATTCCTTCGATCGGTTTGCGGAAGTGCATCATCTGAGGGCTACGCTTTGGCTTTCTTGATCTCCTCGGTCAACGCAGGCACGACGTCGAATAGATTGCCGACTACTCCGTAATCGGCGATCTCGAAGATCGGAGCTTCAGCATCTTTATTGATCGCGACAATGGTGCGGGATCCCTTCATCCCAACGATGTGCTGGATCGCGCCGCTGATGCCTAACGCTATGTATAGCTTGGGAGCAACCGTTTGACCGGAGCTACCAATCTGCCGCTCCAATGGCATCCATCCTGCGTCGCAGATCGGCCGTGAGGCAGCGACCTCGCCACCGAGCACCTTCGCCAAATCCTCAGCCACCGCGATATTCTTCTGTTCTTTGATGCCCCGGCCGATGGCGACGATCACCGAGGCCTGGGACAGGTCGACTGCTTGCTTGGTCTCTTGAAAGATTTCGTGAGGGATGATTCTGCCTGGAACATGCTCGGCGGCCGAGACCGACTCGATCGGAGCGTTCCCTGCCGCGCGCTTCTCCACCTGGTCAGCGCGATAGGTCCCGATCTGCACGGTCGCCATCCAAGGAGGCTCTCCAGCGAAGCCCACATCCGCTGCAAACTTGCCCTGGAACATCTGGCGCGTGAACAGCAGCTTGCCGTTTTCCCACTTGTAGCCAATGGTGTCAGAGATCAGCGTGCGCTCGAGGGCCAGAGCGAGTCTCGGGGCGAAGTCTCGCACTTGATAGGTATGAGGAAAGAGGACAAGCTTTGGCTGCTTCTGTGCAAGGAACAACTTGAGCGCATCGACGTAGGCGTCAGAGGTGTAGAGCTCAAGGGCGCGCGCCTCGAGCGAATAGACCTTATCGACCGACAAGGCTGCCAAGTCCTGCGGCAGCGATCCCATCTGATAGCCGGGGAGAACAATCTCCACCGGCCAACCAGTCTCCTTCCCGATGGCTTGGGCGGCCGCAACAGTTTCGAAGGAAGTGCGGTTGAGTTTGGCTTCCCGCTGTTCCGCGACGACGATGATCTGATCTGCCATCGGGATCAATGATGAGTCCTAAAGCCTCAGGAGACCGCAGCGCTCTGCACGATCGAGTTGTCTCTGGCCGCTCATGGCCGTCCAGTACACATTCCCGTTCGCTTCGCGCCAAGCGAAAAATGCCCTAGTGACGCCGTCCTTGCACGTCAGCAAATTCTAGAATTCTGGAGCGCCGCGACGCAGCGTGATGCCGCCGAGACCGCAGACGACGGTAATAAGACCCGTAACCAGGAAGTAATAGAAGGTGGGATGAGCCCAACCCGGAGAGTACGTCAGATCCTGAGCGACCCAGAGTAGTAGCAAAGTGGAAATGATCGCGAACTGTACAGATACCACCAGCAGCATCAACCCGCGGTGTCTGCGCTTGTCGAGCGCCTCGACCTCGTCCGGAGTCAGGGTGCGTTCTTCCATAGGGATCAAAGGATTGGCCATGCTCGTTCTCCAACAAATCGAAACTCAATACTCAAAATCTACTCTCTGATTAAATCACGCGCGCACTGTTTTTGAGTTGTTCCACCAGATTTCTAGCCACCTCAACCGGGGGACCGGAAAGCATCTGGGTCTGCTTCTGCTTGACCGGAACATACAGCTTTTCAATCACCTGCAGGTTCTTGCCTATTTTGGACTCGATTTCCTGCCAGGCGACTTTGCGGAGCGGCTTGGCCTTGGCCTGCTTGATGCCGATCAAGGTGGCATACCGGAGTTTGTTGATGCCGCTCTGGATCGTGAGCACAGCCGGCAGGGCAATGTCGACGTGCTGGTAATGGCCTGCCTCGAGTTCACGCTTCAGGCGCAAACGGGCGGCTTCCTTCTCGATGCCGATGATGATCGTTGCGTGGGGCCAACCCAGAACCTCCGCGAGCAGCACTCCGGTCTGGGCACAGCCGAAATCGTCCGATTGCAGGCCGGTAAGGATGAGGTCGAAATCTTCTCCCGCGCGGCCAGGGGCTGTCTCGATTGCAGCCGCAATGGCGCGGGCCAAGTTTGCCGAATCGAGCATGACAAAGCGATCGTCTTCAAGATGAATCGCACGATCAGCTCCCTTCGCCAATGCCTCCCGGAGCACTTGCTGCGCGCGCGTCGGACCTGCCGTAAGAACAGTCACTTCTCCGCCATGCTTCTCTTTTTGCCGGAGCGCCTCCTCTAAGGCATAAGCATCCGGCTCATTCACCTCATAGGACACATCCTCACGGATCCAGGTGCCAGCGTCGTTGAGCTTGAGAGGCGCATCCTTTTGCGGTACCTGCTTGATGCAGACCAGAATTTTCATTGTGACCAATCGCTCGCTTGAGTGCGATGGAGTACGGGAGCCCTTTGCACGTTCTAAAGAAAGGCTACGGACTGCAGCCCCGATACGTCGAACCGCTTTCGGCAGCGGATGTTCTTGCAAGCGGTAACGTCATCTTTGCGCACCATGTAGGATTGAGCCTTGGCAAAGCGTGCGCGGTCCCGTTCGTCTGCGTTTCTGGGGAGCTGAGCCTTCTTGCGGCGGACCAGCCAGGCAATCTCGTACTCTTCCGCCTTGCCACAGTGGGGGCAAGTGAGCGTGTGTTTCCGTTGTTCGGATCTTTCGTCGAAGAAATCACGTTCTTCCATTTCTAGGAATCCTGCTTCCCAGCGGCAGGCATCCCCCCGCCACCCTGAGAAGTATTCCATACTCATGAGAAGAGGGACAAACCTGGGAATAGGGTCGAGCCCTCAGAATATGGTCGAGGGCAAAGACAGACTCGAGGTGAGCGATGGCAAAGAGGAAACGGAGGCCGGAGAAGTTCTCCGTGACCAAAGCAGTAAAGGCGAATGCTCGAGAGCGCGTCGGCCAGCCTAAGCCGGGGCGGGTGATCAATGACCGGCCCGCAGCCAACCCGCGCAAGCAAAAACACAAGGAAAAGCTCGAGGAGCTGCTGCGTCAGGAGTGATCTGGAATTGTTCTAGCCAATTCTGCAATTAGAACGGTTCTTCTGGGATCGCTGCCACATCAATATAAGTAAAGACTTATAAAGGAAACGTTCTCAACCCATTCATCCCTTGTTCTATAGCCACAAAGGAGAAATTTTAATGGCCAAAGAAACTGCTCAACTTTCAGCTCAAGCCGCCGGGACCATTACCCTGGGAGGCGATCTCACCGTCAATCGTCT
>DASYBJ010000669.1:0-8139 GCA_036500845.1 Acidobacteriaceae bacterium
GTCGCGAAGCACAGGGGCAAGACGCCCAGAATGAAGGCGAACGAGGTCATCATAATCGGCCGCAGGCGCAGCTCTGAAGCCTCGATGGCAGCTTCCATAATCGATCTTCCGCGCTCGCGTATCTGCTCGGCAAACTCGACAATCAAGATCGAGTTCTTGGCAGACAATCCGATTAGCATCACGAGCCCAATCTGACAGTAAACATCATTCGCCAAACCGCGCAGGGCAACCGCTCCCAAAGCTCCCAACACCGCCATCGGCACTGCCAGAAGGATGATGAAGGGCAGGGCGAAGCTTTCATATTGTGCGGAGAGCGTCAGGTATACGACCAGGATCCCCAGGCCAAAGATCAGGATTGCCTTTCCGGCTGCTTCAATTTCTTCAAGCGAAAGGCCAGTCCACGAATAGCTCATGCCCTGCAGCATGTTTTTCTTAGCTAAATCCTCCATCTCGGCGAGACCTTGGCCGGTACTGAACCCCGGAGCCGCGGACCCATCGATCTCCGCAGAGCGGAAAAGATCGTAGTGGCTAATGACCTGTGGTCCGGAGGCTTGTTGGATTGTGACCACGTTGTCGAGTGACACCATTTGACCGGAGTCCGTCCGCACATAGAACTTACGCAGATCGCCGGGTGTCATGCGCGCGGTCTGGTCAGCCTGGACATAAACACGATAGGACCGGTTATTGAAATCGAAGTCGTTCACGTATGAAGAGCCCATGAAGACGCTCAAAGTTGAACTAATCTGGCTGAGGGAAACGTTCATGGCCTTGGCTTTCACCCGGTCGATCGAGACGAGCAGTTGAGGATCGCTCGCCGTATAACTCGTGTACAGGTTGGCGAGCTTCTTATCCTGACGGCTCGCTCCGATAATCTGATGGGCGATACGATCGAGGTCCTGCAACGTATTGCGGCCCAGATCCTGCAACTCGAATTGGAATCCGCCGAAGTTGCCTAAACCCTGAATTGCAGGGGGTTCGAAAATAGCTACGATTCCCCCCGGAACTGCGAATAGTTTAGGCGCAAGGTCTTGGTAGATTGCTGCGGCTGAATGTCCATTTCCCTCCTTCTTACGAGTGTCTACGGACTTGAGCGGAACAAAGATGAGGCCGTAGTTCGAGGAGCTGCCTCCACTCAGGCTGAATCCCATGACCGCAAATGTCCCGTAGACATCGTTATTTTGCCGGATCACTTTTACAGCGTTGTCGGCGACGTTTGTGGTGTAGGTAAGCGAAGCTCCCGGAGGAGTCTGCACGATGCAAATCAGATAATTCTGGTCCTCGGTGGGGAGAAAGGCTGAAGGCACGTGATTGTATACGTAGACTGTAGCCGCCAGCCCTGCGACGAAGAGCACCAATACGACGTACCGCACTTGCAACACCCGGTGGATCAATGCGCCATAAACACGTGTCATCCAATGGATTCCCCGATCGACCACTCCGAGCAATCCGTGCTTCTCCTTCTCTCCTCGCAAAAATAGAGCGGACAGTGCCGGGGAGAGAGTCAGCGCGTTGAAGGCCGAGATTGCAATCGCAAATGCGATCGTCAAAGAGAATTGTCGGTAAAGAATGCCTGTTGTTCCCGGGAAGAACGAGACCGGCACAAATACGGAGATCAGCACCAGGGATGTTGCGATAACAGCGCTGGTGACCTCAGCCATGGCCACAGAAGTGGCAGTTCGTGGGTCAGAATGCTCCTCGTTGAGGTGCCGCTGAACGTTCTCGATGACGACGATTGCGTCGTCTACTACCAGTCCGGTCGCGAGCGTGATACCGAACATAGTCAGCGAATTGATCGAAAATCCAAAGACTTTGATGAAGGCAAACGTTCCGATGAGCGACACCGGAATCGTGATGGCCGGAATGATCGTGGCGCGCCAATCGAGTAAGAAGAAAAAGATAACGACAATTACGATTACGATTGCTTCGGCGAGCGTACCGACCACTTCCTTGATCGAATCTCCAACGACTGTCGTGGTGTCGAAGGGTACCTCATATTTCAAACCCGGAGGAAACGATTGGGCGAGCTTGTCGAGTTCCGCTTTGGCATCGCGGTCCACTTGGAGCGCGTTAGCGTTGCTGAGTTGCTGCACGCCGACACCGATAGCGCTGTGGCTGTTGTATCGGAGGGTAGTGGCGTAGGTTTCAGCACCTACTTCGGCGTGTCCGACGTCCTTGAGCTGCACAATGCCGCCGGTGCCGCTCTTGATGATAAGGTTGTCAAACTGTGCCGGCTCGGACAAACGTCCGATGACGCGGACCGGGATCTGGTAAGACTGAGAGTTATCGGATGGCGGCTGACCCACTTGCCCCGCCGGAATCTCGACATTTTGCTCCGAGAGCGCATTCGTCACATCGACTGCTGTCAGGTTACGGGCGGACAGACGGGCGGGATCAAGCCACAACCGCATGGCATATCTCCGCTCCCCGAAAATGATCACATCGCCGACGCCGGAAATTCGCTTGAGAGCGTCTTTTACATAAACGTCCAGGTAGTTGCTGATGAAGAGATCTGAATAACGATTGTCCGGCGAGTAGAACGCGGCGGCAAAAACAAAGTTGGAATTGGCTTTGGTGATGGTGATGCCGGTGTTGTTGACGGCGGCTGGCAACCGGCCCTGCGCGGCAGACACGCGGTTCTGTACGTCGACTGCGGCGATGTCCAGACTGTAGCCGGTGCGAAACGTAGTGGTGATCGTGCTTGTCCCGTCATTCGAACTCGTGGACTCGATGTAGCGCATGCCCTGGACGCCATTGATCTGCTGCTCGAGCGGGATCGTTACCGCGGATTCAACCACCTGGGAGTTCGCGCCCACATAATTGCTCGATACTGATACCTGCGGGGGCGCCAGTTGCGGGTACAGGGAGATTGGCAGCGTGGGAATGCAAACCGCTCCCGCAAGGATCAGCAACAATGCGCAAACGGTAGCAAAGACGGGCCGATGGATAAAGAAATCAACCACGAGTGCGCTTCCTTTCCCAGCAACAGCGTGAACGCTGGCTCACCTGCTGCGAATTCCGATTTGTCGTTGTGAGGCTCAGCCAAATCCGCGAGATCTGCGGTTCCCCTACATCGAGGGGACCAGTCCTTCGTATCAACTGAGTGGTTGTATCGGAGCCCCGTCCATCAGGAACTGGGTCCCTGAAACGATGACTTTATCCCCGTTTTGCAGCCCGCTCAGGACCGCATAGTCGTTGCCCAAAGTGTCGCCCACCGTGATAGGGCGCTGCCGCGCAAAATAACTGCCGCCTTGATTCTCGGCGACGAAGACGAAGGTCTGCCCTCCTAATCGCGTAACCGCGAGAACCGGAACAATAGGCTTCGGCGCCGACGCCCAAATCACGCGGGCCCGCACAAGGAGCAGATTTCGTAACGCAGGAGAGTGGACCGGCGCCTTCACAAGAACTCCTTGAAGCTGATCGTCTACTTGCGGCGAGATGAAGTTGATTGCTGTGCGTTCGATTAATTTACCGGAGTTGTCACTGATCTCCACCCCCAGGCCTCTGCGAATCTCGAAGGCGCGCTCGGTCGGGATAAACACGTAAACCTCGAGGTCCTTCCTTTCGTCGACCGTGGTCAGCATCGTGGTGGGCGAAACATAATCACCTAAATGGACTGGGATGTCCCCCACGATTCCGTCGAAGGGAGCGATGATTCGGTAGTATCCCAACTCTCGTTGCTGCGTGACGGTAGAAGCTACCGCGGCGTCGTAGTCCGCTTTGGAGTTCCTGTACGCTTGTTCCGCCTGGTCTAGGGCGTCCCGGCTGGTGACCCCTTGTTCAAAAAGCTTGCGCTGGCGTTCCACCTCGATCTGGTTGTATTGATAAACGGCCAGCTTTTGCTGCTCGGTGGCCTTGGAGGAAGCGACAGTCGCCGCCTGCTTGATGGGGTCGATCTCCATGAGCAACTGACCGCTTTGGACGCGATCGCCAGAATGAGCAACAATGCTCACCAGATTACCGTTGACCTGAGGGTTGATCGTGGCCGAGCGCCGGGACTTAATGGTGGCGACGTATTGGTCCGATTGCGGAACCGGGGCGGCCGAAACCGTCCGGATCTGAACAGGCAAAGCATGCGGCCCCTGCGCTGCTTGCGAGGCCGGCTTTTCGCATGCAGAGAGTACCAGCATGGCGAGCGGCAGGGCGAACTGGAAGGGGCGGAAAAGAGTGCTCAAGGCGAACCCTCGGAAAAGGCGGTTAGAGGCGGAAAGCGCCTCAGAGATCAAAATATTCAGGCCATCGCTCGAAGCCAACATTCTAGTCGAGAAAGCGAGCCTTGCGTGGCGAAACATAGACTACAGGGGAGCAAGCCTCCAGTAGATGACGCTTATGGGCCGCTGGATTCAACAAATTTGGAAGTTCAACAAGGCAGTTACCATGTGCCGATCGCAAGCAGCAGCTTCCCCATATGGTTCCCTTCTTCCATACGGCGGTGCGCTTCCGCCGCCTCCGAAAGCGGGAAGACTTGGGAAACGGTAGGGCGCAGCCCTCGGGACTCGAAAAGCGGCCATAGCTCGTGTTCCACGGCGGAGATGAGCGCGGATTTCTCTTCGACTGTTCGATCGCGAAGCGTGGATCCGGTGATCAGCAGGCGCTTCCTTATGACGGCCCGGAGATCGACTGTCACTCGGCTGCCCGCGAGAAATGCAATATGCACCAGCCTCCCGCGCGGCGCCAGCAGCTCCAGGTGCTTGGCGAAGTAATCGCCTCCAACCATATCAAGGATGACATTTATGCCTTGAGGCGGGGCCTCCGGCCCGGATCGTGGTTTCGACCAGGCCAAAAGCTCTGCAGCCCAATCACCCGTCCGGTAATTGACCGCTTTCTCGGCTCCTAGCCCGAGTACATAGCGGCATTTTTCTTCACTGCCGGCTGTGGCGGCAACGCGAGCCCCAAAGCAATGTGCGATCTGGATTGCCATTGACCCGATTCCGCTGCTGCCACCCTGGACCAGGAAGAGCTCTCCGGGATAGAGACGCCTAGGTTCAAAGAGGTTTGCCCAAACCGTGACGGTTGCCTCGGGCAGTGCCGCTGCATCGAGAACAGACACTCCCTGTGGAATCGGAAGGCACTGACCGGCCGGAGCGACGCAATATTCCGCATATCCCCCGCCGCCCAAAAGAGCGCAGACTGAGTCGCCTAAACTCCAGCGGCCGCTGTACTCAGGGCCTAATTTGACGATTTCCCCGGAGACCTCCATACCGAGGATCGGAGACGCCCCGGGAGGTACGGGATAGTGTCCCTTGCGCTGCAGCAGATCGGCGCGATTGATCCCGGCAGCCTTCACGCGGATGAGGACTTCGTTGCGTCCCGGCTTGGGAACCGGTCCGGTGGCAAGAGTAAGCACCTCGGGGGCGCCCGGCGCCGCTATGCTTATGAAATTCATGGATTCTGGTATGGACAACAGTCTCTCTCCCTTGGATGGGCCAATGATTCGCGTTTTGATTAGGCCATGCTTACGTGAATTGTTGACTGTGGATCAACATACTCACGAGGATACCGGCAATTGGTCGGACGACTCGGCGGAGGCTGAATGCGATGATTTGGTCATTGAGTGATACCGAGCATTCATCTGAATGCCGCGCCGTCCCGAGATATGGCTGGCTTGAACTGGACTGCCCACACATACGTTCTGCATTCGATGGATGTGCCCTTTCGGCCCCACCGCATTTGAGACAAATCGCTCTGCTTTCAGCCGTATTCCCTAAACTGTCGTCGACCTTTCCCCGATGGCTCGAGAGGTTAGGACAAACGGATTGAAGTCGGTTTCGTAATCGAACACATCCGATTGCTCGGCTCTCTTTAACCATCCGACGACAGCGTAGGTCAGCGGAGTCGCGAGTGTTTCGTAAACGACTTTGATCACGTAAGCCGAGACAATCAGCCGTCCAAGCGTGCTCCAGGGGATCTTGCCTGCGAAGGCGATCGCGAAGACCAAGACAGTATCTACTGCCTGCCCGATTACGGTCGAGCCGATCGTACGCGTCCAGAGCCATCGGCCTTGCGTGAGGATCTTGAGTTTGGCCAAAGTGAATGAATTGGCAAATTCTCCAGCAAAGTATGCGATGAGGCTAGCTGCGACAAAGCGCGGAACGAAACCAAAGACAGTAGCGAAAGCCTCCTGATCGTGCCAGGCGGGATCAGCAGGGAGAGCAACGGCGATGGCCCCCATTAGGCTCAGGAGCCCGGACGCAAAGAAGCCCATCCAGATAGCGCGCCGTGACGCAGCGTAGCCGTAGACTTCGGTGAAAACGTCTCCGCAGATGTAGGTAATGGGAAACAGCAGTTGCGCGCCGCTGAGCACAAGCGGCCCCACGCGGCAAATCTTCTGCGCCACAAGATTCGACACGAGCAGCACGACCACGAACCCAACGATGAGCGTGTCGAGGTATTTGTAGCGGCCCATGCAAAGCTTTATAGCAGCAGAGAAGCAAAGAAAACCGATCGGAGGGACGGATTGAGCACGCACGCGCAGGGAATCAGCCGGCCGAGGAGCAGGAACGACAGGAGCAGGAACGTCTTTTGACACCACATTTTCGAGTTGGTAGATTGGTGACTGGCCTTCTGGCGCCCAGCAGCCCTGAATCCACGGGTCAGGCACGCGTCCCCGTCGTCTAGCCCGGCCTAGGACACCGCCCTTTCACGGCGATAACACGGGTTCAAATCCCGTCGGGGACGCCAAATATAATCAGCACCTTACATTGCATCTGCCTTATTGGCGTGGGCACAAATGGGCACAAACATTCCTGTGTTGCGAACCTGCAGAATTCAGATTGCCGCTGTTTATGCGGCCAAGGATTCCATTTCCGCGGGCACAGATGGGCACAACTGCGCCAATCAGGCGGCCACCGCGTCGCTGGGGTTCAATAGCAGCTGGACAACGGCGCTTTGAGCCTTGCGTTTTTGTTCAGTGATGGCCTGAGTGTAGGTGTCGAGCGTTACGCGAGTCGAAGCATGACGCATTAGTTCCTGCATGACCTTGATGTCAGCTCCGGTTGCCCGCAAAAGGGTTGAGAAAGAATGGCGGAATGTGTGCCAACCGATCCGACTGCTGATGCCGACTTTCACGGCTGTGGGACGAATGGTGTGACGCATCAGAGATTGCCCCCAATATGGCCGGCGGCCTCGGAGCTTCAAACTCGCAAACACCCAGTCATTTGGAGCTGTGAACTCCGACTGCGTCTGCCAGACCTTCAGAGCCTCGGCGAGGGAAGAGTCCATCGGAATCGGTTTCTGAGACGCTTCGGTCTTGCATGGGCCTACCACCTGCATGACAATCGACCGAATCACACTAATCTCCCCAGTCTCGAAATGGATGTCCTGCCACTTGAGGGCGAACAGTTCGCTCATTCGAAGTCCGGTTCCAGCATCCAGGAAAGTCAACGTACTTTCCCTGAGCGGAAGCGCGGCGATCAGTGAATGAATCTCCTGCGGTGTCAGTACAAGTGGAATCCTCTTTCGCTTGGCGCTCTGCCGAACAAGCCGGATGGGATTCGCGCTGCAGATGCCGTGGCGGATCGCGTGGTTGAACAGGACACTCATGATGTTTCTTATCTTGGCGCAAGTTGATCGGGCCAAAGGCAAGGATCGCATCCACAATTCAACTTCGCCGGCCTGAATGCTGACCAAGTTCCGTTGACCCCAGCGAGGAATGACCCACTTGTTCAGATAACCTTGATACCCATTCGCGTTGAGTACGTTCGCCAGGAGGTCTCTGTGTTCAGTTCTCGCTGTCGAAAATGCTGGTAGGCCTCAGCCACAGTGATGGCCGTGTTCTTCATCCGGATGTCATTCCGGTTCATGTCGAGTTGAAGACCTGCAACCGCTTCTCTTGCAGCAGATTCCTCTTTAATCTGTTCCGTTGACCCGAGAACAATGCGGCGATGGCGCCGTCTCCCAGTGGGTCCTGGCTCCCTCCAGCGGAATTCCCAAACTTCCGGACCATGCAGACGCTTCCTGCGTATTAAGCTGCCGTTTTGCATTTCGAATCCTTTCCGGGATGAGCGAAATAGACAGATTCTTTCCGCATGATCCCGGCGTGATTCTGGCAGCCTTTTCCAGCCGGATTCCGAAATACGTTACCGCTTTTCTGCGGAGGTATCCTGTCAACCAGTTTCGAGCCCGCGTAACAAGCTGCGCTGT
>DASYBJ010000670.1:0-15456 GCA_036500845.1 Acidobacteriaceae bacterium
CCTCAGATGCAAACGGCCTACCGCCGCAATCAATTTGGAGGAGCCATCGGCGGCCCCATCCTGAAGGACAAGCTGTTCTTCTTCGCCGACTACTACGGACAGAGGTCGCTCAAGGGCATTGTGAACCTGAATAGTGTGCCCACAGACGCGGAACGCAACGGCGACTTCAGCAACTACATGACTCTGGCAACCCCGACTAAAGCTCCTCAGCTCATCCCGATTTATAACCCCTACACCACCACCGTCGATTCGAAGGGAAACTATAGCCGCCAGCAGTTCTCCGGCAATATTATTCCGAAGAGCTTGCTCAACCAGGTTGGCCTGAACGTGGCCAGCATCTACCCCGAGCCTACCAACCCAAATCAGAGCTTCAACAACTACACTTCGGCAGCCAATCAGATCATTGACGACAACGGCGGCAATGCTCGCATTGACTATCACCTTACCGACAAGGACTCGATGTTCGGCCGCTTCAGCTACGAGAAGTTCATCCAAACAGCCCCGAATCCTCTAGTCGGCGGACAAGGAACATGCTGCTTGCCAACTCCTGCTGCAGCCGCAGCCAAGTTCGACCTTGGCCCGCAAGTCGCGGGTGTTCAGAACACGAATCTGGTCGCGCAAGGGCTGTCGCTGAACGAGACTCACGTCTTTACTCCCGTGCTTTTGAACGAATTCCGCACCGGCTACGCACGCACGAACCCATTCACTTTCCAATCGGACTACGGACACCAATCCTCTACTTCGCTGGGCATTAACGGGGTGAACGTAACCAAATACGCCACCGGCCTGCCGAACATCCAGATTGGGGCCTCTTGCGGATCAGAGTTTACTTGTTTGCAAGGCGGCCAGGCTTTCCTCCCGGCGAATCCTCTGCAAACAAATATTCAGATAGAGGACACCGTTTCTTGGACCAGAGGAAACCACCAACTCAAATTCGGATTCCGCTATGTCCACCAGATGTCATCTCCGTTCACGAATACCACCACGCGCGGCCAGATGACCTTCAACGACAACTTTACAAACAATCCGCAGCAGGTCACCGGCACCGGTTCCGGGCTCGCGGCGTTGTTGCTTGGTTTCCCGAATAGCGGGAGCCGGAACTATTTACAGCAGCCCTATTTTGCAACCGATGGAGAGTGGGCTGGCTTCACTCAAGACGATTGGAAGGCGTCACCCCGTCTGACGTTGAACCTCGGCTTGCGCTACGACGTCTTTACGCCTGAGGTCGTGCGTCACGACCGTATAGGCAACTTTAACTTTGCGACGTTGTCCTACGTCTACCCCGGAAACGGAGCCGGCCGCCATGTTGGGATGCAAACCCGCTTCAAAAATTTTGCTCCTCGCGTTGGCTTTTCGTACGATCTGAGCGGCAAAGGCACCACGGTGATCCGCGGCGGCTACGCCATTACGTTCTTCCCGCTTCCCTACTCTGGTTCGGACGAGCTTGGCCAGAACCCGCCCTTTACCGTCTCGCAAACCTTTTCCACGAACACAAACCTGGTGGGTACGGCATACGCGAACCCTTGCACCCCAAGCAACAACGTGTCTGGTTGCGTCGTACAGATCAACAATCCATTCCCACAGGGCGTGACTGTCATTCCGCAGAGCGTCACTACCAACACCGCATCGCTCAACGCATCCGGAGCGGCGATCGTTGCCCACCAGATGAGCAACCCCACGCCCAACATGCAGACCTGGAACCTCGATGTGGAACGTCAGCTGGGCGCCGGTTTGTTCGAGGTCGCGTATGCGGGCAGCCACACCATTCACATCACCTTCCTCTACAACCCGAACGAGGTCCAACCTGGCACCGGCAGTTTAGCCAGCCGTCGCCTGATTCAGCCATTGAACAATATTTCAACCTGGGCCCAGGAAGACGAAATCAACGCCTCCAACTACAACGCGCTGCAATTGAAATACACGCAGCGTTATTCTCATGGGCTTACGGCGCTGGTCTCCTACACCTACAGCAAGTCTCTGGATTACGGTGGCTCCGCGGCCAGCGGCCCCGGAATGACTGGCAGCGGATCCGCCTTTGGTCCCCAGACAGTCACTTGCCTGAAGTGCGGATACGGGGCGTCGGGATTCGATCAGAAACACCGCTTCGTGATCAGCGCGGCCTATGAGTTGCCTTTTGGACCGGGCAAGCCATATGTCCAGCATGGTTGGGCTTCCTGGGTGGCGGGCGGATGGGAAGTGGACAGCATCATAACCATGGCCACCGGCAACCCTTTCAGTGTTTCGCTGTTAACCACTGTCAACAATGGAGCGCCCAGTTGGCCGAATCGGATCGGATCAGGATTGCTATCCACCCGGAAGCAGTGGCGCTGGTTTAACACCTCGGCGTTCGTGCCGCCTCCCAATAACACCTACGGTAACGTGGCGCGCAGTGTTCTCTACGGTCCGGGCACCAATAACTACGATCTCTCCCTCCAGCGGACAATCAAGCTTCACGAGGCCATGGCTCTTCAGCTTCGTGCAGACGCGTTCAACACGTTCAACCATCCGAACTTTCTCAATCCGAATACCAACATCGGTTCGGCAACCGCGGGCGTAATCTCGGGCACAAACCTTGACAACCGCGACATGCAGCTCTCTGCAAAGTTCGTCTTCTAGGACGTTCGGGTGAACCTTGAGAAACCTGAGATTGGCGAACGTGAGCATAAGATGGATGCCACCGGTGAGCCGGTAAGCAAAGCCCTTATGGTCACGCCGCCAGTCAATCAGCCGACACAACAGCTATCGGCCTTCTCCACGCGGCACAGAACTTCCAACTTCTGTGTTGTCGCATGGGTCGGCCTCATTCTGCACTTGGCAGCAAACCCTCAGCTGTTCTCAGCTGTTCGGACCCGTTGTAGGAACCACACGGAGTCATCATGTTGAACGACCGCAGGACATTTCTGAAGATGATTGCCGCAGGCGCTGCAGTATTTGCCGAACCCTATCAGCGGGCCGCGGCTGCCCTTCGCAACAAGGTAAAGATCACCGACGTGAAGTGCATGATTGTGCGGGGAACGTGGGATTGGAATCTCGTCAAGATCGAAACAGATGCTGGAGTCTCCGGGATTGGGGAGGCTTATTGGGGACCGGGCGTGAAGGACCTTATCCTTCGTCAGCTCAAACCGCTCATCATCGGCCAAGACCCGCTCAACGTCGACAAGCTCTACACATGGATGCTTATGAGGAGTGCGGGGGCCGGCGCGATCGGCGGAGTCACCGTGACAGCCGCCAGCGGAATTGAAATAGCGCTTTGGGACCTGGCGGGCCGCCTCTTGGAGACACCCGTGTGCAATCTTCTTGGAGGCAGGTTCCGCGACAGGGTTCGATTCTACCGTACGCTGCAAGTCCCGCACGGCGACGTTAATGATCTCTCAATCTGGCGGGATCAGGTACAGCAGGCACGGGCGGAGAAATGGGGTTGGACGGCTTTCAAGTTTCAAGGTGACGGAATCCCGGTCCGCGCGGATCCGGACTTCAAAGAACCTGGCCACGATCCTTTCGCACGCAACCTCACCAACAAGGACATTCGAAGGATCGTCACTGTGATGGAGACGGTTCGCGAGTCGCTGGGCCCGGATTTGGATTTCGCGATCGAGTGCCACTGGCGGTATGACGCGCAGGACGTGATCGAACTTGGGAATGCTCTGGAGCACGTCAAACCAATGTGGCTCGAAGATCCGGTTCCCCCAGAAAATGCGGATGCAATGGCGAGAGTAGCTCGTGCCACCCGCATCCCGATCTGCACCGGAGAAAACCTCTACGGTGTTCAGGGATTCAGGGCTCTGATCGAGGCGCAGGCCTGCTCGGGGGTTCACATCGACATCCCGAAGTCGGGTGGCCTGCTGCAGGCCAAACGGATCTCCGATCTTGCCGATCTCTACTACATCTGGACAGCGGCTCATAATCCTGCAAGTCCTGTGGGTACGATCGCGTCCGCTCACGCAGCTGCATCGATGCGTGATTTTAGGATTCACGAGCTCGCCAACTGGATCGACTGGTGGCCCGATCTGGTGGTTCACGAAGGGCCGATTTGGGAGAACGGATACTTCACCGTTCAGGACAAACCCGGTTTGGGAATTGAGATCAACCCTGACGTCGCCAAGGCACATCTGATGCCAGGCGAGGAGTGGTGGGGATGATTTTAAACGATAGGACTGATGTTCGGAGGGCATTGAGGTGACATGGCCAGTCGAGGGATTGCCTCTCCTGGTGGTAGAACGTTCAACGATAACTTTGATCCGATGCAGTCTTTCAGCTCATCGCCGGGACCGAAGGAACGCGGAAGATGAAACGGATAGCGATTAGAGGAGATTCGAATCATGCGTAACAGGAACGACTTCATGTTGAATCGCCGTGGAGTGCTCAAGAGCTCCGCGGCTATGCTGGCGGGCGCAATGGTGGGCGGCAAGGCAGATGCCGCGCCCACTCCATATTTTCAAAATGTAAATACGAACTCTAGCCCATCGACCTTGAAGATCACAGACCTTCGCTATTGCGTAGTCAAGAAACCCGGTCCGAGCCCGTGCCCCATCATTCGCATTGACACCAACCAAGGAGTCTATGGTCTAGGGGAGGTGCGTGATATTGCCGGCCCCAATTACGCGATGGTGCTCAAGAGCCGGATCCTGAACGAGAATCCGCTCAATATCGATTACATTTTTCAAAAGATCCAGCAGTTTGGCGGCGGGTCACGACAGGCTGGCGGGGTGGTCGCAATTGAGATGGCGCTCTGGGATATCGCGGGCAAAGTGTATAACATCCCGATCTACCAGATGTTGGGCGGCAAGTGGCGCGACAAGATCCGAGTCTACGCAGACACGGAGGAATCGCTCGATCCTAAAGAGTATGGAAAGCGCGCCAAAGAACGTAAGGAACAGATGGGGCTCACATGGATCAAAATGGACCTGGGCATCAATGTTCTTGACGGCATTCCCAACACAGTCACCGAGCCGTCCGGGCAAACGGATTGGGAGCGGCGCTCGCAGCCCCATCCCTTCATCGCAGCCGAGGTTACGGATAAAGGCATTGACAGGCTTTGCGAGTACGTAGCTGCTGTGCGCGACGCAATCGGAATGGAGATCCCGCTCTCGATGGACCACTTGGGTCACATTGGCGTGAATTCGGTGATCCGTCTTGGCCGCGCCTATGAGAAGTACAATCTCTCCTGGATGGAAGACGTAATTCCCTGGTATTACACGGACCTGCTCAAGCGCATCACAGATTCGCAACCCACCCCTACGCTTACCGGAGAGGATATCTACACTGTCGAGGATTTCGAAGTGCTTTGCTCGAATCATGCGGTGAGCAAGATACATCCGGATCTCGCCACCTCCGGCGGCATTATGCGTACCCATCTTATCGGCGACATGGCTTTCAAGTACGGGGTACCCATGGCAATGCATTTTGCCGGCACCCCGGTCTGTTGCATGGCGAACGTTCATTGCGCGGCGGCCACACGAAATTTCCTGGCGCTCGAAAATCACTCGCTAGACGTGCCCTGGTGGCAGGATCTCGTCGAAGGCCTCGACAAGCCAATTGTCGACAAAGGCTTCATCAAGGTTCCCGACAAGCCCGGACTTGGAGTCACACTCAACGAGGATGTCGTGAAGGCGCATTTGCAACCAGGCACCGGCTATTTCGAACCAACACCGCAGTGGAACGAAAGACAGTCTTACGACGACGCACTATGGAGTTAACTCAATGGATGATTGGGCGCAATTCACGATGAAGAGTGAACGAACCATCCGATCGTTCCAATTCAAACAACCCGAGTTTCTGAAGTGCGGATGCGCCACCTCGAATTCGTTCCGAATCGTAAGAATCTCTGGACTTCTTCCCATTTTCAAGGTCGTACCTGTATTGAAAACTGCCGGAATTGCCCTCCATGTGAACACGCAACTCCGGAAAAATCGTATTGTGCAGGTCAAATCGGCGCCAGGTTTCCGTCCCGTCAGGACTGGGCCAGAGGACGATCACGCTGTGCTCGTCCGGAGACAAGAACACTCTTCGGCTTTCGTTGCCCTTGAGAATGCTCCCCACTCCCGACCAAGTCGGAATTGGGGGCGTGGGCATGTCCTGCGCGAAAACCGTGCCCAGTACGCTTAGCAGAATTGCTGCCACGTTCGCGAATTTCTGCTTACTGGGCAAAGGCAATCTCCAGCGCATTGGCAATTTCCTTCTCCAGGGTCGTCTGTGCATCCTTCGTGAAATCGAGGCTGGCTGAGTTCAATTGAATTTCATCGTTCGACTGCAATTGGGCGCCGAGTATCCTCCGCGCATTCTGGACAAAGGTCGAATTTGGATCGAGCAGCTTGTGTCGAACAAGCACCTGAATACCAAAATCGAAGTTTTGGGACATGGTGAATTGCGATGTGCCCCTCGCAAATCTTGGCCCAATTACCATTGCGGTCTTCGCATCCCACGCCGCTTTCAAGACGCTCGCAAGCTGTTCACGTGCAGCCTTGGGCAGCGAGGCAACGGCATCGGGGGTGTACTCATTACTCTTCGAGTCACCTCGAAAGGCCATATTGATAAAGCCTGGCAAAGATTTCGAGTCGATGCCAATGCCCGTAATCGAATCTCCAGGTGCAATAGATGGAGCGGCTGAGTTCGATGTCCATTCGATCGCCGATGCGCTCATGGCCGGTGTTCCCAGGTCGCGCTCGTTGTGCTTCTCGACATGAGTACTCCAATTGGCTCTCGATCCTTGTGGGCTACTGTCTGAATAATCGAGGATGTTTATCCTCCGAATAGATTGCCGAGCATGAGCCCCATTCTCCACTTTATACGTGTAGTGGAAGCGTCCATCGCCGGTTGGAGCCACTGCGAATGTCACTTTCGGATCCACAAGCGAATGGGTTCCAAAGCGTAGCATTGTCGGCTGGACGGACTGCTCACCGGCGGAATCAGGGGCGTAATACACCACGTATTCGGCCGAATGCGGATCGTAAAACACGTATTGTCCCTTCGGTAGCTGGGATGTATCGCCATCCTGAGGCCAGATTGGAACCGGGCTAAGGACTACTCCGACTGCTCTGGCAGGAGTTTGCGCCCATACTCCGGATGTAAATATGAGCGTCAGGAACGCACTCGTCAAAAACATTCGCATCTCTCTCCCCAGACAACTGCCAAGCGTACGGGTATGACACAGACGGCGAGAACGCACCCATAGAGCAAGCCGCCCCGTGACAAGCGCTCACGAAGCGAAACCGCTCTAGTTTTACATATGAAGAGGCGATTTGTACCGGAGCGATGTTTGCATTCCGCGCAAAGTTGGACCTGGCTCAAGCACCCGCGCAGCTCTGAATTGGTGTCGGCTGCGCCTCCAGTGTCTTAACCAGCGTGAGGCTTTCCAATTACCAATACAGCTTGGCTGCAAGTTGGATCTCTCTGGATGTTCGCTGGAACAGCAGTGGCGCGCCCGCGCTCGTGATGGCTCCGGCGTTACCAGTCCCGTTGGTCGTAATCTGAAGAGCTGTTCCGGTTGGGTTATTAAATTGCGGCGTATTGAATGCGTTAAAGGTTTCCATGCGGAATTGAATGTACCGGCTTCCGTCCCGATTGAAGGTGACGTTCTTAAACAGTGAGAAATCGAACTGCTTGGTGCCTGGTCCATACAGAATATTTCTCCCGGAGTCTCCGTACACGTATTGTTTAGGAGCTTGGAAGGCAGCGGGGTTGAACCATTGCCGGACGGTTGGGTTGGCAAGCTTGCCGGAGCCGATGCGGTCGGGCCACTGCACTACCGAACCGGAATTCAAATTGCTCGTGGCCATCACGGGGGTGAAAGGCGACCCAGTCTGAAAATTGTCGATGCTGTTCAATTGCCATCCCCCGATGATCGCTTGAAGCACTCCGCTCGAGTCACCTGCAAATCGCTTGCCTCGTCCGAAGGGCAACTCGTATGACCAGCTCAAGACGAGTATGTGCCGCACATCGAAATCTGAGTTCCCTCGGTAGAGGCTCAAATTCGTTGGATTCTGGATGCCTACAGCGTTCGAGTTGCCGCTCGAGTTGTCGATACTGTGGGCGTACGTATAGGCGCCCTGGAAATCGAAACCGGACGTGAGGCGGTACAGGTAAGAAGCTTGTAACGAATGGAATGACGAATTCGCACAAGTACAATTCAAGGTTCCATCTGAGAAATTCGCGTATGACCGCCGGCTCGCGACCGTCCCGGCGCCAGGAACTGCCTGGTTGATATTTGGGTTGATGAGAATATGAACGCCGGTTTGCCCAACGTAGGCCACAGAAAGAACATCGTGACTGGTCAGCTGTCTTTGAAGATTGAGGTTCCATTCGTTTGCAGAACCATTCGGATACCTTCGCGGGAATACCTGGAACGCCGTGCCGGCTATTGGAAACAGATCGGGTCGACCTGCAGGGAAACCTGCTGAGACTGGCCGGGCCGCAGCATAGCCTGCTACGCCAGTGCTATTGGTCACTACAAAAGAACCGTTGAAGGGCGCGTTCTTCGCTTGTGGATTGGAGTTGTAAGTCTCGTAGGTATAAAAGACACCGAACGCTCCGCGCACAACGGTCTTCGGATCAAAGCTGTACGCAAAGCCCAGACGGGGCGCGAAGTTTGTATAGCGTCCATCGGTGATTGTGTCTCCAGCGAATGGAGGCGTGCCGAGTGGTACCAGGTTCCCACTACCGCTCGGGTCCCAGCCAGCAAGCCGATTCTTGCGCTCTTTCCACGGGGTCACCAACTCGTCGCGAAGGCCGAAGTTCAGTGTTAGTTTTGGAGTTACCCGCCAGCTATCCTGCACATAGAACGTTGGCCGAAATCGCAGCATACTGAAGAACTTGCTGACATCGAGCTGTGAGCTGATCGGACGGCCGTAGAGGAAGTCAGCGATCCCATACCCCGTATACGAGCCGTTGAATGTCATCGTTCCCACTGGGTGGGCTGGAGAGAAAAACGCAAACCGGGTACTCATCCAATTGAAACCAAATTTCAGTTCATGATTTCCCTTCACCCAACTGAAGGCTTGATCGAATTCCCAAAGGTTGTTCACCTTCTGGATGTTTCCATTGCCATCCCCCAAGCCGACGTTCCCCGAGATGTTGAAGTTTGTCAGACCGGTTGCACCCCCGGCATTGGCATTGGGAATGCCCAGTTGCTCCGCCAGGTTTCCACGCATGCTATCCGCGTCGATAATTTGCTCCTCCAAGCGGGAATAGCCCAGGCGGGCTTCGTAGTATTTACTTGCTCCGATCGACCGGCCATAGCCGAGTACGACTTGATGGGCGGGCGCGAGCGTGAGGCCTGGATATCCAGGTCCCCCACCGACGGCGGGTGCAGGCAAATAGCCCGGATTTGTTGTGGCTGGGTTCTCTCTACTGTAGCGGCCGAAGATCGTTGCAGTGCTCGTGCGGTAGTCTACCCGTATATCGCCTTGATCGATGTCATTGATCAGGGGACCATTGTAGAGAAAGTTGCTCGTCGTTGCGCCTGGCGCACCATAGTTCGGCGCAGGGAATAGCGCGATCAGATTTGCCGCCGTCGGATCAATCTTCTGGACCTGATTCTTAGGAAGTGGAGTGGTCGTACCTGGGACGTGCAGGACCGTCTTCGGCAGAAGCTCTTGGAAATTCCCCGTGCGCATCAACGCCGTGGGCACTGTATTTACATAGGTCTGAGACTGGTTTTGCCGCTTGCCCTCGTAGTCGGCGAAAAAGAACAGCCTGTCTTTTCCATTGAAGAGATGAGGAAGAATCACTGGGCCACCCACGTTCGCACCGAACTGATTCAGATGAAAAGGTGGGATCGGGTTTGTATGGGAGTCAAAGTAGTTCTTCGCGTCAAATGCCGAGTTCCGAAGAAATTCGTAGAACGCTCCGTGAAACTTATTCGTGCCGGAGCGAAATGTGACATTGATGATCGATGGACCACCTCCGTAGGCAGCTGGGGCCGCGCTAGTCTGGACTTTGAACTCTTGAATGGCGTCCACCGGAGGATAGAAGATGAGAACATTCGCATCGGCATCCACGCTCTGGATACCATCGAACAAATAGATGCCGATGTCTGACGGGTTGCCATTTACCACCGCTCCGCTTGTTCCACGTCCGGCCGTATAGCCCCCGTTTGTGACATTGGTTGAGTTACCGTGATTGTTCACGCCAGGAGCCAATTGCACCAGCTGGGTGAAGTTGCGGCTATTCAGGGGTAGATCGACTACCTGCTGTCGCGTACGAAGATTGCTCAGATCCGAGGAGGCCGTCTCGATGGTCTGGGTGGTAGCACTTACCGTAACATTTTGAGTTGCTGACCCAATGGGTAAAGCAAGATTCAACTCCAACCTTTGACCGACGACGATTTCAAAGTTGCGCGTTGTCTCTTGGAAGCCCTGCTGCTTTGCTGTAATCGAGTACTGGCCAGGCTGGAGTGCCACAAAATCGAATTCGCCAGCTGCGGATGTCACAGCCTGACGAACTACGTTGGTCGCGAGACTTTTGACTTGCACCGCCGCGTTCGGAATAACAGAGCCGGAGGGGTCCGTAACGACGCCGACTACAGACCCAAGCTCGAACTGCGCCAATGCGGCCAACGGCGTGATGAGCACAAAGACCAGCAGTCGCGAAATTCTCTTCAACATTTCTATCCCTCCTCGGGTTAGCTCCAGACGCTGGCAGCCGCGAAGCATCGCTTAGTCTCATCATGGAAGACAAAGTCGCGAATCATGGTATGTGGCCGTTTTCACGGCTGTCAAGGTGGAATCGATTCCGAAAGCGATGGGTCAAGTTGGATTGGCAACGAATCCGGCGGGAAAGCGCCTGGTTCAGTCTCTCGCCGCCAGATGCGGGAAGTTTGTGCAGCGACGAACCGAAACACTTCATATGGAAGGGCCAGAGGATCAGGTGAGAACGGGGTGCCGCGCGGTGACCGGCCTAAAGCAGATCCCTCGACTGCGCTCGGGATGACGGCGGTTCAGGTGAGAACGGGTGCCACGCGGTGACCGGCTAAGATTCCGCTATGGGGTCGCCAGAACCGGCTGCAACGGTGCGAGGCTGACGAGAACCCCCTCCGCTCGGGAAGTGGTCCGCTATCCAGGCAAGTGGTGGCAGAAGGAAGAGGAGAGAAACTCCAACGATCACTCGCCGGTAGACAGGTGCATAGGTAAGAGCCTCGACGGCGGCAATTGACCCCGCAATTACGAAATATGTAACCGGATTGAGGAGCACAATCATCCGCAGGGCGCGGAATCTGGTATAAACCTTGCTGTTCGCCACCAGACTTAGCTTGCTAAGGAGGGTGGAGTTTGGATTTGCATTTGCGTTCGGTTCCGAAGGATTTGGATTCCAGAGAAACCTCTTATCCACATCCCAGGGTTGCAAGAATGTTTTGGCAAACAGGGCAAGTCGGTCGCTTGGGTCGTAGAACACGGAAACGGGACTGGGGGGCCATTCTACAAACGCCAGTGACGCGGCGGACATGCTGTAGAAAAAAACCGTAAAGGTTGTGCCGGTGAAGAGGACCAAGCTTGCCTGGAATAGGATATTTGCCAGGATCCCCCAGTAGTAAAGCTGAGGAACAAGCAGGCACGGGACGACTCCCAGTTCCGTAATGATGGTTGTCCAGCACATGAAACGGGCCAGAAACATCGGAGGGAGCCAACGATCCAGCGTCATATACCACGTTTGATGAAGGCGATTCACCGCCCAGTTCTGGAAGAAGACTCCGCTGTGCCAATCTCCATCAAGCGCTTTGTTCAGACCGGCACCAAAGTAGGTGAGAGCGAGTTGCCAGCGAAGGAATGGATAGCCTCCAGGCTTGTAGAGCCCAGCGAGGAAGAGCATTAAACCGCAGAACGTCTTATTGTTCCCGTAGTAGGCCTTTGAGGAGACGACAGCCAGCAACATAGCGCCGCCAAGGACCAGTGAGGCGATCCGCAAACGCCGGTTGAAAACGATCGCCAGGGCGGAGAGGATGAAGACCGTTTGCAGGGTGCGCTGAAAAAGAGCGGGAGGAATTAGGTCGATCGAAGGGATAAACGGTAGCCAAGGATCGGGCAAGAGTCGGACGTGATTGGTCAGCAGCAGAACCAGCGCGAGCACTTTAACCAGGATCGTCAAGTTCACGGGTAGGCCGGTACCCTCGCACTTTAACGGATTCCATGATGGGTCAGGCCCTGCCTCAGATGTCGGTTCGGAGTTTCTCGACAGAACAGGCTCCGTAATCATCAGCGTCCCTTCACAGTCCTCCACAGAAGATCCATGATCCGGAGTCAAAAGCAGCCCGGCACGAAGACTGGGTTTCGGTGTGGAAACGACCGAACCACAACCTTTTGCGATGCGAAATCCGGACTATGGAAAACTAACATCGTTTTCCAGGGAATGACAAGATCGCCCACCGGTCTCATCTCATCCATTGGGTTATCTAATGCACTGTGAGGAATGATCTTCTGCGACGACACTTAGCGGGAATCGGGAGATTGCGACGATGCCTCTGGCCAGCGCCACTCGCGAAGTTCCTTGCCATTCACCTGGTATCTCATCACGATCTTAGCCTTGTCACCCAGCGCAGCACGCTTTTCTTCTACCTGCTCCAGCATGTCAATAACGTGTTGAGGCGAACGATTATCAAAGCCATGTTGATTCCTGCGGTAACGTTTCTGAAACTCAGCCGCGGTCAGCCGATGCCCGTTCACTAGCGATGTTGCGACATAGTCGGTCTGTGTATCGAAGGGCGCCCAGCAAAAGTATCGTGTCGGAACAAAACGCGCGTAAATGATGGCACCAAGCTGAAACATCAGTAGGCCGGCAGGAATGATGGTCTGCATGGAACCAGCAACCCGTCGAAATCCTCTGGAGAGATACATACGCGCCCCGAAGCGTACGGCCGAGCTAACTCTTTGACCGAAATGTATGCAGCATACTATCGTTTAGAACATTTGCACAACGAGTCCGTGTTCCTCATATCCGATCAACGTTCGCGAAAAAGAGTGCAAACATCGGGGTCACAAGTTGAAGGGATGTTCGCCCAACGATTAGCCTGGATGCAGATCGGGCGTTTTGGTTGCGATCACCACCTGTTCACGGAACGGTTCCAGTGCTTCACCGACCAGCTCTTCATTGGCGTAAGGGCCATAGGCCTCTGCGGTATCGAAGAACGTTACGCCGCGCTCGAAGGCTGCACGGATCAGCGCGATACCCGTCTCCTTCTCTACAGGACGACCAAGCCCGGAGCTTAGTCCCATACAGCCAAGCCCGAGGGCCGAAACCTTCAGCCCGCTCTTTCCCAACTCACGAGTTTCCATTGTCTGAGTTCTCCTCGATCGATTACGAACGTTGCGCAGCAGCAAGCTGCTCGTCAAAGGCACGACTCCTTCAGTCTAGGCCTGTTAGGCTCATGAGACTAGATCAGCCAAATGAGATGGCGTTATGAACAATATTCATGAATCGCTAAGGTCTGATCTGCCAGACCTCGTCGTCTTCGCTGCTGTTGCTGAAGAGCGCAGCTTCACCCGTGCAGCGGCGCGGCTCGGTGTCTCGCAGTCCGCTCTGAGTCATACCATCCGCGCTCTTGAAAAACGCCTCGGCCTTCAGTTGCTGGCTCGCTCGACAAGGAGCGTCTCACCCACGCTGGCAGGAAGTGCTCTGTTACGAGACCTGGCCCCGGCGTTAGAGCGTGTTCAGCAGTCGCTCCAGAAGGTCCGTCAACTGAGCGATCGGCCTTCCGGACGCCTCAGACTGGTAACGAGCCGTTCCGCGGCGGTCTCGGTGCTCCTGCCGAAGCTGCAGCAGTTTTGCCAAACGTACCCTGAGATCATGCTCGACGTGACGACAACGAACGACCCGGTTGATCTCGTCGCAGGAGAATTCGACGCGGGCATACAGATCGGCGAGTTCATTCAAAGAGACATGGTGGCTGTTCGTCTGAGTCCGGACCTGAGGCTGGCTCTCGTTGGTTCGCCGAAGTATTTTCGAACGTGGAAACCACCCAAGGCACCGCAGGATCTCAAGGATCACTCTTGCATCGGGTTTCGCTTCAGCAACGGCATGTACCGGTGGGAGTTCGAGAAGGGGAAGAAGGCGGTGACCTTCCATCCGCAGGGGCCGATCTCGTTCGATGACTCCGAGTTGGTCGTGCAGGCCGTACTGAAGGGAACCGGCATCGGCATGGCGATGGAACACTTGGTCATGCCCCTGATCAGGGACGGTCAACTGATTCAGGTGATGAAGGACTGGTGCCCAACATTTCCCGGGTACTTCCTTTACTACCCCAGCCGCCGAAATCAACCAGGTGCGCTCGCCGCCCTCATCAGCACACTGCGTCTTTCCAAATGAGCCTACATCGGTAACGGGAAACTGTACCGATCTTCATGCTCGAGGACTAATAGATCGCCCATGCATCCGGCGAGCCTAATCTGGAGTTCCGGGTGATTGCAGCAAACAAGAAACCGGCTCTGTGATGGGTTGCGGATGGAGCTAAACTCATATCGTGATGCCACGTTCCTCATGGAATGAGAGTTACGCCTCGGGACAGTTGCCCTGGGACACCGGGCAACCAGAGCCTCTGCTCGTCGAGTTCTTCACTTCGGACGCGGTCACGCCGGGATCGGCGCTCGAGATCGGCGCTGGTACTGGCACGAATTCAATTTGGATGGCGGAACGCAGCTTCGATGTACTCGGGGTTGATGTCGCTCCGCTCGCTGTTGAGAGAGCACAGGCCAAAATGGAGGGACGCGCTCTGCGCTGCCGCTTCGCTGCATGGGACTTTCTCGCCGCGCCACCGCCCGGCGGACCGTTCCAGTTCGTGTTCGACCGCGGTTGTTTTCATGTGTTCGATGAACCAGGGGAGAGAGAGCAGTTCGCGGCACAAGTCGCTGCCGTATTGGAACCGGGCGGCTTGTGGCTGAGCTTGATCGGCAGCACTGAAGGTCCGCCGCGAGAGATCGGTCCGCCGCGCCGTTCGGCACGCGAAGTCACCCTCGCCATCGAGCCTGCGCTGGAGATCGTGGAGCTGCGATCAACTGAGTTCCGCGGTAGCAACGCAAAGGCGTGGTTCTGTTTGTCGCGGCGGCGAACGATGCTGGCGGCGTCTTCCACGCGGCACGATTGAGGCTCGAGGGGAAAACTGTCCCGTTCTCGACGAGCGCCAATGCACTCGTCGAGAATCGATGCACCAAATGGCCCCGTAGTCGTTAGGTTGAGAAGGCGCGACTGAGCCCCGGCTTTCTGTTCTGCGGCTCCGACGGATTTCACGGACGCTGTGGGTAAACCGCTGCTTCCCGCCGTTGACTGAACAGAGCTCGGTCGAGAGTCAGCCTTCGCGATTCTCATTCCATTTTCATATCATCCTCAAGGGACGCATGGCCGGCGAAGCGGCGTATGCTTTGCTTTGTGACGATTCATCTCGAACCGACTGATTTGCTATCTGAGAACTGAGGGCTGAGACAATTGGGGATCTCAACAATGAATGAGACGAATGATTTATACCAAGGCACCATC
>DASYBJ010000671.1:0-27433 GCA_036500845.1 Acidobacteriaceae bacterium
GTTTGTCTGCGGTCATGAGGACCCCGCTGCCGTCCGTGAGCTGCTGACCAAAGTAGGAGATAAGTGGAGTATCTTTTTGATGCTCTCTTTGGCGAAACTGGGGGGACGCGCTCGATTTTCCGAGCTCGAAAGAGCAATCCCTGGCATCTCGCAAAGAATGCTGACACAGACACTGCGAAACCTGGAGCGAGACGGGTTGCTCACAAGAGAGTTGTTTCCCGAGGTGCCTCTCCGACTGAGTATGAACTCACCACTCTCAGCCGAAGTCTGCTGCGCCCGATGCAGGGTCTGGTGGATTGGTTACAGAGAATTGGAAGCAAGTAAAAGAGGTGCGAATCGAATTCGATGCGAGATGAGCTGTGGCACTCCGCCAAGTGAGCGCCAATCTGCCCAAGCGGCGTGCCGGCGGACACTCCGCAAACAGTTGCGGTTACAGGAACAGCCGGCGGTTTACCCGCCGGGCAGGTGACGGCCACGGACAATCCGCAGGTCGCGCTTTACTCCATGACGCTGCCCTTTCCGGGAAGCATGACGGTCAGTTTCGGCACCAGCAGCAACTACGGATTCAAGACCTGGTCGAAGTCAACGGACATATCTGGCGGCCATTTGAGCATTTTTGTGGCGGGCATGCAGGCCAGCACCCCCTATCACGTGCAGGCCTCGGAGAGTGCTGCGAGACATCGGCCGCCTGATAGAGGAGGAAAAGTCGGGGCCTAGCTAGAGTCGGGCCGAATACGCCAGCGGATTGACGGCGGAAAGTTCAAGACATCAGGAAGTGGCGTAGATTTGGCCTACGGGCTTACGACTGCCGGTCTTCGTCAGGTCGTAGGCGTCAACGACGCGGCGGCGCGCAGAGCTGGCAGATAGTAAGCGGCATCGGAGACCGCTAATCCCACAACCTTGGCCTCGTCGTCCCAATGGCGCAGCTGGATCGCGGCGCTGGCGAATCGACGATTCAGAAAGGCCTCGGCTTCGGCTTCGCTCATTGGGCCGCCCTGCAGCTGAAGGCTGAGCCGGGAGGAGGATGACAACGCATCGAGATAGCCGGGGCAGCGCGCGCAGAGGTATCGCTTCGCGGCCACGTGCAGTCGGATTGGCGCGGTCACGTCCTCGCCGAACCAGCGACTGAGATAGTCCGCGGCCAACTCTTCGTGCATTCCATCCTTGCCGTATCTGGCGATATCTTCGCCGAGCCCGTGGAGCATGTGACCTAGGTCATGCAACAGTGCCGCTGCCACCAGCGCTGGCCCGGCACCGGCCAGGTCGGCGTAGTGCGCGGCCTGCAGGCTGTGCTCGAGGATGGAGACACTCTCCCCGAAGTAAGCGCTTTTTCCGTGCGAGTTCAGCAGCGCAATCAAATCCTCAAGGGGCGGTGTGGACATCCTTCAACTCCTTCGATTGGGAGAGTACAGCCAGCATTCTGATCACGGCAAGAGCCGTCAGGTTGGCGCTAGGGTATTCTCCCCCATAATGGTAGAGCAAATAAGTGACATGCGCTCAGCTTTTGCCCAGGAAGCGCTGCACCTGGTTCTTTGTCAGAAGTCATAGGGAGGAGCCGCTATCATACCCTGCTGGAACGCTGAGTGAGAGCCACAGCACGCTGGTGCTGCTGCCAGAGCACTAGACCTGCAATCACGCTCGATAGCGCGGCGACCGCCGCCAGCAGGAAGAACATCCCATTCCAACCGTAGGTGATGGTTACGTGGGCCATGGCGCCGCCCGAGAGCGTACCCGCCAGATACCCGAACCCATCGATGAGCCCCGAGGCGGTAGCGCTCCCCTCCTTGCCACCGAAGTCGAGAGACATGGCCCCGGCCAGATACGAGTAAGGGCCGATCAGGAGGAAGGCCACGGTGGAGACCAGCGCTATCGGCACTAGCCGAGAAGCGTGAGTAGGCGCCTCGCCGAGGCCGACGAGGGCCAGCGTGCAGAGGCAGAGTCCTCCGAAGAGGATCCGGCTGCGACCTTCAGCGCCCAGGTAATCGCTGAAGAATCCGGCGGCGAGAACAGACAGTCCGCCGAAGAGCGGGAAAAGCGCGCTGCAGCTGGCAGCCTGAGCGTTGGTCAGGCCGACGGCCTGCGTGAAGTAGGTGGGCGTCCAGAGATTGAAAGTCTCGCGCAGCAGCGTGGTGCCCAGGGAGACGCCGCAGACCAACCAAAACGTCGTGGAGCGGAGGAGCGTGCCAAAGATAGCGAGCGCGCTCGGCCCGGTGGTGGCCGCATCCGCGCGGGAGAATAAGTTAAGCGGATTCTCCTCAGGCAGAGGCAGATTGCGTTGCGCGGGAGACTCACGCAGCAGGATTGCATTGCACAGGAGCAACACGGCGAGTAGGCCCGCCCCTGCAGCAAAGATGCCTCTCCACCCTGAACCGTGTTGCAGCAGCAGGGACATGATCCCGCGCGAGACGGCGTCGCCGAAGAGGTAACTCAGGCTAAGTACCGCCATAACGCTGCCATAAGTCGAATACGAGAACCAACGCGAAGTTACTTTTACTAAACCGGCCCAGCCCAGCGATTGCACAAGGCGGTTACCTATCCAGGCCAGCGTGAAGGTGGGAAAGCCTCCACCCATCATGAAAAGCAGCGTGAAGACGATGGCGCCGACCATCCCTCCGAGGAAATTGCGACGCCCGCCGAAAATATCCGCGAGCGCGCCGCTGGGAAACTTGCCTACTGCATAGGCCAGCACGCCCAGCGAGGCGATGGAGCCGAGCCGGACCTGGGCGACGTTGAGTGGCGTGCCCTTCCGCACCTGCTCGGCGAGAATGAGTGGCAGAGCGACAGAGTAATCCGAGCGACAAAAGTAGTAACCCGAGTAGCCGAGAATCAGCAGAGTGATTGTTACAAAATGCCAGCGCGTAAAGAGAGCGGGTGACGCCGGCTTTTCACTGTTCGTGGTCTCGACGGATACAGGTAGGCTCATCGCGGACGCTCACCGATGGCGATCCTGCGCTCGATCTCGTCGAGTATCGAGAGGGTGTGGGCAACGGTCTCTGCGGTATAATCCGCTCCCGCGGCGCGCAATTCGTGTTCGGCTTTGTTTAGAAGCGTCTGCTGCTCGGGATGAGCCAGCGCCGACCAGTCCTGCTCGGAAAGTCCGACTGCATTGCCGCTGCGAGTGACGCCGATGGTCCACATACCGGCGTTGCGACCTTCGGCAATGTCGGAATCGGTGTCGCCGATCTTTACGCAGGAAGAGAGCGGGTAAACGCGCAGGTCGATGGCCAGTCGGTAACACATCCAGGGAAACGGTCGGCCCGCGCCGACATCTTCCGGGGCAAGCGAAGCGTCCGTACGATATCCCTGCCCCGCGGCCGCAGGTTGCAACTGTTCGAGCATGGGCCGGGTATAGCCGGTGGTGCCGGCGATTTTCATCCCGCGGGCGCGCATCTCGGCAGCTGCCTCCGGCACGCCGGAGATGACGCTCGAATAACCGTCCAGGACCTGCATCAACTGCGGCTCCAACTTGGCGTAAATAGCATCAACGTCGCCCTCCTGATAAGTCCGGTGGTGAAGCATCTGCCATTGATCCTGAATATCGGGCTCTTCCAGCAGCTTGCGGATATGGTCCTTCTTGGCAATTCCCATGTATCTGCGGATCGATGGGAGCGAGGCGGTAACTCCGAAGACGGCGAAGATATTCTCGAGTGCCTTGACCGGGGCCAGACTGCCGTGATCCACCACGGTGCCCGCCCAATCAAGAAAGACAGCTGGAATCGAGCTAGGCATGGGCAATCCCCATCTCGCGCACAGATTGTTCGGCGACGCCGAAGGAGAGCGTCATGCCCGATCCTCCTGGCGAAGCGACGATGCGAACTCCATCCGCGGGCTGCATCGCCACCAGCGTCTTCTCCGGATGCTTGGCATAGACGCCGTGCCATCGCTGGGCAATGGACAGATCGGGCGCCCGGAGAAAGTGGCGCGTATAAGTCAGGATAAGTTCGTCTAGCTCCGTCTTGTCGAAGATATCGACGGCCAGTCCGTATTCATGTGAGTCGCCCAGGGTGAGCGCTCCATCCGCGGTCTGCGAAACGAGGGCGTGGATGCCCCAGCGATCCAACTCCGGCGTCTCCTCCGCAATGCGCTGCTTCAATGCGGGAAGCGTTGAACAGAAGCCGAATGCCGGGTAGTAGCGCAGCGTGAGGCCGGCGGCGAGCGAAGGACCCAACTGCCATCCACCGGGTTGCGCGGCCGTGCGCAGCATCTGCAGCTTGCAGCGCGTGAGGCCGCTGGCGGCAAAGTGCTCCGGATATAGGGTCTGGAAGTCTTCGCCGCTGCAGACGATGGCCGCTTCGGCGTACCACTGCTTTCCGCCGGCCTGGATCGCGGGTAGCTGAATCGACGTGACGGCGCAGCCGAATTCGAAACGCACACTATAGCGTTCGCGAAGGAAATCCGGAAAGCGGGCGATGATCTGCCGCGGGTCGACCGTAAGCTCTGTGTCGCTCCACAGGCCGCCCTGCAGGCCTTCCGGCTGAACGGCGGAGCTTCGTTCGAGGACTGCGTCGCGCGGCTGCCAGCTGCAGCTGTAGCCCAGCGACGGCGCACGCTCCGCAAACTCCTGGGCAACGGCAGCTTCGTCGTCGCTATAAGTGACATGCAGAGAGCCGGTGGCCTTGAAGGACAGGCCGGCAGCGGTCAAGATCTCGACCCAAAGTTCGCGGCTGCGCTTGGCGAGTTCAAGTAGAGGGCCGTAGGGCTGACCCACCGGCCAGACCATACCGAAGTTGCGCACGGAAGCACCGGCGGCGCGCGGACTCCGCTCAAAGACGATGACAGACTTGCCCGCCCTCGCCGCGTGATAGGCGTGAGCCAGGCCGAGAATGCCCGCGCCCACAATTGCGATCTCTGCCGAAGCTGACTCCACTCTGTCTCCTAAGATGGCGCGAATGAAGAACTGTCCGCGCACGCCCATGTTTCTTTCGCACGGGGGTTCGGGGGTTGCTGACTCTAGAAGTCTAATTGCAACGGCATCTCAATTGCCTTTCAACTCCACATTGAAAAGAATGAGCACACCGGAAAGAAGTCTAGCAAAACTTTTCACTGCGAGATTGCAATCCATACTTATCATTTTCGTCTTCTATTTGTTATACGATCGTTAGGAGGGGTAGTAGCCACATCCAACCGATATGCCGTTAACCGCTGCCGACCTCTCCCTCCGATTACTCGACAAACGAGAGTACGAGAGTGATGCTGCATGGAGTTTGGTTCGACTGGCGAGCATCACGCCTTTCCATCGGCAACTTGGACAGAGGGATGAGGCACCAGGGACCGCGATTATAGGGAGATTTGGCAAGCCCGTGACGCGGGCGCATCATACGGGTTTCACACACAGCGCCGTGAGCGATATGCGCAAGCGCTGAAACGCCATGTCGATCAGCTGTGGACTTCAACGTCGGATCCGCAACATAAAGATCTTGCTGAAGCTCGATTGAAGCAATTGGCGAAGCCACTGGCGGCGCTCGATGCTCATCGGCCGATGGACGTGGTACTTCAGATTATCGAGCTGCCTGTTCCGAAAAGGTATGGCAATCTGGACCGTTGGAACAAACTGTTGTCGCTTCGGCTGTTGCAGTATGCTGGCGCACGACTCCCGGAGGCCAGATCAATCGCGATTCTCTCACCCGTACTTGATGTCCCCCCTTGGACAATGGCACTCCGACAATGACCGTGATATGACCAACCATGCCTTGGCCCTACTTCCGTTCCTCGACGACCCAGTTCTTGGAATCGGCAAGGCTACAGATTGCCACAAGCTGATACAGGTAGCAGCGGAGGAAGGCGCCGGCAAAGAGTCTGCGCTTTCTGCTCGCTTAGGCTGAGATGTGGCGACTGGAGTATGGCAGGCCCACAGGTGAGTTGAGAAATCCGGTACTCACCAGGGGGAAGCGATGGCCCCCGCAACCACATCTCATCGACGGGTGAGACCTGTAGCCGCCCTGTGCGGTAGGGCTCGATAGGAGGGTAAAGCCATGTGACGGGATCCTTCACCATGGCAGTATATCTCTGACATTGTGGCAATAAACCAAAGCCGAAGCCCACCCATAGCCCACATTCCCCAAGCCACGTGGGCCCCTCCCTCCCAACGTTGCCTTTCCATATGGTAGATCCTGCTCTTCACCAATGTTGATGGGTTGATAGCGGCATCTCAACCAGCACCAGGCACCCGCAAAACAGACAACCCCGATTACGACATCATGTATTCCATCAAATCAGCACGCTCTACGTGTGCAAAGGAGACAAGATGGCGCTTTCCAAGACGACTAGCGATCATGAAGAGATCAAAAGGTGGGCCGAGGCGCGGGGCGCCGTTCCGGCTGAGGTGAGCAGTACGCACCAGGGCAACGAGCCGGGGATCCTGCGCTTCGAGTTTCCAAAGGCCAAGAATCACAACGACAGCGGGTTGCGCCAGATTTCCTGGGATTAATTCTTCAAGAAATTCGACGAAGCGGATCTCGAGTTGCTATACCAGGAAAAAACCGCAGCCGGCGAGCAGAGCAACTTGAACAAGCTGATCCATCCGGATCACGAGGAACATACCAAAAGCCGCTCCAGGACTACCGCTCAGCGCTGAGTCTTCACAGGCTTGAGCCTTGCACCAAACTGGCACGTGGGATAGAGGAACCTGAGGTTGCTACCTCCTCCACGTGCCAGAATTTTTGTAGGGCTCATTGCCGCGCAGCATGTCGATAACTCGCACACCAGCGCCGGCCGCCTGCTCTGACGCCATAGCGGTGGGAAGTGTTCCAGGCTTCAAGTGTGCGTGTACCGGCGAGTAGCCGATCAGATAAAAATACTCGGTTCGCAATGAACGCGCGGGGGGATCGACAAGCGCGTAGAGTGCCCGCAATTGGTTCGCTATCACATCCAGGACATAAAGCCTCAGGCAATCTGCAGCCTGCAGCAGGGGAATGGCTTCGTGGTGCCACGCGAGGACGTCCGGGTCTGAGAGAACACCCGCCTGGTTAGACGCTTGCCACCGTGCGGAGTGCAGGTTGATCAGAGCTTCGAAAGAGCGTTCCCACGAGGATGCATCGGCGATATCCATGCGGAGTCTGCCGCGTCCACCGGGGGCATTACGAAAGTAGCGAACGTCAGAGAGGACTTTTTTCGGAAGCTCCCCGATCGGCAGGGCCGGGGCAGCGGGAGCAGCTCTCGCCCGGGTAACGGCGGACAATGACAGGGTTTAGTTGCGCAAATGCCTCATGGAAAAGCGAGTGCGGAAGAAGTTGGGTAATGTGGAGGACGTCCCAGGTGTTTTGTTCCGCCACCGTCCCTAGGGCTTCTATAAGGTCAGGGGGGTACAGGTGGGCGTAAAAAGTCCGTCGAGGTAGTCCGAGGTACTGGCGCCGAGAAGCAGTAATTGGCGCTCATTTCTTTCCGGATCGGCGTAGACGTAAAGCGGTACCATGCCCGTGAGCTCGCCGGCGTGCCGTATGCAGGCAACGTAGAGATCCGGCTGCTGGAAGTGGCGCCACCAGGGAAGAAGCCATTCTGGCCTTTGGAAAGGCTTTGCGTTCGGATCCTGAAACCAAAGCTCACGCCATTGCGGGACGAACGCCTCAAGTTCCGCCGTCGAGCACAGAATTTCAAGACGTGTGTAACCGGCATGTGGGGTTGGATACGCTCGCATGGGATCCGCCGGATGGCGTGTAGGTGCCTGCGTTTAAACCGGCAGTCAATGGTATTCTTGCTAGTCTTTGCCGTCGTCAATCAATGGACGCTTCTAAGGCGGTGCTGCGCGCACCCCGCCCAACCCCTCAGCTTCTACAACCATACAACCGCTGGCCTCATTCTCCCTATCCATTCCTTTGTAAGAAGTCCTCTGAACAAAATCCGCAGAAGAGCCGATGGCGCTTGCCCCGCCTACGGGATATCGAGGAAGCAGCACATGAAGGTCGTGATCTTTGGACTCACGGTGAGTTCGTCGTGGGGTAACGGGCACGCTACTCTATGGCGCGGTTTGTGTTCAGCCCTATCCCGGCGGCGGCACGAAGTAGTCTTTTACGAAAAAGATGTGCCCTACTACGCGGCCAACCGCGACCTGTCTACACTGCCAAACGGAGGCAGTTTGGTTCTGTACTCAACATTTGCAGACGTGCTAGACAGGGTCCGGCGTGACCTCGCGGAAGCGGACCTCGCACTAACCACCAGCTACTGCCCCGATGCCGTTGAGGCCGGCGCTCTCATTCTCGAGTCCAGAGCCGCGGTCCGGGCTTTCTACGATTTGGATACACCGGTGACCCTCGACCGCATCGGACGTGAAATCCCCGTGGACTATATACCCGCCAGCGGACTGCGGGATTTCGATCTTGTGCTCAGCTTTACCGGGGGCCGAGCCCTGGCCGAACTGGAACGGCTTCTTGGGGCCCAGCGTGTAGCCCCGCTCTACGGGAGCGTAGACCCGGGAACCCACTTTCCCGTCCCGCCCGTTGACGAGTATCGTGCTGATCTGTCTTATCTCGGCACCTACGCGGCAGACCGGCAGCCCTTTTTAGAAGAGCTGTTTATTCAGCCCTCGCGCGAGCAAGTTTGGCGAAAATTTGTGATCGGCGGTGCGCTCTATCCGCAATCATTTCCCTGGACCCCCAACATCTTCTTCGTTCGGCATATGCCTCCGCCGCTCCACCCGGGTTTCTTCTGTTCTTCCCGCGCCACCCTCAACATAACTCGTCAGGCGATGGCCGCCCACGGTTTTTGTCCCTCGGGCAGGCTCTTTGAAGCGGCGGCGTGTGGCGTTCCCATCTTGAGCGATGTCTGGGACGGGCTCGATACGTTTTTCGCTCCGGGAGAAGAATTGCTCCCGGTCCGTTGTTCAGCGGATGTGATTGCCGCGCTCGATCGCAGCGACGAAGAACTGGCCCGCATCGCTCGCAACGCACGAGAGCGCACCTTGTGCGAGCACACAGCCGACGAACGGGTCAAGCAGCTCGAGACCATCTGCGCAGACGTAAGCGCAGCCAATTTCGTCATGTAGGACCCGGACGCCGCAACAAAGGAAAAGAGAGGTTCACATGTGGGGAGTCATACCCGCCGCTGGCATAGGCAGCAGGATCCAGCCGTTGGCTTTTTCGAAGGAGCTGCTGCCGGTCGGCAGCAGAATCGATCGGGGTGCGGAGCGGCCTCGTGCAGTAAGCGAGTACCTGATCGAGCGAATGATCGCCGGGGGCGCGACCAAACTTTGCTTGGTTATTTCCCAGGGCAAGTCAGACATACTAGAGTACTATGCTTCCGGAATTGCCGGCGTGGATATCGTATACGTCGTCCAGCCCAAGCCTAGCGGCCTGTGCGATGCGGTCTTTCGCGCTCTGCCAGTCATTCCTCCCGATGAGCCGGTCATCGTCGGCCTGCCGGACACGATCTGGTTTCCTGAAGCCGGACTGGCGCTGTTACCGAACGATTCTCTTTGTTTTCTACTGTTCCCCGTGAGCCGGCCCGACCTTTTCGACGTCGTGGTGACGGAAGAGGAAGGGACAGCGGTAAAAGAAATATTGGTGAAAAATCCAAATCCACCATCGCAATGGATCTGGGGCGCATTCAAAATGCCGGGCACCATCTTTCACCAGTTGCACGCCCTCTGGAGAGAGCCCGGCCGGGGAGATGAGTATTTTGGGACTTTGGTAAACGCCTTCCTCGCCCGGGGCGGTAAGGCGATTGCCTCGCGTGCAGGGCAGGCCTATGTGGATGTCGGTACACTTCATGGCTATCGTGAAGCCCTCCGGCTGCTATCCAATCCGCCAATGCAAAATCCGGCAGGTGAGTCTGCCGGAAACCTCATCGCACCCAGCGAAAATAACCGGACTGAGGAACCTGACCATGCCGTCGTCAGTCTCTGAGCGGAAATGGACGCAACCGAAAATTCGGGAGCGGCTCACAAACCTGGGCACATGGTTCCACAATATTGATCTGCACAGAGTAGCTACAGCGCCGGATCACTTTGTGGGCGACTATCCACGTCTGAAGTGGAAAAACTTCCAGGCCGCAACACCCACCGACCTTACGGGCCCGACGATGCTCGATATCGGTTGCAACGCGGGGTTTTACTCATTTGAGATGAAAGCCCGTGGCGCATCCCGTGTGCTGGGCATCGATTGGGATCCACGGTACCTGCAGCAGGCACGCTTTGCCGCTGAGGTACTCGGTGCGGATGTTGAATTCCTGCAATGCTCTGTCTGGGACATCGCAAATCTAGGTGAGAGGTTCGATCTCGTGATCTTCATGGGGGTGTTCTACCATCTGCGCCACCCATTGCTTGCGCTGGACCTGATCCACGAGCACGTTGCCAAAGATATGCTGCTCCTGCAATCCATGCAGCGGGGCAGCCGGGAGCTTATTGATGTCCAACAGGACTACAGTCTCGGCGAACAGGCAGTCTTCAATCTTCCCGAGTATCCAAGAATGCACTTGGTCGAACACCAGTACGGGCGGAGACCCGACGAACTGGTGGCTGCCCAACCGCGCCTGCGTAGAGGCTGTGGTGCGTAGCGCGGGGTTTTCCGTCGAGGGGCATCCTGAAGAAGAAGTGTATCTTTGCCGGCGCGAAGAGCTCAGCGATGCTCCCGACGGGCCACGTACGGTTTACCCCGCCCGCACACCGGGCGGATGGGTTCCAGGAGATGACGCATGCCGGGGATCGACGCAATTTTACGGGATGTAACCGCCACTGTATCGTCGGGCTCGGTCGCTCCCGCCACTCTTGTGGTAATGGCCCACCCGGACGACGAAGTTCTGGCACTTGGCGCACGACTTTCTCGACACGCAGGCTCGTTCTTTGTACACGTCACAGACGGTGTGCCATTAGACGGATCCGATGCTGCCCGTTATGGTTTCACTACGCTCGATCAATATCGCGACGCGCGTGCGCAGGAATTGCGCCACGCCTTTAGAGTGGCGCATATCCCGGAGTCGAGAAGCGAACGCTTTGACATACCCGATCAGTGCGCGTCGTTTCACCTGGAAGAACTGACGGAACGTCTGCGCACATTGATCTTTGAGATCGAACCGGTGGCCATTCTCACCCATGCCTACGAAGGAGGCCATCCCGACCACGATGCATCTGCCTTCGCGGCGCACGCGGCAGCCGCCATGATCGTTCCCCAAAGCCGCCCCGTGCTGATCGAGGCAGCGCTCTACCATGCCGGGCCGGACGGCCGATTGGAGACGGGGTGTTTCCTCCCTTGGCCGGTCCCGTTGCCAGAGATAACCTGGCGCCTCGATCCGGCGGAGAAACTGGTTAGACAGGAATTGCTGGACTGCTTTGTCACTCAACGCGACACACTGCGGTACTTCGATGCAGGTGTGGAGAGATACAGAATTGCACCCTGCTACGACTTCACCGAGCCTCCGCCGCAGCGCCGGCTCTTTTACGAACAGTTTCCCTGGGGAATGACCGGCAAGCGCTTCCGGCGTTTAGCCGCCAAGGCAATGGCATGCCGCTGACTATCCTGAGTGTTGCTTATCCACTTGCTCCCGTCTCTCCCGACGTGGCCGGCGGAGCGGAACAAATACTCTCGGCCTTGGACCAGGCCATCGAAGGCGCCGGGTATCGCTCCGTCGTAATCGCGCAGGCGGGTTCCAAGGTGAAAGGGGTTCTAATCCCCACCCCTGTCCCAGCGGGCCCAATTACGGAGAAGGTGCATGCATCTGTGAGCGCCGATCACCAGCGAAATATTGATCGTGCATGTAGCAGATTCCCGATCGACCTGGTTCACTTTCACGGACTTGACTTCCATCGATACACCATTCCCGCAGGAATCGTCTCCCTGGCTACACTACACTTGCCTCCTGCATGGTATCCCGCAAGCATTTGGGAGAACTCGCGCACTCAGCTCCAGTGTGTCTCCGAAGCGCAGCGGCGCTCTTGTCCGCCGCAGCACCGCGATCTTCCCGTCATTCCCAACGGCGCTCCTCTCTCCAGATTACGCCGCAGGCCCAGGCAGTTTGCGCTTGCCCTCGGTCGCCTCTGCCCGGAGAAGAATTTCCATGTAGCGCTGGACGCCGGTTCACGTGCGAAGGTCCCGGTCGTGCTCGGTGGTGAGGTTTTCGCATACCCCGAGCATCAGCGCTATTACTCCACCCAGCTCGTGCCACGATTGCATTGGCCGCATCGATTTGTAGGGCCAGTTCCCTTTGCGCGAAAGCAGCGCCTGCTTGCTGCCGCCAGGTGCGTGCTGTTGCCCAGCATCGCTCCGGAAACAAGCTCGCTCGTAGCCATGGAGGCACTGGCTGCGGGCACACCGGCGATCGCATTTCCGTCCGGCGCCATTCCGGAAATCATAGAGGATGGCGTTACTGGCTTTCTGGTCAAAGATGAAAATCAGATGGCCGAGGCTATTCTGCGCTGCGGCGGGATCGATCCCGAGACCTGCCGGCAGAGGGCTGCGCAACACTTCTCCCAGGCTCGCATGACTGAGGCGTACCTGGCACTCTATGAACGACTGCTCAAGCGAGGCCCTGTTTTATGGGCCTGTTGACCTATCGTCTCGCGGTCCGGTGGACCGTCGGTGACGTGTCTGCCTCGGGGTTTGAGGCTCTGCGATTGTCCATCCATTGCGCTCTTCGCGTGTTTGGCGATCGTACGCGCTATGTGGTCTGCGTAAACTCAGTCGGGCTTACCGAGGCGAAGGCGCGCACCGGGCCCATTCCCCGTTGCGTGGAGTGGCTCGATAACTCCCGCGGACTCTCGCGTCCGCTTGCCACCCGCTTGGATAAGGGAATGGGTGAGGGCGTCGGCTGGAAGCTGGCGCCACTGCGTCTTTTTCCTGCCCTGCATGAGCTTTCACTCGATAACGATGTGATTCTCTGGCGCATGCCCCGCAGACTACTGCAATGGCTCGCGCAAGACGAGCGCTGCCTCATTGCCCAGGATGTTGAGCGCTGTCTCGGGCAATTCGATGAAGACTGTCGGGAAGGCGCTTACAACTCAGGGATACGTGGCCTTCCACCGGAATTCAACTTCGAGCGGGCAATGCAAACAGTAATTGCTCGTCACAAGCGCCGAACTCGCAAGCCACTTCTACTTACCTCGGAACTCGATGAGCAGGGCTTACAGGTCGCCGCGGCTACGCTGCTTCCGCGTCGCTCGTCGTCCCCACTACGGATGTTACAATCTGCTCCCCATGCTGGCCCAAGCAGCAATCGCTTGGACAATGCGGGGCGCACGTTGTCGGGCTCAATGCGCGCCATCTCCCCTGGAAGTACTATGATCGTCCGGCAGACTCCTGCATGTTTGACCATTGGCACTATCACCGTCAGGCTCTGTACGATTTCGCGCAGCTTACACCCACGGCTTCGGAGCCCATACCTGAGTGGGCGTAAGCTGTTTCATCCCCCTCCGCGTTTGCATCGCTCAGCGAGCAGGCTGCTGAAAAGATGCTAAAGATAATCGCCTGCCGGCCATTGCCGTCGGTACGGGAAAGTCGGTGTGAGAACCGGAAGAACGTTTCCCCGCGGTCTTCCGAATCTTTTCCCAGCCTGCTAGGGAACAGGGCTGTCCGGTTGTTCATACAGTGAGGGTCGGTGCGTGAGCATCAGCATAGCCGCCCCTAGGACCGCAGCGGATGCTGATGCCATAAGCACAGCATTACGCGCGGTTACGGAATCCGATGTTCCATCAAACGCAAGACCAGCAATGAAGATGGAAACCGTGAAGCCGATACCTCCTAGCCATGAAACTGCATGGAGTTGGTGCCAGCGAACTCCATAAGGAAGCTCAGCAAATCCGAGGCGCACAGCAATCCATGAGAAGGCAGTAATGCCAATGGGCTTGCCCAGCAACAGACCTAGAAAAATCCCGGAGTATTCTGCTTTGAGCATCGTGCTTGCATGGAACCCGTGCAAACGGATGCCTGCGTTCGTGAAGGCAAAGAGGGGAACGATGACAAAGCTGACCCAGGGGTGCAAATATCCCTGCAGCCGATCGAGCGGAGATTCGAGCAGCTCCGTCGAAAGGCGGAGCATGCGAAGATGCTCCCGCGATTCCCGGCTAAGCGGCGCCATCTGAATCATCGGGTCAGCCAGTCCTCTCATGCGGCGCTCTCCGCGATCCACAAAGGTGGCGGGTTCCATGAAACTTCTCGATGGAACGGCCAAAGCAAGTACAATCCCACTTAGCGTGGGATGAATTCCAGATTCGCCCAGAGCCCACCAAAGCGCGACTCCCATCACTGCATACACGCTTAGCCGGATAACTCCAAGCCTGTTCAGAACCAGACACAGAGCAAAAATCAAAACAGCTACTGCCACGAAGCCAAGGTGTAGGCTGTGCGTGTATGCAGTCGCAATCACCACTACGCCGGCGACATCGTCCACAATGGCCAGGGTAACCAGGAAGAGCTTGAGTCCAGTGGGAATGCGGGTTCCAAACACCGTGAGAACCGCCAGTGAAAATGCGATGTCTGTTGCAATGGGAACCCCCCACCCTCTGGCGTTCGCAGTGTTTCGGTTGAGGACGGTGTAAATCAATGCCGGCGTAAGCACACCGCCGAGCGCGCCAAAAGCGGGCAAAAGGGCTCGTTGCAGAGAAGCAAGTTCACCCACAAGGATCTCGCGCTTTACCTCCAGGCCGACCACCAGGAAGAAGATGGCCATCAATCCATCATTGATGAAACCGTTAAACGTCCATTGCGACGAGAACCGGCCAAAGCGGGCGCCCATGGGAAGCTCAACAAGGGCATTATATGCCGCGGCAAAATGGGAGTTGGCTATGGCAAGAGCCGCGAGCGTTGCCAGCAAAAGCACAATGCTGCCAGAGGACTCGAGCTGGGTAAATCGAGTGAAGGGCGACAGCAGGCGTCGCATCGGTCGCTGGTCGAGAGTCGCATGCGGCATGGGCATAACATGATGCTATCTATCTTCAGAGTGTCACGTGAGAGTTGCTGGTTCGATCCGCATCAGCGCCGCAGAACTCTGGCCTGTCGTAAGTTGCTTGGATAAAGGTGAACGGCCGGTTGTAGAGTGGTGGTCGGAGCACCCGGAACGTTCAGCCTAGCCTGCGCTTTCACCCCGGTCGACCAGAAAAGGGTCGGAAACAGTGAATGGACTTGCCATGTGTCCCCACGATGTAGTCTGCCAATTGTCGAGCGAGTCAGGAATCGGCAACCAGGGAGGAAGTGCCATCAGGAAATATCGCCCCAGCGCATTGGCGTAAGGCTCGTACATTTCTCTCAGACTCCTGAGCTTGTCTTCTGACAGCAGCTCAGGCCGCAAAGCCGTGGTTGTCTCAGAAATCACGCTGCGAAGGAGCAAGAGAGCCTCCTTTGAGAGACGATTCTCGTCTGTCGTGGGCGGGGTATCAAAGATAGTCGCGAGATCCACCAAGGCATGACGTCCCATCGCAAAAGTCAGCTCAGACTGACGCTTTAGATCCCCGTCAGAGGTCAGAACAGCCAATGCACTTGCATCGATGATGGAGGTCAGCGCCGCGATCCATGATTGATTCGTATGCTGAGAGCGAAAATACGAAAGCATGGGATAGGCAATGTGACTTTCGAGGACCTCTGCCGCCCATTCCTCCCACTGGGCTAGTTGTCTTTCCAGTCTGTCAGGATTCCTGCCCTGACGGCGAATCAACTCGGCCGCGGAGGGCGGCGACCCCGCTCGGGCGTCGAGAAGCGAAATACGCACTTCCCGGTTCGAAAAAGACTGGTACAACACAGGCAGATATCCAATGACCAGGCCGAATAAGCTGAATCCAAGTCCGGCTTCGAGGACCGAAAGCGCTTTTGAAGCCGCGTTGCCTGGACCAGTCGGCGCGAGCGTAAAAAGAGTGGCTGCGCTGAAGTAAAAATCATTTGGGAAATTTGCCCGAACGCCATTCAATTCCAGGCCAAAACACCAATGCAATAGCGCGAATGCCGTGATGAGACCGATAACCCAGCAGCCCAAAAGCAGTATTAGCGAAATGGGACCATAGATTCCAAGAAACCGCTCCCGTTTTCTCCCAGACCGCAGTTTTCGAGCCAACACACAAAACAATCTCCACGTAATACGGTAAAAGAAGCGCGTAATCTGTAACGTTCGGTGCGTGCGGCGGGCAATGACAATGGTTTCAAAAATGTCGACCAGAATAAAACCCAGCAGAGTACAAGCGATAGCTGCTATCAATACATGAATCCGGCCGGCTAAGCTGGCCGCCGCAAACAATTGCGCCCCGCTGAAATAAGCGATGGAACTCTGGGCCGTCTGCTCCTTATCCTGCATCAATGCTTCTCCTGGCATGCGGCTCAGCTTGGCCTGAAGGAACGAAGAACTGCCTGCGCGAGACAGTGAGCAGTCAATTACCATAGCCCCCGCATGTGTCCCCAAACAATCGGCCGTCAGAACGAAGCCACTCCGCGACAGTAGGCGCAAGCAACTCTACCAATTGCGGCGGATGTTCTTCTACTACCTCAGACTTACTCGGCGAGGGACTCAGGAAGCATCTCAAGAATCTATGCACTTGGGTTGCGACGAAGGAGACGGTTCCTGGCCGTGCCGCACATTTGCTTGGACCGACGAGGGATCTACAGGATGTGTGAGAACCGGGAAAACTTGCGAGACGGATGGGAGCGGGGGCCGGAGCGCTTCAGCGCTCCGGCCGGAATGCGACTTTCATCATGCGCTTTAGCGCTGGCCTCCGGAGGGAACTTTCTCCAACAATCGCCGCGTCTCTGCACCATCCGGGCAGTGCAACTCAAACGCCCGGGAAAATTCCAGGGGCGCGATCCCTCATTATGAATTCTCACCGGACTCGATGATGCCATGTCATTACTAGGTAAGCCGCTGGCTACATGGGAAGAGAAGAAGGAAGAACTCACCGTGGTCACCGGCGTCCCGGTACTCGGCTTGGACGCACTTGCGTCTACCGGATACGGTCCGGAAGCTGCGCTCATCGTTCTGCTGCCAGTCGGCCTGATCGGCTTCCACTATTACCCGATCATCGTGACCGCCATCGTAGTCCAGCTGTTCATCCTCTATCTGTCGTATCAGCAAACTGCCGCCGCTTATCCCAATGGGGGTGGCGCCTATATTGTTGCCAAAGACAACCTCGGTGAGCATCCCGCCTTGTGGGCTGCGGTTTCCTTGATGCTCGACTATTTGCTCAATGTCGCGGTCGGCATCTCAGCCGGGATCGGCGCCGTCGTGTCAGCTATCCCATTTCTGCAGTCGCATTTGCTCGCGCTCTGTCTTTTAGTCCTGCTGACGCTGACCCTTATTAACCTGCGCGGAGTTCGGGAATCAGGCCTAACCTTCTCCGTTCCTGTTTTCCTATTCGTGGCGTGTGTAGGAGGTGCCATCGCGTTAGGAGTGTTCCGCTTTTGGCAAACCAGCGGCCACCCCCACCCTGTGATACCACCACCACCCCTGCCACCTGCGACCGCAACCTTGAGCACCTGGATACTATTGACAGCCTTTGCCAACGGCTGCACCGCAATGACCGGTGTCGAAGCCGTCAGCAATGGCATACCACTTTTCCGTGAGCCAAAGGTTCGCAACGCGCAGCGGACTTTGACCGTGATCGTGGGTATCCTCGGCCTGTTTCTCTTGTCTCTTGGTTTTCTCTGCCCCGCTTACCACATCGTGGCCATGGACGAGCGGAAGCCCGGTTATCAAACTGTCCTTACACAGCTCATTGGAGCTGTCACCGGACACGGCATCTTTTACTACCTGGCCACGGCCAGTATCTTCACCGTTCTAACCTATTCTGCCCAAACCAGCTTCGCGGATTTTCCGCGGGTCTGTCGGTTGCTGGCGGAGGACCGCTTTTTGCCACCCGTTTTTGCGCAGCGCGGAAGCCGCCTGGTTTTTACGCATGGTGTGCTCGTTCTGGCCGCAACTTCCGGCCTGCTTCTGATTGGCTTTGGCGGCGTGATCGACGCCTTGATTCCTTTGTTCGCTGTAGGAGCATTCAGCGCGTTTCTTTTCTCCCAGGCCGGGATGGTGGTTCATTGGTTGCATAGGCCGGGTCCAGGAGTACGAATTAAATTGTTGACTAACGCGGTAGGGGCCGTCACGACCGCTGTCGTACTCGTCATCATCGTTCTGGCGAAATTCAAAGAGGGCGCCTGGATGACCATCGTTTTCGTGCCCGCGCTTGTCTTACTGTTGGAGCGAATCAACCATCATTATCAGAAAGACGCTCGGGAGCTGGAGCAGGCCCAGGAAGTTCAGGTCTCGAACTTGCGCCCGCCCGCCGTGATCATCCCCATTCAGGATTGGAACCGCGTCACCGAAAAAGCCCTCGAACTCGCTCTGATGCTGTCGGAAGATATTACCGCGCTGCACATCAGCATCGAAGAGGATGATCAGAAGGCGCTCGAAAAGATCTGGAAAGAGAAGGTCGAGCGGCCGGTCAGGGCCATGCGATCCGTCGTCCCATCCCTACAGATTGTTGATTCACCGTATCGCTGGCTTTACCAACCCATTTTGGATTTCGTGAAGAAGACCAGGAATGAGAAACCCGACCGCCTGATCACGGTCATCATCCCCGAATTGATAGAACGCCACTGGTATACGTATTTGCTGCACCCAAGGCGAGGCGCAAAACTCCGGTCTCTCCTCTACAAAGAAGGCGATGATCGAACGGTTGTCATTGATACCCCCTGGTACTCTCGATAACGGTACTCTGATAACGCATTTTCTACTCTTCGCTGATGGCAACTGAAAGCGCCACTTTCCCGGTATACCGTTGTCCCACCCTTCACCGCGATCCGTTGGCTAAGAACCTTACCTGATTCATCGGTGTCTTAAAAAAGTGAAGGATCTCACCCGCTCAGCAGGCCACGCCACAGGGTCGCGTGTCAGTTCCCCTAGGAAGACGAGAGCGTCAGGCCGAAGATTACGAAATTCATGTGGTTCAGAGTCTCTGCTCTTTCGCATAGATGCAGGAAAGCACAGGAACTATGTTGATGCTTCCCCTGAAATTTCGTGACGTAGTTCGGGGCATTCGAACGGAACAGTCCCGCAGCAGCCCACAACCCGCTACTCACAAAATTCATCCACTCCTTCGAGGGTCGTTCGTCCGACGGCCACCTGCTGCAAATCGCCATGTCCAACTCCGTCGCCGCCGGCGCGCCGCGTAAAACCCGCGAACACAATGTCTTTCGCTCGCTGGGGCTGGGCCTCATCACCGGCGCCGCGGATGACGATTGTTCCGCCATTGGAACTTATGCGCAGGCGGGCGCACAGTTCGGCTACAGCATCCTCTGGACCGCTCCGGTCTTGTTGCCGATGATGGTTGCGGTGGTCTATCTGTCGGGCAAACTGGGACAAGTTACCGGCCAGGGCCTCTTTGCCGTCCTGCGAAGCCATTCGCCTCGATGGTTCCTGTACACGGTTCTCAGCGGCGTCATCGTCGGCAACATCATCGAGGCCGGCGCGGATATCGGCGGTATGGCAGCCGCGGCAGGAATACTCATTCATGTGCCGCAGTGGACGATCGTGGCCGTCATAACGCTCGTCTCCCTGATTCTCCAGATCTGGGGCTCGTACACGTTCATCCGCAACGTCCTGCGAGTGCTCGCGCTCTCTCTGCTCGCCTACGTCGCCTCTGCATTCATGGCCCGTCCCAGGTTTTCTGAAGTCCTTCGCGGCATCTTCACCCCGGCTATGCACTTCAATCACGATACCCTCGCAATCCTAGTCGCCATCATCGGTACGTCACTATCGGCCTACATCTATACCTGGCAGTCCAATGAAGAAGTAGAAGAAAAGATTGCGGCCGGCCGTCGCACCCTGCGAGAGCGGCGCGGGACAACTGAGCGAGAACTCAATACAAGTCTCTGGGACGTGCTCTTTGGAATGCTCTTCTCCAACATTGTGATGTTTTTCATCATGCTGGCTACCGCCGCAACTCTCTTCACTGCTGGTCATCACAATATCGAGACTGCGGCAGACGCCGCTCAGTCGCTGCGTCCCTTGGCCGGGAATATGGCCAGCCTGCTCTTCTCGGCGGGCATCCTCGGCGTAGGCATGCTGGCAATTCCCGTGATGACCACCGGGGCCGCCTATGACCTCTGCCAGACTGCGGGTTGGCGGAACGGACTAAGCCACAAACCGAAGGAAGCCAAGCTCTTCTACGGCGCGATTACCCTCTTCACGCTGGTAGCAATGGCAATCAACTTCGCCGGAATCAACCCGATGCACGCGCTGGTTTTCGCGGGCATCGTTCAGGGTTTCTCAACTCCGCCGCTGATGCTACTGATCATGATCATGACCAATCGCCGATCGATCATGGGAGACAAGGTCAACAGCGCAACTTTGAACGTCGTCGGCTGGAGCACGACGGTTGTTATCTTTGCCGCCTCCGTATGCCTTGCCTTCAGCTATCTTCACCACTAGAGCACGATCATGCAGGCTGACGAAAAAATCGGGGTCGCAGCTCACGCGCAGGCAGAAGTTTTCCCGACGCTGCATCTCATTTTACAGGAAAGGAGTTTTTCTCATGGCACTCTCCAAGACGACCACCGATCACGACGAGATTCGGAAATGGGCCGAAGCTCGCAATGCTATTCCAGCCGAAGTCGCCAGTACCCACAAGGGGAAAGAGCCCGGTATCCTGCGCTTCAAGTTTCCTGAAGCTCCCAGCCACAACGACGACAAGCTGAGGGAAATCTCCTGGGACGACTTCTTCAAGAAGTTCGATGAAAGCGATCTCGAGTTCGTCTATCAGGACAAGACGGCAGACGGAAAGAAGAGCAACTTCAACAAGTTCGTTTACCCCGAGCATGAAGAGCACACCAAGAGTCGCTCCCGTTCGAAGCGCAAAGCGAGTTGAAGTCTGCGAGCACCAGCCTCGCGCTCCTCCCAACCAGACCGGAGTATCGCGGAGTTGATTGAGAAATACCGCCCCGAGATCATCTTTACCCATCTCTAAGAAGGCGGCCACCCAGACCACGATGCCAGCCCCACGTGCGGCGCATAGGCCGCGCATGCGTACTTTCGTGACGGGGCTTGACCACTAACCCGCTGGACCACTCGGCAGAATCATCGCGCATCCAACTACCTCTTCAACGTTGTTCCGGGTGGGGTCGGTTATTTGGACCAAGCATATTCCGGTAACCTTCCCGGGGGCCATTTGCATCCGACTAACAGCTGACCTTCATGGCTAGACGCAAAAAACCAATAAACCTTAACACTGACCCTATGGAGTCGGCGAAAGAGGCCGGCCTTCGATACGTCACCGACGCTCAGGCCGGAATCCGTCGCCGGCGCCCGGGGAGAGGTTTCAGATATATAGACGGTGACGCCAAACCAGTGCGCGACAAAGAAACGCTAGCGCGCATCCGTTCGCTGGTGATCCCACCTGCCTGGCAGGATGTATGGATCTGCGCAAACCCCAAAGGACATCTACAGGTGATTGGACGTGATGCGCGCAGCCGCAAGCAGAGTCGGTATCCTCCTCGGTGGCGTTCTGTTCGCGACGAAACAAAATACGAGCGGACGACCATTTTCGGGGAGTTGCTGCCTGTGATTCGAGAGCGGGTAAGCCATGATCTTTCTCTTCCAGGGCTGCCTCCTTTGAAAGTTCTGGCAGTCATCGTACGCCTGATGGAACTGACATTGATCCGAGTCGGCAACGAGGAGTACGCGCGCGAAAATCATTCCTACGGCTTGACCACCATGCGCAACAAGCATGTACAGGTTGAAGGTTCGGGCATCACCTTCAAGTTTCCGGGTAAAAGCCTTGGGTGCGTGAGCAGTGTCTTCGTTTCGGCGCGCGTGCGTATTACAGCATTTACAACGGTCTCGATCCTGAAATGCATTTTCCGGTCTGCCCTGACCCATCGCTCAACTGTGATATCGCTTTTCTCGGCAACCGCCTGCCTGATCGCGAAGCCCGGGTCGATGAGTTGTTTTTCCGTGCTGCGTCTCAGGCCCCCGGCAAGAGGTTCCTTTTGGGTGGGGAAGGTTGGGCAGACAAGGTAATGCCGCCAAATGTGCGCTGAATCGGTCACGTTCCGACGGCAGAGCACAGCCGCGTTAATTGCTCCGCCGGTATGATCATGAACATCAACCGCTCATCCATGGCAAACAGCGGTTTCTCTCCGCCAACCCGCGTGTTCGAAGTTGCCGGAGCGGGCCCCTGCCTGCTCTGTGATGATTGGCCAGGCATCGCCGACTGCTTTGAACCAGACGAGCAGATTTCAGTGCTTCAATCTGCGGAAGATGTGGTCGAAGCGCTGATGCGGCACGACGATGCGGCGCGTCGCAGGATCGGTGGCGCCCTCAGGCTTCGTGCGCTTCGCGATCATACTTATGCCCAACGAGCGGCGCAGGCAGAGCAAGCGTTCATGGTGTGCTCCGCGCTTTCCTCTCTGGAGCGACCGAACGGAGCAGTCGCGTGAAGATCGTAATCTACGGGCTGACGATCACGTCTTCCTGGGGGAACGGCCACGCCACTACCTATCGCTCCTTGTGCAGGGCACTGGCCCGCCGCGGTCATCAGGTCCATTTCATAGAAAAAGATGTGGAGTGGTATCGCAGCAACCGGGACTTGCCGCGGCCTGAATTCTGTAAGCTGCAACTTTATGAGACCTGGAACCAAAGTGTGTTGCTCCCCAGTCAGGACGCGGACGTGGTCATGGTCGGCTCGTATTTTCCTGACGCGATTACGGTCTCGCATGCACTATTCGAAGCCGGATGCGGACCGGTTCTGTTTTATGACATAGATACGCCGATTACTTTGGCCGAGCTTTGCAGTCACGGTAGAACAGACTATCTCGAGGCAGAGCTCATTCCGCACTACGCTGCGTACCTGAGCTTTAGTGGAGGTCCTGCCTTGTACATGATCGAGCACTATTTTGGCTCGTCCTGGGCCGTGGGTTTCTACTGTTCGGTTGATCCTGCGCTTTACGCGCGAACAGAAGCGCAAGATCTGTATAGCTGCGACCTGAGTTATCTCGGTACCTACGCGCCGGATCGCCAACCGCAATTGATGAAGTTTATGGACGGGGCAGCGAGATTGCTTCCCAGCGCGCGCTTTATCGTAGCGGGACCGCAATATCCAGAGGGCCTATGCTGGCACAACAATGTAAAGCGTATCGATCACGTTGCTCCACCGCAGCATCCAGCCTTTTACTCCTCTTCGCGATTCACTTTGAACTTGACGCGGAAAGACATGGTGGCGGTGGGGTTCTCGCCTTCGGTTCGCCTCTTCGAAGCGGCCGCTTGCGAAACGGCGATTCTCTCGGACGCCTGGGCAGGACTAGAGGAATTCCTCACGCCGGGAGAAGAAATCCTCTTACCGCACGACGAGTATGAAGTGGCATCCATTTTGCGGCAAATGCCGCACAGCGAAGCAGAACGGATCGGCCGTGCGGCCCGGAGACGAATCCTTGAGCAGCATACAGCAGATCATCGCGCAGTCGAGTTTGAGTCGATCGTCGAATCGTTGTCACAAGGAAAAAGTCAGCGCTCTTCCAGGAGCTCTGCGAGCGAATGGAGGCACCATTCGGGCGTTTCCATCGCAAGCCGCTCGAAGGGATAGATCCCGGTCGCGACCGAGATGACATCGAGACCATTGGCGTGCGCGGCCTGAATATCCGCGGGTGTGTCGCCTACCACGCAAACCGATGTCCCCGGGCCCGGTCGGCCCATGGTTCGACCAGGCACATCATCCTCCTACTCGACTTCGCTCACGAAGACTGCAGTAGTCAGCGCTGTTACTGTGGCAGTTCCTGCTTTTGGGTCAAACGAAGATTGGCGAGTTAGCGGATCACTGGAATCTTCCTGTATCGGGTGGAGATGCAGTTGTAGCCCCTGCAGCCTGCTGTCTGAAAACGCTACCTGCTGGTTCGTGGCGTTGAAGACTACGAGGATGTGCTTGTAGCGACCATAGTTCCAGCCATTGGCATCGAGCTTCATGACGATTAATCCTGGTGTCTGGCTCTGCCCAGTGTTCAGGAATGTGAGGTTCTGCTGCACCTGTTCGAAGGTTGGCATGCGGAAGAGGTCGGAGCTGTAGCGAATGTTCATCAGTTCACGGAATGCCGAGTCGCTGTAGTCAATGTTCTGCGGCTGGGGAGTATATGCAGGGTTGCTGAGCAGAGGCGCCATAATGGGCCATTGGCCGCCATTCTGACTCGCCAGCGGCAGTCCTATGCCCCAGTTCGCTGTCTTTCCCGTCCAATCGATCTTGTTGAACCAGTCGCCTGAATCGTAACTGTTCTGGTCCATATCTTTGGACCGCAGTAGATCGTCGCCAGCCTGGAAGAAGGGAATGCCCTGCCCAAGCGTGACAAGGCTCATGCCCATCACCTGCCGGCGTGCGCGTGTAGCGATGCTGTCGTTGAAGCTGGACTTCAATTGCACGGCGTCGAACAGATCTTGATTGTCGTGCACGGAGCAATAGTTCACGGCTTCAATCGGGGTTGCCGTATAGCCGGTTGGCTGTCCGTTGTAGTTCACCTGTGCCCCGGTGACAGTAACACCCGCACTGTCGGTAAAGCTATAATCGCGCAGGTTGCCGGCGAGGCCAACTCGAATCCAGTCGGCATACTGCTGCAGTTGAGTCTGCTGATTCGGTTGCGAGGTATTGGAGTTGGTGTAATCGCTCGGATCAGTAAACAGCCCGGTGGCAAAGCCCTGCACGCGCTCGTCGGTAAACGGGCTGCCGCCACGAATACCGTCGCGAATCCGGTCGTTGAATGTACCAATGCCAAAGCCGTAAAGGTTAACCTGGTCCGCATTGGGGCCTATCTGGTTATTCGCCGTGTCGCCGAAGTTGAAACCCTCCCCATAGATGTAAATCTTCGAGCCGTCGACGCCGTCCTTCTCCGGCGTGAGCGCGCGAAGAGCCGCTTGGATATCCTGCATGTTGTAGGTGAAGTGGAAGCTCATGATGTCGAAGCGGAAGCCATCAATCTTGTACTCGCGCGCATTCAACAGGAGGGTGTCTATCATAAGCTTCTCCATCATGCGGTGTTCGCTTGCCGTATCTGGGCAGCATGAGCCAGTCTCGAGATTCCCATTCGCATCCAGGCGATGGTAGTAGCCGGGTACCACCTCGTCGAGATTCGAGTTCGGCCCTTCACCGCTGGCATTCGTATGATTGAAGACCACATCCTGCACGACGCGTAGCCCAGCCCTATGCAGTCCTTCTACCATCGTGCGGTATTCGAGTACGCGGTTGTCGGGATCGATCGCATAGCTGCCCTCCGGCGTCATATAGTGCACGGGGTCGTAGCCCCAGTTATAACCGTCGCTGCCCTGGATGGCGGCGACAGCGGCCTGCTGCTGCTGGCCATCCGGCGGATACTGCGACAGATCGCCGGTGGCCTTCCATGTCGACTTGTCCTCGTTCACACTCGCGAAGTGGAACGATGGAAGAAGATGCACTGCCTTCAGCCCGCTTTGCGCAAGCGCGCGCAGATGCCGCATGCCATCCGCAGTCTGATCATCGAAGGCTTCGTACATGCCGCGGTGCGCCTGTGGAACGGTCAGGTCATTCACGCTGAAGTCACGAATATGCAGCTCATACAAGCTCATATCGCTCAGGCTTCGCAGCGCGGGTGAATCCACATTGTCCCATCCATCAGGTTTCGTCTCATCGGAATCGAGGTCTGTGATCCGGCTCTTGGTTCCGTTCAATGCAATGTCGATGGAGTAGGGATCGGTGGTGACATTCGTCTCGACGGATCCGTTGATCGGCACCCACACTTTCACGCTGTACAGGTAGTACTTGCCTTTCCAGTCGCTCTTGCCATCCGCCGCCCACACACCGTTGTGTTCAGACATGGGGACGGTTGCCGATGGCGTGGTGTCGCGTTCCTGATCGAACAGCAACAGCGAAACAGACTGCGCGGTGGGCGCCCACAGCTTGATCGTTATCGGGGAGGAATCATCGCCTTGCCCATCATCGCTGTCGGAATGATTTGCATGATGGAACACGACACCGAGCTTGCCCGGATAATAGTAAATGTCATCGAGCGCACCTGCATCCTGAATGCCGGTGGCATACTGCAACGTCCCATCCTGCCCTATGACAGAGAGCGCAAGTTCGCCTCTGAGGGCCTGCTCGACGGTTGCAAGCGTCACGCTCGATGGCACCTGCAGCACGGCGTATCCGGCCAGTTGCGGGTATCGCGCCAGCTCACCCTGTGAGAGGGTTCCGCCAACCGTCAGCGGAATCTGCGTTCCTCCGGTAATGCCCGTACCAGTTAGATTCAAGCCGCCGGTCAGGCTGATACTGAGCGCATATGTGGCTCCGCTTTGAAGGTATTGCGGCTGGATTGCCAGGTGTGTACGGTCCAGCCAATATGCCTGCTCGATGCCCAGGATGCTGTTCGATATTTGCTGCTGCGTCGGCTGCGTTGTAAAGACGGTCGCGTTGCCGTGGATCACCCACGCTTCTTGGTACAGCGTGATTTGTAAATGCTGGTCGGGTCCGGGGTCTTTGATCTGCCCCTGCGCGCAGTTGTTGATGATGAATCCAAGGTCGCCCGTGGGAGTGCCCTGATTGGGATTCACGGTAACGTCAAAATAGACGCCATAACTGTCAGTTCCTGTGATCTGCACCTCGCTCTGACACCACGAGGCATTTTCCGTCGACGCGTTCCATGTGTAGAGAGCCCACCCCGTGTAGTTTCCATCGGGGCGAAAATAGTGAATGCGAACCGAGCCTGCCGGGATTGGAGGGTCACTTGCCGCCCGCGCGGGCGATGCCAAAAAAGACAGTATGACAAGGAATACAAAACTGAGCGCAGGCTTCATCTGGCCCCTGCAGGCTTCGATCCTGGATGTCATGGTGGCTCTCTCATTAACCATTAAGTCGTGGCCGGGATGGGCTAGGGTACGATGCAGCCGATTTGAAAACATCGCCCGCCCCGCTCCTTGTGCGCCGTCAAACCTAATCGGCACAGAGTTCTAATGTCAAGAAAACTCTCTGCTGCTCCGCCGAATTTGTGAGGCGCTTTCTATAGGGATCTTCAATTCATTTCTGATTTCTTTGGCGTGAGCGCGATCTTCTATCGGGTAGAGACGAACCGGGGATTTGATCCAGATTGCCGCCCCAGACACGTTGGCAACTGCGGCGAAAAGGGAGAGTGACAGTGACAATTCGCAACGGCCAATTCTTTCGGGGTCTGTTTCCGAAGGTTACCCATAGCTTGCTGATCGATTTAGACCGGATTCTGGCCGCCGTTCTAACGCCTGATCTGGAAGACTGTACTGCTCGATTTGGTCGGGAAGGGAAGACGTGTTCGTAGCTCGCAGTGCCAGTTTGGGTCAACAGGTGATCGACGCGTGGGCCGGCTGCCAGCATTAGAGGAGGCCGCCTCTTGCGGCCGGTGAATAAGGGTGGCAAGGTTGTCGGCGAAGTCTTAACTGACTGGTCGATCTGGAGTGTGGTCGAGAACTCGGCCAAGCAAATCGGCATCGAGCACTTCGGTGCCACGACCTCCGGCGTACCTGCGCAAAGCTGTGCCGCAAGAACGGCGGCGATCTCGAACAGATC